>NZ_CM001441.1:1500000-1624625 GCF_000244895.1 Desulfosporosinus youngiae DSM 17734
GTAAGCTCCTGCCGACTATAGGGGATTATCTTAAAGCACCTATCGGTACGGCTTCGACAGGGTGTTGGATCTATGCCGGCGTAACCGGTAATGGAAATCTTGCGGCTCGCCGCAAGAATGATGACCCCTCAGGCTTGGGACTGTTTAAAGAATGGAGTTTTGCCTGGCCGGGAAATGTTCGTATTCTCTATAACCGGGCTTCGTGTGACGAATTGGGTCAGCCGGTTGATCCTAAACGCAAACTTATTTGGTGGGATGCGGCAGCCAATGTATGGGCAGGAAATGACGGTGGGGACGTTGTGGATAAGACGAAGGGACCGGATACGCCTGAAGGTATGCAGAGTTTCCGGATGAATCCTGAGGGTGTAGGGCGGTTGTTTGCAGCCACATATATGAGCGGACTTCCCGCAGAACCACCTGCTGATGGATTCCCGCCCATAGGAATACGTCCTGCGGGGTTATGTGTTGACGGACCCTTGCCGGAATTCTATGAACCGACTGAAAGCCCGACAACGAATATCCTGCATCCCGGGGTTTCAATCAGTCCGGTGGCCGTGATCGTATCGAGTCAGATCGGTAAGGCGGACGAATTCCCCTATGTTTTGACCACCTATGGAGTCGTTGAGCATTTCTGCGCCGGAGGAATTACACGCAATATTCCCTGGCTTAATGAAATTATGCCGGAACCCTTTGCTGAGATCAGTAAAAACCTGGGCAAAAAGATCGGGGTTAAAGAAGGGGATATGGTCGAGGTTTCTTCAGCCCGCGGCAAAATCAAGGTTCGGGCCTTGGTAACGGACCGTCTGCAGTCCTATAAAGTCAACGGAAAGGACACCGAAACCATTGGAATGCCATGGAGCTGGGGCTTTGCCTCATTGAGTCCCGGGCCGAGTACCAATGAATTAACGATTGCAGCCTTGGATCCTGGAGCCGGTACTCCAGAGTATAAAGTTTGCCTAGTCGATATAAGGAGGGCATAGCTATGACAAGAAAAATGGTTTTTGTCGACACTTCAAAATGTACGGGGTGTAAAGCTTGCTCTGTAGCTTGTAAGGAATGGAACGAGCTTCCGGCGGAGAAAACTCAGTTGGTTACCAGTTATCAAACTCAAAAGGATTTTACACCGACAACCTGGACTTATATGACCTTCATCGAAAAATACGAAAATCAAACAATGAATTGGTTCATGCGCAAGGCACAATGCTTTCACTGCGCCGACCCTGCCTGTATGAAGGCCTGTTCTTCCAGTGCAATTACTCAGACAGAGTCGGGGTATGTTTTAATTAATCAGGACAAATGCATTGGCTGCGGGTATTGTGTTGAGAACTGTCCTTTTGGGGTCCCGAAGGTCGACCCGGTCAAGAAAAAATCCTATAAATGTACGGGGTGTATCGAGAGAGTTGAAAATAACCTATTGCCGGCTTGTGTTCAAACCTGTCAGCCGGGTGCTTTAAGTTTCGGAGAACGTGATGCTATGTTGCTTCAAGCAAAGATGCGCCTTGCTGAGGTGAAAACGACGCATCCTAAGGCCCAGCTTTACGGGGAAAAGGAAATGGGTGGTATGACCTTTCTTTACTTGTTGCTCGACAGTCCCGAGGTTTATAGTCTTCCGGCTAATCCGACCGTTCCGCTTTCTCTGACTCTGTGGAAAGATGTGATTCGTCCGGTTGGCAGTGTTGCTGTAGGCGGTGCTGCTGCGGCCGTTGTTTTTGGGGTTTTTGCTAACCTCTTAAAGGGAAACTATAAAGGAGGAGGGAAAGCCTAATGGCACCTAACGTTGAAACAGGAAATAAAGCGCCGAAACGAATTGTTGGAGACAAGGTTTTGCGGTTTACTAAAGGAGAACGCCTTAGTCATTGGGTTCATGCGGTTTCTTTCTTTGTTTTGCTTTTTACCGGCCTGGGGGTTTACAGTACGTTTTTTCAGCCGGCAATGGCTATTTTCGGGGGAATTCATGTTGCTCAGGTGATTCATCGTATTGCAGCTATTTTCTTTGTGGTCGTGGTTGGGTTGCTTTTCTTTATCGGAAACCCCAGGTTTCATTGGCGATGGTTAAAGTTTACCTTTAACTTTACGAAATCAGATTTGCAGCATGTCAGTGCCTTTCCCAAAGAATTCTTCGGCGGACATGGAAACTATCCCCCCCAGGACAAGTACAATGGGGGAGAAAAAATTAATTCCTTAATCACGATCTTTGGCACGATTTTCATTACTCTTAGTGGTATTGTCATGTGGTGGGCACCGCATTTTCCGCCGGGTTTGGTTCGGTGGGCTTATCCGGTCCATGATCTTTCCATGTTTATTATGACCGCAGCTGCTCTGGGACATATATATTTGAGTCTCTTACACCCGGATTCCAGAGTTGCTATGTCCGGCATGCTCAATGGTTATGTGCCGGCAAAGTTTGCTCAGGCCCATCATGCTAAATGGTATGAACGACTGAAAAATGAGCAGCAGAATCTCTAATAGATGGTGAGGAGAGGTCCTTCATGAATAACAACCTTAAAATGAAGCAGTCAGGAGAAACTATGACGGACAACGCCTTGCAGATGTATAACCTCCTTAAGCAAGAAGTCAGGCAATGGCAGGCCGAGCGAGGTGCGTTCTGGACCGAAAGGCTCAGCCCTGCCCGGGTCCCCCCGTACTATCCGGTCAAGGGGTTACCTGAGAATGCGATTCTGGAATTATGCCAAAGGTTAAACCATGTCAGTGATACTGTAGTCGGCGATATTGAATTATTGGAAACCTGGAAGAAATTTAAAGCCTTTCGGCTTGTGACTAACGCGGAACTCTACAGCCGTTTGCAGCTCGCCTTATGCGGCGTTGCTCAGATGTTTCAAGAGACAATGGTTAAAACGGAAAGTAGTTCAGCGAATAGCCAATCCGCTCAAAGCCTGACATGTCCAATCTGTGGAGAGCCGGCGGGGGTATCCGTTCTTTCTCCGCCTGATGGTAAACGGTTCTTGCATTGTTTGATATGCGAACATGAATGGTTGGCTAAGCGCGTGGGATGCATTCGCTGCGGGACTGAGGAGGCTTCGAAATTAAACTATCTCAAGTCAGAGGAGTACCCGGGCACAGAGATGGTTATCTGCCAGGCTTGTGGTCAGTATTCCAAGGAATATGATTTGCGCGTGATGAATGTTGAGGATGTTAATTGGGAAACGATCAGGACTCTTCCTCTGGATTATGCAGCAGAAAGCTGGCTGGCTGAACAGGCTCAATTGCTAGGCAAGGTTCAGTAAGCATCCTCCTTGGGGGGGATCTCCGAAGCAAAAAGGATGTCCGAGGCGGCTGAACTTGGCTGCTTCGGACAATGATCTAAATAATAATGACAGCAGCCTTAACCGGCTGCTTATTTTTCTTTTGGACATATTTAAAAGAAATGATACTCATGATTCCGGAATAAAAGACCATGGGGTTGGGATACTAACTGGCATGAGTACCTTTGATCAGGAAAGGAGAGGTTTTTATTGGATACGAATAACTCCGTGGATACCGGCAGGAAAAAGATGGATCAGCTCAGTCCCTATCTGGAGAATGATATGGGGCAGAAAGCAACCACCGACAACGGGCTCAAGATCTCCAATACCGATGATTCTCTGAAGCTGGGTGAACGAGGGCCTACGTTGCTGGAGGACTTCCATTTCCGCCAGAAGATTACTCATTTCGATCATGAGCGTATCCCTGAACGGGTAGTCCATGCCCGCGGATTTGGCGCTCATGGCTTTTTCCAGCTCTACGAATCCATGTCCGAGTACACGAAGGCTAAATTCCTGCAGGACCCCAATCTGACAACCCCGGTGTTTGTGCGGTTTTCAACGGTCGTCGGCTCACGGGGATCGGCTGATACCGTGCGCGATGTGCGCGGCTTTGCCACTAAGTTTTACACCGAAGACGGGAATCTTGATATTGTGGGCAATAATATCCCGGTCTTCTTCATTCAGGATGCCATCAAATTCCCTGACATAGTTCATGCCATTAAGCCTGAACCCCATAATGAAGTGCCCCAGGCAACCTCTGCCCACGATACCTTCTGGGATTTCGTGGTCAACACACCGGAAACAGCCCATATGGTCATGTGGCTCATGTCGGATCGTGCTATTCCCCGGAGCTTCCGCATGATGGAGGGATTTGGGGTTAATACCTTCCGGTTGATCAATGCTCAGGGCCAGGCGCGGTTTGTAAAATTCCACTGGAAGCCGCTGTTGGGCGTCCATTCCCTCCTGCGTGACGAAGCGCAACGACTCTCGGGCAAGGACCCGGATTTCCATCGCCGCGACCTGTGGGACGCCATTGAACAGGGCAATTACCCCGAATATGAGCTGGGGGTACAGATCATTGAAGAAAGCCAGGAATTCAGTTTTGACTTTGATATTCTCGATCCAACCAAAGTCTGGCCTGAGGAATTGATTCCGGTTAAAATCATCGGCAAGATGACCCTTAACAAAAATGTGGATAATTTCTTTGCTGAGACGGAACAGGTGGCTTTCTGCCCAGCCAACATCGTTCCCGGCATTGATTTCAGCAATGACCCGCTCTTGCAGGGACGCTTATTTTCTTACGAAGATACGCAGCTGAGCCGCTTAGGCGGGCCCAACTTCCGGCAGATTCCCATTAACCGCCCGGTGGTACCGGTACATAATGACCAGCGCGACGGCGGCCATCAGATGAGAATTCATCAGGGCAATGTCAGTTATTTCCCCAATATGCTGGCGCAAAATTCCCCTTCTCCGGCTGACGAGGCCGAAGGCGGCTTTGTTCATTATGCCGAACGGGTTGACGCTCATAAGGTGCGCGCCCGCAGTCAGAGCTTTAGGGATCATTTCCGGCAGGCCACGCTGTTCTGGAACAGTATGTCTCCAACGGAAAAAGCTCATATTGTCGATGCCTTTCATTATGAGGCCGGCAGTGTCAAAAATAAAGAGGTTAAACAGGCTGTAGCCGATATGTTCGCCCATGTCGCCCCCGAGCTGGGAGAACAGATTGCCGTGGGCATCGGTGTGAACCGGCCTCCGTCGGTGCCGGCCAACGATATGAAAGCCTCTTCAGCGGCACTCAGCCAGGAAAATACCATAAAATCGGCCAGAACCAGAAAAGTCGCTGTGCTGGTGGAAAACGGCTTCTGCCCGCTGGCGGTTAATACCATGCTCAATGAGCTTAAAGCGGCCGGTGCGGTTGCCGAGACTGTCAGCAGCAGCCTGGCACCCATTACCGGCAAGGATGGTACCATGTTGGAGCCGAATAAATCCTTTGTAACCACCAGCTCCCTGGTCTATGACGCCGTTTTTATTCCCGGCGGAGCCAATCATGCCGACGCCATTTCCCAAAATATTGATGTCAGGTTGTTTATTAACGAAGCCTTGCGCCATATGAAGACCGTTGGTGCCGCGGACGAGGCGGCTGAGCTGCTTTTGATGACAGATGCGGCCGGGTTGATTTCCAACTTTACAGGCTCTGAAGGTACACCCTGGGTTAATCAGGGGGTTGTACTGATTCAGGGAGCGGACAATCTTCAGCCTTATTGTGCGGAATTTATAAACCAGCTGTCCGGGCACAGGCATTGGGGCAGACTTATTGATTATCCTATCACAGCTGCGGCAGAGCCACTCAATCCCGGGGTATTCTCCAAACCGCCCGACAATATGCAAGAGGATCAGGGCAGGATGCATTAGGAAAGGATAAAGGTCCGGGGACAGTGAGTATGTCCCCGGACCTTGTTAACTTGCTTGCGGGTCTGGGGATTCTTCTGCATGTCTTTAGTCTTTTTTCAGAGCAGTTATCCGTTGTTTTAGGCAATGGATAACTGCTTTGCTGTGTGCTCCAGGAAATCCCTGATTTTAAAAGATCTGTAATTGAGTGTGAATTGGAAGGTATATACAGGCTGGATGTGGAATTTTAATATAATATAGCCACCGCGCACAGGGCGTAGGTCATGTTTATCTGTAAAGTTATGCCGGGAAAGGTTATGAGGGTAATGAATTATTTAATCTATTGGCAGAGGGGGATGTCTTATGAGGAAACTGTTAGGAGTCCTGGGGATTTTTTTCACACTGCTGGCCGGTTGTTCTTTAGAACAGTCTGCCTTAAATAAGGAAACATCAATGCTTGAGGTATTGGAGGAGTTCTATGGAAATACCCGTGAACCTATCCTGATCTTTGAGCAGGTTTCTTTTGAAGGCGGCACCCTGGTGCTGGCCGAAAGGTTGATGGATGGAGAAAACTATCCCGATCTTCATTTTGTTGATGATCAAAACCAGGTGACCCACCTTACACAGGGCAGCTATTGCTGGACCCTGAATTATACACAGTTCAGAGGACATTACATCTATTTCGGGCTGGCAGGGGTTGAAACACGTCAATACGGAGGTAACCCGACTCTTGCGGAAAGACTGGAGGCTTTTTTCCCGGATAGAACCATTAGTGTATCACCCAGCAATAGGGTCATTGAAAACAGGGATCTTAGCGAGAGGGGCAGGCGGATTGATAATCCCCAAGGGTATATAATGCCTGTTCCGGGCAGGGATATCCCTGAAAATCTAGTGGTTGTTCTCAACAATGGAGAAAAGAAATCTCTTACAGAAATCCATACCGGCCGCAATTCAGAATATAGGCCGGATTATCTTAAGTCCAAGCAGGCGGAGGTCTATAATTCCTTTGCTTTTACCTTTACCCCGATGTTGACTCCCCTGGAATGGGATAAAGGTTACAAGGATGGGGAGATTTGCCTTGAGGGGCAGACGGATTGGAACGGCAACCGCAATGCTCTTTTTTTGCAGGCGGCCGGGCATATGAGTCCCTCGGATTCCTATATCCTCCCTCAGGATATAAAACCCTTGTATCTTTCAGATCATAGCCGCAGACTGGCACATTTCTCGGCAGGTGAGACAGTTACCATAAAGTTTCCCGGAAAAAGAGCGCTTATGGATTGTCGCCTTCTGAAGCTGACGAGAGAAAAGGTTGAAAAAGAAATAGGGCAGGATAACCTTGCTTTAATACAGGCAGATGAAAAGAGCCGGATCAGCTTGCCAAAGGATAAAGGATCTTATCTGTTTTTGCTGCGTACTCAGGAAGAGGGCAGTATTCAAACCTACACAGGGATATTGATGATTGATTAGGAAAAGTGTTTGGAATGAGGCTGGGTACATTCGCAGGTAAAGAGTTTACAGAGGGGGGAGAGATTTTGGCGGAAGAGGATGTCATAAAGCGGGAAGAGGCGGCGCTGCAAGTGCGGCAAATGGGAAAAATGATGGCTTCGTTATTTTACCATATGGCAAAGGAAGTTCTTAGCGAGCTGGGTGAGGTGCGGGGCACGGAACTGGTCGGGAGAGCCATAAAAGCCTATGGCAGCGAACGAGGAGAGCAGCACAGGGAACGTGTTTTGGCAGCGGGAATAGAACATCTGCCGGAAAATTATGTAGAGCTGGGTGACCTTCCTTACTTAGGATGGGATGTTGAAAAGGTGGTGCCTGAGGAAAATAAGACACATATAAAAATTACCTACTGCCCTTTGGCCGAATATTGGCAAGAGAAGGGAGCAGCCAAGATAGGGCGTCTTTATTGCGGCGTTGATCAGGCTAAGTATGAAGCTTTTCACCCGGACAGTGAGTATATTCACCTGAAAAACAGGCTGGACGGTGATGAGTGCTGTGAAATGGTATGCCGGCAAAAACAGGCCATGGCTAAGGTTAAACAAATAAGAGATGATTGCCGGAAAAGATTAATTCCGTATACCCTCAAAGCCTTTGCCGAGCTGCCGGCAATGGAGGACCCCCAAATCCTGGACATGGGCTGCGGATCAGGGGTACCCGCCTTAACGTTGCTGGAAACTTATCCCGGCCGCCTTTGGGCTGTGGATACGGATGCAGAAAGCCTGGAATGGCTCAGGGAGAAAGCTCAGGCTCGAAACCTTGCCGCCAGAATAAACATCATCCGGGCATCTTTATTTGATGTCAGTTTGCCCGGGGAGTCCTTTGATATCGTTTTAGCTGAAGGGATGCTCAATGTGGTAGGTTTTGAGAAGGGGCTACCGGCTTTGGTCCGGTTTCTCAAGCCCGGAGGATATTTGATTATCCATGATGAGTTAACGGATGATGAAGCAAAGCAGAGGATTTTTGCCAGGCATCATTTGGAAGTGCTCCAGACCTTTGAGTTGGATGCCAATGTGTGGTGGCAGGGTTATTTTGCTTGCCTTGAAGCTTTAATTCAAAGGGAGGAGACTATTTCGCTGTATGAAAAGGAACTAGGTGAAATCTCCGACATTAAAAACCACCCTGAACAGTTTTGTTCCGTATATCATGTCTTGCGAAAATCATTCCTATAGGAATGTGCCGGATAATACCTGCCCCAACGGCCGTGTTTATTGTTACGCTAATCATAGTCCGGCTGCCGCTCTGGAGGGATACAACTCTCACCGGCCGGACAGCGGCATCCTTTGCGGTTCAATAGGAGAGGGGAAAAAACCACGGACAGAAAGGTCAAATCCCGTAAGCGGCGGCAGTTCAGTTTGTTTTAGCAGGGATTCAGTTTGAAAAATAAGAGGCGGGTGTATTTGATGGATACTCTGGATGACTCAGGAAGAGACAGGGAAAGAAAAAGGACCATCGTCTGGGATGACCCTCAAATAAACAAAAGAGATGCGGTGTCAGCCATTTCCGGACTGGATTACCTGAGAAGTATAAGGGACGGTAAAATCAGCCCGCCGCCGGCTGCAAAACTGATCGGCTATCAGCTCAAAGATGTTGACTATGGCTTTGCGGCATTTGAACTTCATCCTGGAGAGCACCACTATAATCCTTTTGCCACCGTTCATGGTGGAATTCTTTCTACGCTGCTGGACACCGCAATGACTGCTGCGGTGCTTACAACCCTTCCGCAGAATATAACTTGTTCCACGGTTGAGATTAAAGTGAACTTTATCAAACCTGTCACTGCTGAAAGCAAATTGGTGCGCTGTGAGGCCAAGATTATCCATAGCGGAAGAAAATTAGCTACTGTTGAAGGGCGCATAAAAGGCGGAAATGATGAATTATATGCTCATGGAGTGAGTACATGTCTGATTTTCAAGGTTAATTGAGCCTACCATTAAAGCCATTGAATACGGCAACTATAACCTGATCCGCAAAATCAACTCAGCTTTTGCCATTACCCTGCCGATTTTTAAGCAGTGTTTGGTGCAGGCGATTATGCTGAAGCAGAATTTTGTTAATCGGGGGATTATTCGGCAGAACGTTTGGGGAGCGTGCCGCTTTGGGTTTGTGGGAAACCTGGAGGGGGACGCTCTTTTTGGGGGGGTATGAATGTGAAAAGGTCCTCCTTATTGGAGGACCTACTTGTTTCTTCCATGTATTATTTCAAGCTCATTTACTAAGTAATTAAAGCTATTTTCATCCATCTTTATAATATAATCTTCAGGCTTAACTACACTTATAAGATACTCACTGGAATATCTCAACAAAAATAGACCTTTTACCCACGATGGCTTAGTAAAACCATTGTTGCGCCAATTCAAAATTGGGATCTTGAATTGATCGTAATAGGAGGAAGAATTGCTTGGAGGTTGAGAAGTTGTTGATACTAAAACAAATAATTCATCTGCTGTACCACCAACAATTATTGATGGTCTTCTTTTGCTACTAAATGAATCATCTTCAAATTCAACATCTAACCAAAAAATATCTCCAACACTAAACTCCATTCTTATCAATCAATCCTCATAAATATAACGATGATCGGGATTATTTTTGTCTAATTGTATTTTGCCATTTTTAATTTTAGGGCTTATAGTTATATCCTTTAGTTTTTTTTCAGATAAAGATAAACCTTTATATGGTTTTTCTTCTTTTTTTACTAATGAAGGCATTTGTTCACGCTCCTCTTGAGGAGTATTCTTGTCCATATCTTACCACCTCCACCGAACCGTTACAAGACTTTATGTCTAGCTTTGCCAATTTAGAAGAGGATAAATCTATAGGTGGCTAAGCTGGCCTTGGGCAGCTCCGTAAGTATCGAAGCCCTGGAGCAGTTTTGGCAGACCATTGTCAAGGGGATCGAGGAAACGAAGGCGATTCAGGATGAAATGAGGCAGACCATAACCTGGGATAAGGGTGTTTTTTGCAAGACCTTTTTCATGATAAGGGGGCTTTACCGAATCTAAATTATAGAACCCAAGGAGTAGAATAAATATGGGGCTCAATGGCTTCATATAATAGCGAATTCCCAAAATCTGAGATGATATGAATGATAAACGTCTTTGAAAGAAAATAAGACGCAACAGCAGATAACTTCTAGAGATTTATGAGGGTTCTAGATGGAGAAAAAGCCATTGATTAAAATCAATAGCTAAAAGGAAAGTAATAATTGAACCCTATTTTCTAGGACCTGCCAGATATCATAACCCACTTGTCATATAATAAATTAAGCCGACTTTCAATAGTTTCCCGTTCATGCTGAAACGAAGCAAGTTTTGCTGAGTCAAAAGAAATTACAGGATCAGACATTTGAGCCTCAATATCAAGAATTTGCTGTTCCAGTGCGTTTATTTCCTTTTCCAGTTGAGTGGCTGCCAGACACGGATCAGCCGCCTTAGCGACAGACGCTTTAACTGGCTGCCCCCGTTTATTAGTAAGACTTGCCGGACTGTCCGTTTTACCTACGATCTTAATAATTTGTTTGGCCTTTCTCTCCAGATAGTCATTATAATTACCCAAGTAGGCAGTAATCTCGCCTTGGTCAAGTACCCAAACCTTGTGAGCCAAACGATTGATAAAATACCGGTCGTGAGAGACCGCCAGCAGCGTGCCGGGAAACTCTTCCAAGGCTTCTTCCAGAGCTTCCCGGGAGTCAATATCCAGGTGATTCGTAGGCTCATCGAGCAATAACAGGTTGGGCTTTTGATACATGAGTAAGGCCAGTTGCAGCCGGCTCCATTCTCCGCCGGACAAACAGCCAATCTTCTGGAAAACGTCGGAACCGTAGAAGAGAAATTTTGCTAACTGTTTTCTAGCTTCACCTTCTTCCATATCCAGTTCTGCGCGGAAATATTGAAGGACGGTTTGGTCGGACTTGAGGGGTGCACTGTCTTGGGAGAGATAGCCGATGTCAACTCGTGAGCCAAGGCTTATTTCACCTTGATCCGGGTTTTCCTGATCTAAGATCAATTTTAGAAGAGTACTTTTCCCGCAGCCGTTTTTTCCGATGAGGACGATCCGTTCGCCGTAAAATAGCTGGGCACTGACTTGGCTTAAAAGCGAGCGGTTAGCATAGGCTTTGCTGATTCCCTCCAGTGAAATCACTTGCTTTCCGGAACGGTCACTTTGTTCAAGATGCAGGTCGATTTTTTTGTGTTCTAAGGTCGGCCTCTTTAACTTAATCATGCGATCTAAGGCCTTTTGCATGGATGCGGCGCGGCGGTGAAAACCGGGATTTGGTGGATTGGAGCGGTTGCCCCACTCAATTAATTGTTTGATGGATTCCTGCATCTTTTTAATCTTTTTCTGTTGTTCCTGATAATTTGTAAACTCTGAGAGCAGGCGGCTCTCTTTTTCTTTCTGATAGCCGGTATAGTTCGTTTGATAGGTTACGGCTTCCCCGTCTTCCAGTTCAATGATTTTAGTGATCACACTGTTTAAAAAGTAGCGGTCATGAGAAACAACGATGACGGTGCCCCTATAGTTATTTAAAAAAGTCTCAAGCCATTCAATGGAAGAAATATCCAGGTGATTGGTGGGTTCGTCCAGTATTAAAAGGTCAGGCTGCGTCAATAGTAAGGCTGCTAAACCCACCTTCGTTTTTTCTCCGCCGGATAAAGAGGAAAATGGCCGTGGATAGTCATCCAACCTGATACCCAGTCCGTTGGCAATCCCGTCGATGCGGGAAGAGATTTGGTATCCGCCCGCCTCTTCGAACTTCTCCTGAAGTCTGCCATATTCCAGCATAAGCTGACTAAGTGTATTATTCCCGGCGTTCATGGGGGCGGACATTTTTTGCTCTAATCCTTCCAGTTGCTGCTGCCATTTCTTTACTTCTTGAAAGCACTGTTCCAATACTTCATAGACGCTCATTTTGTCATCATATTCAGGGGCCTGAGCTAAGAAGCCAATCCTGGTATTTCTGCGTATGGCGATTTGCCCTTGTTCAGGCTGAAGGGATCCGATGATTAACTTTAAAATTGTGGACTTTCCTGTTCCGTTACGGCCTATTAGACCGACTCGTTCTCCTTGCTTAATTTCAAAGGAGACATCGGTAAGCACCTCATTGGCGCCAAACGATAGCTTGATGTGTCGAAAATCAATAATCATGTTCATTCTCCTCAGGGGAAATGACACTTATAATACGGATTTAAGCATAAAAAAACCGCAGGGAAATGTCCCTACGGTCGCAGCTTCAAATTTTGTTGCGGTTATGGTAGGTGTGTCATTTCGCAATTTTGTTGGTCCGTACTCGGTTGCTTAAAAATGGGCATAGCTATCCTGTTAAATGAAACTGCATACATAATTCCAAAGATTGCTATCGGCAACTGTTCAAGACGGAGCATTGCAAAATCGCGATTCATCCTACCACACCTCCTTCAGTGAATTAATACGAATATATTAACATAATTCTTGTGGAATAATCAACCAAATTCTAAATAACCTCTGAGCGGGACAGTTGGGAAAACAGGCTTCAGGGCTTCAAGCGGCCATCCAAACGAAAGAGTTAACATTAAGACGTTGCAGGAAAAACTGGTCGCAGCCAAGGAGAACGAAGCTCCGGCCGGGAAAGTCACCGCTCTGGGAAAAAGTCATTAAAGCCGCTCGGCTCAAGCTGACGGTCAGCAAAGTCAGCTTTCTCTATAATAGTATAGTCAGTGAATTCGAAGAGCTGCTAATACCAATCGAGGAGATTTTTATTTTTGAGTAGTGTCACTGCTATGAATTCATTTCACGGTTAAGGCACACTCCATGGAATAATGGGCGGATAGGACTAATTGCCTGCCCGGATTCAGAAACATTATTACCTGTCAGGACGTCCTGTAAATCTGAGACACTTTAGAGCTTGAATCCGGCTTGGGGGATTAACACTTGGGTTCCGTTCTATGCCACTGTACATATGGTGTATGTTGTTACGAATTAATGCACCCGTCAGGGGCATTTTTTTATTGGGGATCAATTCCTGGCAGGCATCCAATCAACCGTGTTAACAGCAATGACAATACGCAAAACAGCATATACTTGTATAAAATTGCATTAATAGATGTATAAAACAGCATATCTGTGCTACAATTGGCTAGGGGGGTTAAGTATGTTTGCTGAAGAACGTCAAGAGCTAATCCGTTTCAGGCTAAAGTCTCTCGGAAGGATATTTGCTAAAGAACTGGCGGAAGAATTTCAGGTTTCCATCGATACTATTCGCAGAGACCTCACAACGATGGAAGAGAACGGTCTTTTGAAAAGAACTCACGGTGGGGCAGTTCCTTTATCCAAAGTCAGAAGGTTTCCAATCGACGATCGTATTAGGTACAGTGAGGGAACAGAACATCAAAACGCAGTGGCAAAGCTTGCCGTATCTTTTATAGAAGATGGCGACACTATATTTGTCGGTGGGGCCAGCATCCATTATGTATTATTGAAATACCTGCCCTTGGATCGTAATTATACAGTCATTACGAATTCACTCATTATTGCGGAAAAACTTCAACATTACAATAATATCGAAACATATATCGTCTGTGGAAAAGTGAAAAGTGAAGAAGGAATCGTTGATCCTTTAGCGATTGAATTTATAAGAACTTTACGCTTAGATACGGCTTTCTTAACAGGTGGAGGAATTTCTGTAAAACATGGATTGAGCAGTTCGACTCCGGAAGGAGCGATTTTTCAAAGAACTGTTGCGGAGGTTTCGCGCCGGATAGTATGCCTTGCTAACTTTGACAAAGTGGGAACGGAGTTCTTTTCCAAAACGATTGATCTCAAGGACTTGGATATGCTTATAACTGATTGGGAAGCACCAGATGAGGAAATTGCCAGAATCGAACAGTTGGGCGTTAAGGTCTTAATCGCAAAGGAAAATTAAATGCTTAAATTTCACAGGAGGAATTTTAATAATGTATAAAATACCTTTTCACCGCCTGATATAAGCGAGGAGGAAATTGCTGCTGTTTCAGAAGTTCTTAGGTCCGGGTGGATTACCACAGGACCAAACACCGCTTTATTTGAGCAGGAATTAGCAGATTTTTGCGGTACTCAGTACGCTGTTGCCTTAAATAGCGGCACGGCAGGTATGGAACTGATTTTAAAGGTTTTAGATATAGGTGGGGATGATGAGGTAATCACAACGCCTTATACTTATGCGGCAACTGCAAATGTCTTGATTCATCGTGGTGTAAAGCCAACATTTGCCGATGTTAAGAAGGATAGTTTTTCAATCGATGAAGAAAAGATTTATGAGGCTATTGGGCCGAAAACGAAGGCTATCCTGACCGTTGACATAGCAGGTGTACCTGTTAATTATGATCTTATCAAAAAGGTCTTAAAGGCCAAAAACCGGCAAGATATTACGGTGATTTCCGATTCCGCTCATTCTTTTGGCGCTTCCTATAGAGGGCAAAAAGTCGGGGGTCAAGCGGATTTCCATGTTTTTTCCTTTCATGCCGTAAAGAACTTTACAACGGCGGAAGGAGGAGCAATTACTTATAATGACAACAGGTTTAAAGGTAAAGAGGATTTGTATAAGGAGTTTAAGTATACTTCCTTACACGGGCAAAATAAGGATGCTCTATCAAAAATGCAAGCAGGAGCCTGGAAATACGATATCTTAACGGATGGATTCAAATGCAATATGACGGATATTATGGCGGCAATCGGTCGTGTTCAACTTCGCCGGTATGAAGAAATGCTGAGAAGAAGAGCAGAGCTTCATGAAGTTTATAGCGAGATCCTAGGCGGAAAAGAATGGGCGATTTTACCTTTTGCCAAAAACGGTGAAATGGAAACCAACTATCATTTATATACATTAAGGTTAAAGGATTTCAGTGAAGACCAACGAGATCGTCTGATTCAAATGCTGGGAGAAAGAAATATTGCCACAAATGTGCATTTTATGCCGCTGCCCATGTTTACGTTTTATAAGAGCCTGGGTTACAGAGTTGAAGATTACCCAAATGCACTTGCCCAGTATGCAAATGAAATAACACTGCCGCTTTATTCGAAGTTATCAGTAGATGAGGCTGAATATGTTGCTAAAGAGCTGATTAAGTGTGTTGAAAAGATTTCTTAATCCTCTCCCATACCTTGCAATCCCCGTCAAAAAAGCTATAATTAGGAATAGGTGGAAATTAAAAAGTCGCCGTGACCTGAAAGTGTTGCAGCACTTCCAGGCACGCGCAGGTGGTATGAGCACCTACACGTAACAGACTGTTCACGACGACATTTTTATTATACAACGTTGCCTGTTTATGCACAAGCAAGCTGCCTGTGCTGCAGGTTAAGCGAGTGTAATAAGGCGTCGGCAGGGAGCAGACTGTGCGGCTTCACGCAGCAGGAGATTCAGCCTATTCCTGACCCAGGCAGCGGAAAGGAACTGTTCGCGTACCGGTTAGGCGGACCGTTTTTCTGTTCACAGCCGGTTTGATTCCGGTTGATGGGGGTTAGTGTTTAGGATTCAGCAAATTACGAAGCATAGCGCATGTGTAGGGGAAAAAAAACAAACCTCGCATGCGCTTTTTAATTTCCCCTCTAAAAGCAGACGGCAGGACCGGGTCATGACCCGGAGCCTTGCCGCTGCTTGAAATAGGGGGGATAGACTTGGATTATAAAAAGATGTATTTTCAGCTGGCGGCTAAAGTTGCCGATGCCCTGGATATCCTTTTAAAAGCACTGCAGGAGGGAGAATCTGAATTCTTAGATGGAGATCCGTTTCCTGGGCTTAAAGTCATTACCATTAAAGATGAAAACCGTGATTCCGAATAGATAAGGCTGATCAATGACCTTCGCATCTTTGGCTCCGGTGATGGCACCGCTTATAGCCCAAAACACGGCAACGTTGTTGTGTTTTGGGACATTTTTATGCCGGTTGTCACGCTTAGCGGGCGGATCATATGCTATGGATAGAACCTACAGAAAATTTGCCAGGTGCAGGAGAGGATGGATCAATACCATAAAGCGGCAGATGGAGAAAGTTTTCCTTGTTCATGCTTCCTCCCACTCAACAATTTGGGAAAAATTAGAGGAAATAATTGGGCGCTTGTGGAAGTTTAATAAGTCAGTAATTTGCAAGAAATCCTTAAGCAGTAAATTAAAGAAGAGGCGATACTATAAGTGCATAAGCAATTATTAAGACGATTAAGATTAATCGAAGGTATTTTTGCGAATATCCCGTTTTTAATAGGGATGTTACTGTTCTGGGTAATGCCGCTGTACATAGGATTATCATCACGCGTTATTATGAGTCTTATTTTTGTACTATTTTTATGTTCCGTCATATTTACTCAACGAGTGAAAAGGCTTATTTATGTTAGGCTATTACCGTTTATGAAACCACTGTGTGACTATGAGCAACAGAAGCCGGCATCCGATAAATCAAGACGTAAGGATAGGATTTTTACTGTAATAGTGATTATAAGCTTTATTTTTGTTATGGTATATCCTCCATCAATTCCTAAACAAATTAATTGGGAACCATTAAAATACTCAATTTCAGGCAGCTTAATTGGCTTAAATATCGGCATGGTTTGGAAAGCCTTGACGGAGAAATTCGATTTGTAACATAAGCTGTATTTTTATTAAAAATCCACTCTCTCTGCTTATCGTCGCGCAGGAAACCAGGCACCTCATGTTGTCCAGGCAAATGGAGGCAATCATTGCCTTAAAGTATTAACGATATAAATTCATGGCAACAGGCCCCAAATCAGCTGAAGCAAAACCAGGTTAGTTTTGCTTCAGCTGATTTGGGGTTTAAAACTTAATATCCAATTCCTTTATCTTCCTATAGAAAGTATTTCGTCCCATTCCTACAATGGGAACATATTTGCCCGTACATTCAATGAAGGTATATTTGCTAAATTCAGAAGGACTATTCTGGTAATATGTCGAATATCTGTTAATAAACAAAAATTTCCATAATTATCATTGAGGTAATAATAATTTTGAGTGATTCAGTGGATAGTGCTGAGAGAGGTAGTTTGGGGAAGGAGGGGGAAGGTATGGTCAGAGAGGTAGGGAATAGGGAAAGAATTCTATGGATTTCCCTAGTGACCGTTATTTTGGCTGTATTGACGCTTGTTCTGGTAAACGGGGAGCGGGAGAAGGCTGCCTGGGGCCGGGAAGAGGCGAATCTGCAAGGAAGGATTTCAGAGCTGACTTCGGAGCTTGCTGCCCGAACAGAAAGGTATACAAGACAGGTAGTGGCTTTTCCTGGCAACAATACCAATATTATGAATAGCTTGGCGGAGCAGGGCTTTGAGGGTGGCGTTCAGGATATTGTTGACGACCTGATAAAACATCCCGAACTGATTCCTTATGAGGGAGTTTTAGGCGGGAGAATGGGCTTTTGGACGAGATCTATGTTCTTACGGATCAATGGGCTTGTGCCTATTTTGACGACGGGCACATCAGTGGGTCCCTGCTGCTCAGCTATAAGCTTAATAACGGGGCTGTCAGTTGGGAGATAATCGATGCATGCTTATTCGATTAACATCGTTTTCATAAACTTGGGAGGAGGAAGTAAGTGTATTCTAAAGAACAGCTTCACTAAACATGAGCAGGAGATTATATGGCTAGATGGGGAGTGAATGATGGAAGGTGTATTAGCCGAACGTCTTATCCTATTGAGGAAAGTGGGGCATCAATTAGACAACGGACTGGTAAAATCATGCTAACCAATGCCATCGAGACCGGCAGGGGACTGAAGAAGGCAAAAGCCCTGCTCCCTCATGGAAAATGGGGAAAATAGCCGGCGGAATCAGTGAGCTATTCCCAGCGCACAGCCAAAAGGCTGATGCAGCCTTTTGCAGAATATGGAGATAAACTATTCGCTTCCAGCGATGACTGCAGTAGCCTAAATTCGTCAGTACTGACGAATTTGGGCTACTGCCATCTTCCTTCTGGGGATTCTGGAACATGATATTAATTCGGTGCAGTCAGCGAGGTTGTGATCAGACGACCGGATCTTGACGCTATGCTTACCGGTAAGACGATTGAGGAAGCCAAAGCCTGCAAGGAAGATTATCTCAGAGCCTATGACCAGGCGATCCTTCCCATCAGGGGGAGAATTTCTGCAGAGTATAGCAAAACCGTCTTTATGAATTTACAGCGGGATTTTATGGAAGGCAATGTAATATGATTCTTTTGTGAATTTTCCTATAAAAATCAAAGTAATGACTAGCATGTATCTTCGAAACAGGCTATAATAGGTTATATAATTAATATATTATGAATAAATATAATTTTTATATTATAAAGTGGTTTCAAAGGAATAAGTTTTTCTGGTTGCTTAGAGGCACATATGTTTATGGAGTATAGGCCAATTCTCCTTGTGTAACTAACGTTTAAAAATCACCAATACCTTGTTTAAGCAGAAAACAACGTATTGGTGATTTTTAAGTAATAGGCTATATTGATAACATTGCAAATGAGGAGTGAGACATTTTGGAGTGGTTCACCTTAACTGATGGACGCGAAGTGAGCGTACCCAAGGGAACGACCGTACTTGAAGCCTGTCGGATGCATGATATTTCAATCCCTACGCCAGAGTCTGTCATGCTCCCACAGTAGCCGGTTTGGCCGTTTCCTTTGGTTCGGGAGCGTCAACCAACTCCTTCGCCGAAATCCCCAATGCCGAGGTTATGTTTGTCATCGGAGCAAATCCTACGGAAGCCCACCCCATCGTTGGGACAAAGATGAAACAAGCCTTAGCCAAAGGGGCCAAGCTGATCGTTGTCGATCCCCGGCAGATTGAGCTGGCGGAGAGTTCCGATTTATGGTTAAGACTTCGTCCGGGTACGGATGTTGCCCTTATTAATGGCATCATGAACATTATCCTGGCGAATGGCTGGGAAGACCGTTCCTTTATTGAAGCAAGGACGGAAGGTTTTGCTAAGTTCCGGGAGAATCTGGAAAAGTATCCGCCGGAAATAGTGAGTCAAATCACTGGGGTCCCTGTGGAACAGCTGGTGGAAGCGGCCAGAATCTATGCTACTGCTTAACGCGCCATGATTTTCTATACGTTGGGGATTACGGAGCACACCACTGGCACGGACAATGTAATGAGCCTGGCCAACCTGGCTATGCTGACGGGCAATGTAGGTAAAGAGCGTTCCGGAGTTAATCCCTTGGGCGGGCAAAATAATGTGCAAGGCTCTTGTGATATGGGAGCATTGCCTGGCGACTATCCCGGGTACCAGAAGGTCACAAATCCGGAGGCGCGAAGGAAATTTGAAGAAGCATGGGGTGTCTCCCTCGATCCCAATATGGGGCTCATGCTTCCTGATATGTTCAAGGCAGCGATTAACAAAGATCTGCGTGCTATGTATATAATGGGTGAGGATCCTGTCATCACTGATGCCGATGCCAATCATGTCCGCAAAGGCTTGGAATCCCTTGATTCCCTTGTCGTGCAAGACATCTTTATGTCAGAGACGGCAAAACTGGCGGATGTGGTGCTGCCGGGAGCCAGTTTTGCCGAGAAGACCGGCACCTTCACGAATGCGGAGCGGCGGGTACAAATGGTTAATCAGGCGATCAAGCCGATTGGCAAGGCTAAGACGGATGGGGAGATCATTATTGAACTTGCCAACCGTATGGGTTATCCATCTTCCTATCCTTCTTCTGAACAGGTTATGCAGGAAATAGCCAGCCTTACCCCTCTCTATGCAGGAATTACTCACGAACGTCTGGGAACGCAGGGATTGCAGTGGCCGGTGCCGAGTCCGGACCATCCCGGAAGCAAGGTCCTTCATCAAGAAACCTTCTCTCGTGGCAAAGGACTCTTAATGCCCATAGAATATCAGGCAGCCAATGAACTGCCGGATGAAGAGTATCCCTTCTTATTAAATACCGGACGCAAACTCTCTCATTACAACGTGTTTACCCAAAATTCAGAAGCTTTGGAAAGTTATGCTCCTGAAGAACTTGCTGAGATTAATCCCTTAGATGCTGAACAACTCGATGTTAAAGAGGGGGAACGGGTAAAAGTGATCTCCCGGCGAGGAGAACTGGCAACGAAAATCAGAATCACTGAACGCGTGCCTCAGGGAATGATTTTTATAACATTCCACTATATGGAGACTCCCACTAACGTCTTGACCAATGGAGCTGCTGATAAGGTTTCCAAGACGTATGAGTATAAAGCTTGTGGAGTACAAATCACTAAAATCGCCTGAATGAAAGGAGTGACTGTTATGGTAAACATTACCGAACTGGCGGCCCAAAAGGTCAAAGAAGTGTTAAAAGCCCAAAATAAAGAGGATGCTCTGCTTCGGCTTTATCTGGCCGGCATGGGCTGTGGCGGGCCGAGCTTTGGCATGACGCTGGAGGAGTTAAAGTCGGAGGACGATATTCTTGATGAAGAATTTGGTGTATCAATGGTCATAGATAAAAAGCTGTCCATGTATTTAGAGGGAGCCGTCATTGACTATGTCGAGTCAAGTAGCGGCGGGGGATTTGAAATACGAACAGCTAATACCAATAACGGTGGAGGGTGTGACAGTGGCTGCTGCAGCGGTTGTGGAGGAAACTGCTAATTAGTTTGCCTGTTCAACTTTAGAGCATTGATGTTTTTGATAACGGAAAATAATTTGCACGAAATCAGCCCGAGAGGACGCTTCTTAACGCCTCTCGGGCCTTTTTCGTTTTGAGCGGTGATTTGCCTCAGGGCTTTGCCCGGGCAGGTTATTTGTCGAAAATCTAGTGAGATAGAAATCATCATAATCACTGGATTATCTCAGGTCCTTTTACAAAAGGTACATGCATTGTTGACAACTGATTAAAGTATTCCCCTTCATAAATATTGAGTGAAATATTTATGTCATAACCCACAGAACGCTTCTGGTTACCTGTACCCACTTTGAACTTTGAGAATTAAGTCTTCGCACAACCTCTTTAAAATTTAATATCCAATTCCTTTATCTTCCTATAGAGAGTATTTCGTCCGATTCCTAACATTTTAGCCGCCGGCGAGATTTTTCCTCTGGTTTGGGTTAAGGCGTAGAGGATGGTCTGTTTAGCCTGCTGATTCAGCAAAGTTTCGGCGGCAGGTTCGGGCTTGGCAAGGTTTTGTTTATATTCATCCGGCAAGTTTGCCACGGTTAGGACCGGGCTGTCTGCCAAAGCTATCATGCTTTCAATACAGTTCTCCAGTTCCCGGACATTGCCGGGCCAAGTGTGAGCCAATAAATAGGAATAAACTTCTTCGTCAATCCCAAAGATCGGGCCGCCAAAGGATTGGCAGGCTTTGCGTATAAAATGAGGAACTAAATCTTTGATGTCTTCAGATCGTTCGCGGAGGGGAGGTAATTCGAGGGTAACTACTTTTAAACGATAGTATAGATCTAAGCGGAACTGTTCCTTTTCGACCAGGGCATTAAGGTCTTTGTGGGTTGCGGTAATTACCCGCACATTAATTTTTTTGGTTTTAGTATCTCCGATTCTGGAAACTTCTTTTTCCTGAAGAACTCTAAGGAGGGCTACTTGAACACTTAAAGGCATATCTCCAATTTCGTCAAGGAAAATGCTTCCCTTATCCGCCAATTCGAATTTGCCTGGTTTCCCGCCTCGCCGCGCTCCGGTGAAGGCACCCTCAACATAGCCGAATAGCTCACTTTCAATTAAGGTTGGAGATAATGAGGCACAATTCAAAGCAACAAAAGGCCCTTCCCGCCGGGGGCTGAGCTGATGGATTATCCGGGCGATTATTTCTTTACCGGTCCCGCTTTCTCCGTGAATGAGAACGGAAGAATGAGCCGCTGCAACTTTCGAAGCCCGTTCCAGAATTTGTTGAGTTGGCAGGCTATGTCCGACCCATTGGGTATGGGAAGGAGATTCCTGGGTGATTTGCAGTGTTCCTACGGCCCCCAATGACTCGCCCTCCTCATTGACAACACGCTTCAAGTGAGAGGAAATCCCTTTCCCGCCGCCATCTTTGATGCGCAGATCAAGAGAATGCTCACTCAGCATCCATCCTTTGGGTGAACTGAAGATATCTCCGGCGAGTCCTCCGATGATGTCTTCCTGCTTGCGTCCCAGGAGAGCAGCCCCTAAGGCGTTGATGTAAGTGATTATGCCGTTATGATCAATGGAGATAAACCCCTGTTGCAGAAGAGAAGAAGCTAACTTGGCTCCTTCTTGGTAAAACTTCAGCTGCTTCTCCAGTTCAAGAAGCCGCAAGTTTTGTTGAATCATACTTGCTCCCATCATTGCAATACCTAGGATCTTTTCCCGGTCTTGACTGGCTTCCCCGCTAATATCTAAAATCCCCAGGGGTGAACCCTCGCTGTTTTGAATCGGGGCAGCCCAGCAGGCCAGAAAGTGATTATCCTGAATAAAGTGCTCCCAACCGTAGACTGAGATGGGGTTATTGTCCTGGAGAGAGGTTCCGATGGCATTGGTTCCCCGAATTTCTTCGCGCCAACTGGCACCGGGACTTAAATTGACCTTTTGTGCTTTACTCATAAAGGGTGCGTCACCCATGGCTTCGATAATATAGCCATCCTTGTCACCCAGCAAAACAGTATAATTGGCATTTCCCAGCAAGCTGAATATGTAAGGCAGGACAGGTTTACCCGCACGAATCAGGGATTCTTGGGCCTCTCGCCGCTCTCTCAGACGCGAAGTAGATAGAATGTCCTGGTTGGAAATTAGGGTATGGTCTACTCGATATTCTAAACTTCTCTGCCAGGAGCGATAGATGGAAGGAGTTACTTCCGATTCAACGCTCTCGCCATCAATAAAACGTCTCCACTGATTGTGCATATAACTCTTTCCTCCCCTCCAGGCATAAAGAATACTTATCCTGATGTTGACAGAATATCATACATGTTTAAAGGAAACAACAGGGTCAAAAAATTTATCGCCACGTCAAAGTGCTCCATATTGGAACACAAAAAAGGTAAAAATGCTCAATCGTGGAACAAAATTAAAGACGTGGAGTCTATTTAAAGCTTAAGTTGAGCAAATAATTGAACTATTTTTGCTGCAAGGGTCTTAAACAAAACCAAATCAAACAAAACCAAATCAAATTAAAACAATGTAAAACGAACAATAAACGGTACGGTCATAGAAAAAAATAATTGTCAGTCTGAATTGGCACAATAATTGCTATATATCTTTTGTAGACGACTTAGAACGTTTTGTGAAATTAGAAAGTAAAAACGAGGAGGAAGATTCATGGGTGGGTATGCTGGTAAAATTTTGCGCATCAATCTAACAGAGGGGAAAGTTAGTACTGAGCCCTTAAGCCCGGAACTTGCAAAGAACTATCTGAGTGGGCGCGGGCTTGGGGGGAAAATGTGGTTTGATGAGGTAGATACTGATGTAGACGCTCTTGCTCCCGAAAACAAAATCTTTATTTCTACCGGAGCACTCACAGGAACCAATGCTCCAACTTCCGGACGGTATATGGTTGTGACAAAATCCCCCCTTAACGGAGCTATTGCTGCTTCCAACTCAGGAGGATATTGGGGAGCTCAGCTGAAGTTTGCCGGTTATGATATGGTTATCCTTGAAGGTAAAGCTGCCAACCCTGTCTATATAGCCATAAATGACGATAAAGTGGAGATCAAAGATGCCGGCCATCTATGGGGTCAGGATGTTTATGCCACGACTAAGGCTGTAATGCAGGAATTTGGGGATGAAAAGGCGAAAGTCTTAACGATTGGCCCGGCAGGTGAAAATCGTTCCTTACTGGCCTCAATTATGAATGACAAATTCCGTGCGGCTGGGCGTAGTGGTGTTGGTGCGGTCATGGGGTCAAAGAATCTTAAGGCCATTGTTGTTCGCGGAACAGGAAAGGTTGACAATGCCGACCCGGATGAAATGAAGAAAATTTTAAGTGAGGCCTTGGGAAAACTCAAGGAGAATGGTGTAACCGGTCAAGGACTTGGCACCTACGGCACAGCCGTACTTGTGAATATTATTAATGAAAACGGTATCTTGCCCTTTAAGAATTTCCAGGAGTCCTATGATCCGGAGGCGGATAAAATCAGCGGGGAAACCATGACCGCTAACCACTTGATCAAAAAAGACGCTTGTTATCGCTGTCCCATTGCTTGTGGCCGCTATAGTAAATGGGAGGGCGGCGAAGGAGCAGGTCCTGAGTATGAAGCTGTCTGGAGCTTTGGTGCGGACTGTGGGATTCACGATTTTGACGCCGTTCATGTGGCTAACGACTTATGCAATAAATTAGGCATGGATTCCATTTCGGCCGGTTGCACCATTGCTACGGCTATGGAACTGGTTCAGCGCGGCTTTGTGAAGCCGGAAGAACTTGAAGGGATCCCCTTGGAGTTCGGAAACGCTCAGGGGATGGTAGAATGGACTCGCAAAATGGGTCTCGGTGAAGGATTTGGAGCTAAATTGGCCATGGGTTCTTATCGCTTAGCTGAAAGCTATGGCGTCCCGGAACTGTCCATGTCGGTTAAGAAACTGGATATTCCAGCCTATGACCCTCGAGGTATCCAAGGCCACGGTCTGCAATATGCTACGAGCAACAGAGGCGGGTGCCATGTTCGTGGGTATATGGTTTCTCCGGAAATCTTAGGCCTCCCCGAAAAACTTGATAAGGACTCCCTGGAGGGGAAAGCGGCCTGGGTTAAGATTTTCCAGGATCTCACGGCTGTCATTGACTCCCTTGGCTTGTGCTTATTCTCTTCCTTTGCTCTTGGTCTGTCTGATTACAGAGCAATCGTTAATGCGGTGACGGGTTCGGATTATACAGATGCTGAGCTCTTAGCCTGTGGAGAACGGATCTGGAATCTTGAACGTTTGCAAAATTTACGGATTGGCATGACTAAGGCGGATGATACACTTCCGACACGGTTATTAAAGGTTGAAATTCCAGCCGGTCCTTCCAAGGGGAGTGTCCACAGATTACCTGAGCTCTTACCTGCTTACTACACTGAACGGGGCTGGGATGAGTCCGGTGTGCCAACAGCCGAAACTCTTAAAAACCTGGGAATTTAGGACTGTATAGCATTAATTGAACCTTGATAAAATTAAAAGACAATGATAGGGGGGCCTTTTTTAAGGTCCCCCATTGAACTTAGGCTTAGGTCAGCCTGCGGATCATTGAAAGGAGGGACCGAAGTGCGTGTGACCATTAAATTATTCGCGACCTTTCGGGATGGCCGGTTTAAGGTTGAGGAGAGGGAACTTACTGAAGGGACGTGTGTTTTGGATATTATTCAGCCACTGAACATTAAACCTGAGGAAATTGCCATTTGCCTTCTTAACGGAAAAGACGCTAAGGAGCATACGGTGTTAAAAGATGGAGATACCCTGGCACTTTTTCCGCCGGTGGGAGGGGGCTGAATGATCTTTGCAGGCCGCTATGTGCGGAATAAAAAGACGTTATCTGATCAGGACCAGCACAAGCTGGCCAATTCTTGTGTCGCTATCGTAGGATGCGGAGGGCTTGGAGGGTATATCGCCGAAGAACTGGCCCGGATAGGGGTTTGCAGATTAGTGCTTATTGACGGCGACCGTCTGGAAGTCAGCAATCTTAACCGTCAGATTATGGCGACCGAACTCAATATCGGGCAGTGGAAAGTGGACGCCGCCCGGGAAAGACTGAGAAGTGTGAATTCGGAAGTGCAAGTGGAGGTCATCAGGGGTTGGTTTGAGGAAGAGAACGGTGCCCAATTATTGCGGGATGCCGACCTGGTGTGTGACGCTCTTGATTCGTTATCAGCGCGCGTCGCCTTGGAGAGAGTCTGTCACCAAATGGAGCGGCCTCTGGTTTATGCCGGTATCGCCGGCTGGTTTGGCCTATTGGGAGTAAGTTTGCCGGGGGATTTCAGTGTTCGGCGCTTATTTGGCCGCGGCGGACAAGGGGTTGAAAGTACCTGGGGAAATCCAGCCTTTACGCCGGCTGCTTTAGCAAGCTTAAGTGTGGCTGAGGCCGTGAAAATCCTGGTGGGACGGCTGCCCTCTCTGCGCCATGCCTGGCTGCAAGTGGATCTGCTCAGTATGGAGTTTGAACGATTTGAGATTCAGTAATATAATGATCGCGAAAGGTGGGATGGAGCATGGGAAACAATAGTGAATTATTTAAAGTAAAAACTTTGGCAGAGGCCATGGATTCATTAAGACCCTATGTTCAGACATTTTATCAGCGCGCCGAAACCATTCCTTTGGCGGATTCCCTGGGACGTATTCTTACTCAGGACATTCCGGCAGCCTGTGCTATACCTCATTTTCGCAAATCAACCATGGACGGCATGGCCGTCCGGGCAATAGATACCTTTGGAGCCAGCGAAAGTATGCCTGCCTTGGTGCAGTGTTATGGAGAAGTACGAATGGGTGAAGCTCCCGGAGAAGCTTTGAGGCAGGGGACGGGAATCTTAATGCCTACTGGGGGAATGCTTCCTGAGGGAGCGGATGCTGTCGTAATGGTTGAACATCTCGAACACTTTGGAGAAGAACTTTATGGAGTCACGAAGTCCGTAGCCCCTGGGGAAAATCTTATCGACATTGGGGAAGATGTCACGGTTGGGGAAGTTATTCTTAAGCAATTTACGCGAATCAGAGCCCAGGAAATGGGGCTGTTGGCGGCCCTTGGGAAAAGCGATGTTTCGGTGCTGCCCCGTTTCCGGGTGGGGATTCTTTCCACCGGGGATGAAATAATACCTCCGGATCAAGAACCTCTGCCGGGTCAGTCAAGGGATATTAACGGGTATACTTTGCTCGGACAGGCCCTGGCGAGCGGTGCCGAAGCCCATTATTATGGGATAGTGCAAGATGACCTTGAAGAACTCCGTACCATCCTGAGCCGAATGCTCAAGGAAAATGATCTGGTTTTACTCTCCGGAGGAAGTTCTGTAGGGACCCGTGACCTGTCCGCCCAGCTGATCGAGGAATTGGGGGAACCCGGAGTGCTGTTTCATGGTCTGGCCCTGAAACCCGGCAAACCGACTATTGGCGGGGTTGCCGACGGCAAGCTTATTTTTGGGCTGCCGGGACACCCGGCCTCAGCTATGGTTGTCTTTGACGCTATCGTTCGCCCGTGGCTGGATGGCTCCCTGTTATCTCCCCGGGTTGATCCTCTTCCTAAAGGGAAGATGACTCAGAATTTATATTCGGGCAGCGGACGCGAAGAGTTTGTACGTGCACGCTTTGTACCCGATGGAGAAGAAGGCCTGCTGGAACCGATTCGAGGAAAATCCGGCTTAATCAGAACTATGGTACTGGCAGATGCTGTAGTGCATATTCCCTTGGATACAGAGGGAATTGAAGCGGGAAAGGAGATACCCTTCAGGCCGTTGAGATAACTAGATAAAATTTCTTGGGAACGGGGAGGCGATGGCAAGTGGAACGCCAAATATATCTGGAAAACAGGGCTTGGCAAGAGGGGCTGGCTTTGATGATGGACAAGCTCGCTGAGCGCTGTGTACCTAAAAATGAGTTTGTGGATGTGCGCTCAGCCCTGCACAGAATTACCGGCACAATCATTCGTGCCAAAAGAAGTTCACCGCATTTCGCGGCCTCGGCCATGGACGGCTATGCAATTCGGGCCAGGGATACTCACGGGATTTCGGAGCGGGAGCCCCGCTGGTTAGAACTGGGTGTTCAGGCAATTCAAGTTGATACCGGGGACCCAATTCCTGAGGGAATGGACGCCGTCGTCATGATCGAAGAAGTCCTGGAATTGAGTGAGAGGGGAATCCTGCTTCAGTCCCCCGTCGTTCCCTGGAATCATGTCCGGCCGGTAGGGGAGGACATCGTGGAAGGGGAAGTGCTGCTTCCCATTCATCATCGTATTCGCCCCCAGGACCAGGGAGCACTGCTGGCGGCCGGGGTATTGGAAGTCGAGGTCCGGGTTAAGCCGCGGGTGGGGATCATGCCGACGGGCGACGAAATCCGTCCGCCGGAGGCCGCACTTCAGGTAGGGGATATTGTGGATAGTAATTCTACGGTGCTGGCTTCTTTAGTAGAGGAATGGGGCGGAACGGCAACTGTTTCGCCGATCATCCCGGATCAGCCGAAACTGCTGGAGGAAGCAATACTCAAGATGGCTGCCTCGGAGGATATTCTGATAATCATCGCCGGATCGTCACAAGGACGGGATGATTACACAGCTCAGATGGTGCAGAAGTTTGGAACTCTTTATTCGCATGGAGTCGCCATTAAGCCCGGTAAACCCGTGGTCTTAGGAGAGGTTCAAGGAAAGCCGGCCATCGGCATCCCCGGTTACCCGGTATCCGCCTATTTGACGGCTCATTTGTTCTTAGAGCCCTGGGTGAAGCATTTGCAAGGTCTAAGCAGAGACTCACAGGCTTCTCTGGATACCGTCATTAGCAAAAAAGTCTTTTCTTCTTTAGGCAGTGAAGAATTTGTGCGGGTTAAAGTAGGAAGAGTCGGAGAACGTTGGGTGGCCGCTCCGTTGAGCCGGGGTGCAGGCGTGACTATGAGTCTGGTGCGGGCAGATGGCATCCTGAGGGTTCCGCGCTTGCAGGAAGGGTTTCATGAGGGTGAAACCGTACCTGTTGAACTCTTGCGGCCGGTTTCGGAGTTGGAAGATACTCTCGTCTGCATAGGTTCTCATGATCTGACCTTAGATGTGCTAAGCAGCCATATGAAGGCCAGGGGCGGGCAGGGAGGCATAGCCTCGGCTCATGTAGGAAGTCTGGCCGGGATTCTGTCCCTGCGCAAAGGGGAAGCACATTGCGCTGGGATTCACCTCCTTGATCCGGAGACAGGGGAGTATAACCGGTCCTATTTGCAGCGGTTTTTACCGGGCAGAGAGGTGGCTTTGCTGAATTTAGTCTATAGAACCCAGGTTTTGATTGTACCGAAAGGAAACCCCCTGAATATTAAGACTCTTGAAGATTTAGTAAAACCGGGGGTCCGGTTTATTAATCGTCAGGGCGGGTCCGGTACGCGGGTGCTTTTAGATTACCTGCTCCAAAAGCAAGGCATCAACCAAGGGGAAATCCTGGGGTATGACCGGGAGGAATTTACTCACTTGGCAATTGCCGTAGCGGTCGCCTCGGGAGCGGCCGATGTCGGGCTGGGTATTCAAAGTGCTGCGGAAGCTCTGGGGCTGGATTATGTGCTGGTTGGGGAGGAACGATATGATCTGGCTATTCCCCGGGAATATCTGGACGAACCCCGCATGAAAGCCATGATTTCCGTTGTTCAAAGTAAAGCCTTCCAAGAAGATGTGCTGGCTCTTGGCGGATATGACGTCCGGGAGACAGGAAAGTTCCTGGTTTAAATAGCCTGAAGACCCTGAGACAGACTTCAATAAGCTGCTTCAGGGTCTTTTTATCTATCTCTTTATCTATGCCTGTAGTGCCTTATACACAATTTCCGCAATATCCAGGCTTTCAATATCTGAGTCGGAACAGCTTAAGGTTTCAGCCAAGGTTTTTAAACATAAAGAACAGGCGCTGGCCAGGATATCCGGCTTATTTTTTGAGGCATAGGCGACCAGCCGCCGGCCGATTAAATGCTCCTGGGGATTTTCCAGCCAGATTCGCCCTCCGCCTGCCCCGCAGCAAAAGGCTCTGGAGTAATTGTTTTTCATCTCAATTAATTGGAGTCCCGGAATCGAGGTTAAAAGATCTCTGGGCGCCTGATAAATATTATTGTATCTGCCTAAATAACAGGGGTCATGATAGTTGACTCTGAGATTCTTCGTCGGCTTCGGTTCAAGCTTGCCGGATTTAATGAGTGCCAGGATAAACTCAGAATGATGCAGCACTTGGTAATGTCCGCCGAACTGCGGATAATCATTTTTAAGCGTATGATAGCAATGGGGACAATGAGTGACTATGGTTTTGAATTGATATTGGTTTAAATTCCTGATAGTTTCCAGAGCTAACTGTTGAAAAAGCGTTTCGTTGCCAAGACGTCTTACTGAATCTCCGCAACATTTTTCCTCTCTGCCTAAGACTGCGTAATTGACGCCTGCTTTCTCGAAGAGTTTGAACATTACCTGAGAGACATTCTGGTTTCGGGTTTCATAAGAACCTAAGCACCCTACCCAGTAGAGGATATCTGTCGGTTGGTTCTTATTAAGCAAAGGGGCTTGTGATTCTCCGGACAGATAGTACTTGCTGTCTAAACTTAATCCCCAGGGATTCCCGCTTTCCGAGATGTTCTTAAAGACCCGCTGAAGCTCCGGCGGATAGCTGGGGTCGTCGGGACGCAGGGCTCTTCGCATATCGACGATTCTTTTAATATGCTCTATTTGGATGGGGCATTTGTCTTCACAGAGTCCGCAGGTAGTACAAGACATTAAGGTCTCTTTTGAGATTACCTTATCAAGAATAGAGGGGTCAAAATCCTTGCCTTTAGGCCTTAAAAATAAAGTCTTTGCCTGGGAGTGTCTTTTTAAATCCTGGATGATAACATTCGGTGATAAAGGAGCTCCGCAGATATTAGCGGGGCAGCCTTTCTGGCACCTCTTGCAGGAAATGCAGGCATCTAATTCAAGAAGCTGCTTCTTAGTGAAATCTTCAAGGCGGGCAGCGCCCGGATTGCTTACTTCTTTGGATAGCCGGCTGACTGGGGTCAACCCTCCGATTGGAGAAGAAGATTTAAAAAAAATGGCCAGTGAAGAAGCAATCATGTGAAACAAATTGGAGTAAGGGATGTAGGCAATAAAGCCAAAGACCAGCAACATATGAAAATACCATAACCAAGTATGAACAGTCAGGGCTGACAGCTCAGACAAGCCGGATAGTTGAGCGGCCGCGGAAAACAACAAACCAACGGGTGACCACCAAGCCCAGGGGTCATGAGTGGCATAAATTCTCAGGCCTTCTAAAACATAACCCGTAAAGAGAATTGAAAAAATGAGAATCAGTAAAAAAGCATTATCAAAGGTGTAATCTTCATGATCCGGCTTATCAATATACCGCTTATAGGCAGCCATTCCAATGCCAATCATAGCCCAGAGGCCAAATAAATCCATCAATAAGCTGAGGATCAGATAGAATCGACCGTAAAATAAGGGGAATCCGAAATGCTCCTGGATGGCAATCACTAATGTTCCAAGCGTTAAAATAACAAAGCCATAAAAAATCCCTAAATGCATAAACCGGCGAAACGTTCCTTTGAAAATCTTCGTGTCGTGGTTGATTAGGTCAGATAAAAACCTAATGAACCGCGGACCCAGGTCATTATAACTAACGGGTCGTCCTTTTGACCAATTCCTAATCTTCTTGCCAAGACCTTGTATAAAAATCACCATGGACAGTAAGGCTAAAAGATACATAAGGCCTTTTCCGCCGGTATTCCAAAACAGCTCTCTAGTCGCTTCCATAGATGAGCCTCCGTTAATTCTCTATAGTTCTAACCAATCAAAGCACCATCCCAAATCATGGGAGGTGCTTTTCAGGGGAACTTAGTTTCAGCTAATTTGGGCAAACCATCTCTTACTTGCATACTATCCTATTCTTAATAGGAGGTCAAGCTAAGGTTATATTCTAACTAATATTTAATTTCACAAATCTTAGCTGCAAAATTAAGTTTCAAATTATACCTCGTTGATAGTTTAAATTTTCACGAATATCCAAAAAGTGTTCCAAAATTTAACGCTGTTCCATTGCAAAGTGAATCAAATTAGAGCAAAAAAACTGAGTAGATTAAATTTACAGATAAATATAATCTTATAAATTTAGAAGTAGATCATAAAGAATTATAGGAATAGCAAGGTTTGTGAATTTTATTACTAAAATTTTCAGAATTTTGGCATGGATATTGCAATTATAAATATGCAACATTATATAATAAACATTTGGGAGGAAAGAAAAATGTCAATTATTCATCAAGTGTATGGGTATTACATGCCTACAGTTAACCTAATGGGTGCCGGAGCAGCACAAGAAACTGGCAAACAAGCAAAATTACTGGGTGGAGAAAAAGTTCTGCTGGTGACCGACGCCTTTCTCGAAAAAATAGGAATGGCCCAAGAAATTGCTGATATCATCGAAAAAGAAGGCGTCAAAGTTGTAATTTTTGGTGGTGCTGAACCAAATCCGACGGATAAAAACGTGCATGATGGATATGACATTTATACGAAAGAAGGATGTAACCTGATCGTTTCCGTAGGCGGAGGATCTTCCCATGATTGCGCCAAAGGGATTGGCCTGGTGGCAGGTAATGGCGGAAGAATTAATGATTATGAAGGGGTCGATAAATCTCCATTGCCGATGGCTCCAATGATTGCCATTAACACGACGGCCGGTACAGCCGCTGAAATGACAAGATTCTGTATTATCACGGATGCTGAGCGACATATAAAAATGGCTATTGTTGACTGGCATGTAACCCCGAATGTTTCGATTAATGATCCTTTGTTAATGATGAAACAACCGCCCAGCTTAACTGCCGCTACCGGGATGGATGCTCTTACTCATGCTGTCGAGGCTTATGTTTCCACAGCTGCCACGCCGGTGACTGATTCGGCTGCCTTAATGGCGTTTAAACTTATCCCCAGATATCTGCGCCGTGCTGTAGCAAATGGCGATGATTTTGAGGCTCGTGACAAGATGGCTTATGCACAATTATTGGCTGGTATGGCGTTTAATAATGCGAGCTTAGGTTATGTTCATGCGATGGCACATCAATTAGGCGGATTCTATAATTTGCCTCATGGTGTCTGTAACGCGATCCTTCTTCCCCACGTTTGTCGCTTCAATATGATCGGTAATCTCGATCGTTTTGCTGAGATTGCTGAGGCAATGGGAGAAAATATTGATGGACTTTCGGTCAGAGAAGCTGCAGAAAAATGCTTAACCGCCATCGCCACATTGTCCGCTGATGTCGGAATTCCTTCCGGGTTAAATGAATTGAATGTTAAAGAAGAAGACTTAACTGTGATGGCCACCAATGCGAAATTAGATGCTTGTCAATTAACTAATCCTCGTACTGCCACACTTGAACAAGTGATTCAAATCTATAAGAACGCAATGTAACATAGAGTGTCCAAGGATAATTTAAAAGCTGCCTGAACCGAGAGAGAGTAAGACCGGCAAACTAATGGCTGATCTTACTCTCTATTTTTTTCTATGCCTTAACCTACTCAGAACGTAAAGTGAGCGAGAAAACGGGTGACATCTTCTTGCTGAGGATTTTTTAGCAGTTCAGCAGGAGCACCTTCCGCCGCGACTTGCCCATGGAGCAGAATCACAGCCCGGTTGGCTAAATGAGCTATATCTTTAAAATCATGGCTTACTAAGACGGTGGTAGTTTGGGTGGATTTAAAAACTTTGGCCAGGTCGACCCGGAGTCCCTCTTTGGTGGGAGCATCCAGGGCAGAAAAGGGTTCATCCAGAAACAAAACGTCCGGTTCAATGGCAAAGGCCCGTGCTAAACTGACCCGCTGGGCTTCTCCGCCTGAGAGAGAGCGTGCCGACTGCTTAGCAAGATGGCTTACTCCAAATTGCTCCAGCCAATAGTCTGCTCGTTTTTTGATAGTTGCTCCGGAGACACCGCGAAGTTTTAAGCCGACAGCCACATTGTCAAAAACACGGGTATTTAGTAAGAGGGACTCCTGAAAGACAATAGCGATTTTTCGCCGAATAGCGAGGGGGACGTTTTTAGGTACGGGTTGGTCTTGAAAAAAGAGCTGTCCGGAGGATGGAGTCTCTAAAAAAGCCAGGATTTTCAACAAACTGCTTTTGCCGGATCCATTCGGACCGATGAGACCAGCACATTCTCCCGGCAACAAATGGAAATTTATACTCTGTAAAATAGTTTTATGATCCTGTACCCAAGTAATCTCCTGAGCTTTGAGCATTAAGAGCCTCCTTGTTGTTTCTGTTGAAGTAAAGTTAAGCATAAGGTGGCCCCATAGGCTAAGAGGCATAAAATTATACTTAAGGCAATGGCAATGTCAAAGTTGCCTTTCGAGACCTCCAGGACAGTTGCCGTGGTAAGTACTCGGGTCTGTCCTTTAATATTTCCTCCGACAGCCATTGATGCCCCGATCTCAGAGACAATAGCGCCGAATCCGGCAATAATGGCGGCCAAAAGAGCAAAACGGATTTCCCTGAGAAGCAGCCCGATATATTGCAGACGGGTAGCCCCCAGCGCCCGGATTTGAAGTCTTAGTTTTGGATCCGTTTGTTGAAGAGCGGCACAGGTCAAGGCGGCGATAATAGGAGAGGCAATAATAGCTTGGGCAATGATAATGGCGGTTGGAGTATAGATGATGTTTAAGAAACCAAAAGGGCCGGAGCGCCAAAGAAAGATGGAAACCCATAAGCCAACGACTACCGGAGGCAAACCCATCCCGGTGTTGACGATGCTTAGAATAAAGCGCCGTCCCGGGAAGGGTTTGAGAGCTAGGAGTGTACCAAAGGGAATTCCGATGAGGAGGCTGATTAGTGTTCCGGCACCGGAAATTTTGAGGGTTAGCCAGGTAATTTCCAAAACTTCGGGATCTCCGGTCAACAGGAGGTGAATGGCTGCTCGGATTCCTTCCCAAATCATTTCCACTTAAGCGACAGTTCCTTCCTTACGTTGAATAATGTGTTTTACTTGCCCAGGTCCTCCATTTTTTTGCCGGCATCAGGAAAGAAGAGGGCCTGGCCATATTTGTCTTTGCCAAAGGTACCGATCAGTGTCTGAGTGTCCGGACTTGTCATAAAATCCACAAAAGCTTTAGCTCCATCGGCATTTACTTTAGGAAACTTTTCAGGATTAACTTGCATGACGTGATAAATATTTAAGAGGGACGCATCTCCTTGAAGCAGGATCTCAAGGGTTAAGTTTTTCTGAGTCGCCAGGAAGGTTGCCCGGTCTGTTAAGGTATATCCCTCTTTCTCAGAAGTCACGGTGAGGGTCTGTCCCATGCCCTGCCCGGTTGCTTGATATTTATCTTCAGAAGGTTTAACAGCAGCTTGGGTCCATAAAGCTTTTTCCATTTTGTCGGTTCCGGAATCATCCCCGCGGGAGACAAAGATTGAGGAACTGGCAGCTATAGCTTTTAAGGCGTCTGTCGTTGTTTTTGTCTCTTTAACTTTAGCAGGATCAGCAGCAGGGCCTACGATAATGAAATCGTTATGCATAACAAGTTGGTAGTTGATGGCGGTTTGGTTGTCAACTAATTTTTTTTCCGAGGCGGGAGCATGTACTAATAGTACATCTGCATCCCCTTTTTCCCCCATGGCTAAAGCAGCTCCTGTACCTACAGCAACTGTTTTGACCTTATAGCCCGTATTTTGTTCGAAAACAGGGATAAGGGCATCGAGCAGACCACTGTCTTGGGTACTTGTGGTGGTAGCTAAAATCAAGTCGGGGTTTGCAGGTTTTGGAGGTTCAGATGTTTGAGGTGCCGGAGTTGTTTTTCCGCACCCTACGGCGAGTATCATAAGGGCAATAATAAGGAGTGCGAAACTAGAATTAATGTAATGTCTAATCTTCATTTAATGTCATTTCCTTTCGCCTTATTAATTAAGTAACTTCATTATTAAGTTTTTAAAATTATGCTGCCTGTTAAAGAGGTATCATACCCTTGCTGTTGGTTAATAGCCTGAATGAATCCCGGGGAATTTAAAACTTCCTGCAGTCGTTGCCAAACAGGAGATTTAGCGGTTTTCCCTAAACAGACGAGATCATAGCGCTCATTAAATAGAGGGATAAAACCCAGGCCAAGCCTTTGGGCCGCTGATTTTACTCCGAGGCCGGCATCGGCCTGTCCACTCGCTACGAGGCAAGCAACTCCGGAGTGGGTGGTTTCTTCATGTTCATAGCCTAAAATCCGGCCGGGAGAAATCTTAGCAGATTTAAGAAAAGCATCAAGGCGCAGACGGGTTCCGGATCCTTTTTGCCGGTTGATAAATTGCAAACCTTCTATTGAAATGTCGGCCCAGGTCCGGATATTAAAAGGATTGCCGGGGGCAACGATGAACCCTTGTTCCCGTTGAACTAAATTCACGATACAAAAGGATTCCCCGGGAAGAACATGCTTGACAAAGGAGATATTATAGTCTTTGGAGGATTCATCCCAAAGATGTACTCCCGAAATATCCGCTTCTCGGCGATAGAGGGCAATAAGTCCATCCATACTCCCTTTAAATGATAGAGAAGACTCGACAGGTATTGCAGAATGCCTGAGAAACTCAAAAAGCAGTTCGACGACAGGATCGTGACTTCCAATAAAGCGAAGCATTGGCAAAGCAGGTGAATTATGAGATGTAGTTGACTGTGCAGTGGGACTGTCAGCTGTTCCGTGTAGGTATTTCTGTAGAACAGCCGGGTTAATGCGAAGTTGTCGGCCTATGTGGTGGGCTGGTATCTCGCCGCGTTTAACAAGCTCATAAAGGGTGTATGTTGAAACTTTCAGGATTTTAGCAGCTTCGGCAGCCGTTAAGGTTTCACTCATTAATTCACCTCCGTTCGTCTGAATTAAGTTTAAAATAGTTATACCGGCTAGTCAATATAGATGTTTGAAACTGCTTGGTTTAACTTGGTCGGGTTAGATCTTTAGAGATCTGGTACCTCTTATTCTCCCTCGTTCACAATGTACCTGTGGTTTTTGTTATTGTCCATATCATATCACCTGCCAAAGGGTTGTTCAGTAATATTGTGCCCATTTATATCCACCCGGAAGGTGGAATCGGTAAGGATGTTGAATTACCAAGTATATCGGTATTTGCATTCCCAGGGATGGACCATTTTTTGCGTGATGGATAATTAAGGAGACTTAGAAAACAACCAGAAGCGAAAGCTTGGAGGCTGATATGAGATTAAAAAAGAAAAAGGGCATAAAATGGCTGTTGGTAGGTATACTGTTTTTGCTCCTGGCTGGAATCATTCATGTTCTGACACCTTTTCCGACCAAAGAATTGACAGCGGAGGACAAGTTGCCCACTCAATTTGCGGTACCCATCAATACCGGATTTGAACGCCAGGGAAAAAGTCAGTGTGCGGCATTTTCCACTGCTTTTGTTCTAAGAAATCTGGGTCAAAACCTTGGGGGAGCGGAGGTCTATGCGGACATTCCTTATAAAATTCCGGTTTCAGGCTATGTTTTGCCCAAGGGAATCATAACCTATCTTCGCTCTCAGGGATATCAGCCGGCTATTTATCAAGGAGATCTCAATTCTTTAAAGACGAGGCTTGTGCAGGGGAATAAGCCGCTGATCGTTCTGGTGGGTAATGGACTATTCTGGCAGCACTATATGACATTGGTAGGTTATGACGATGTTAAACAGGAGTTGTATTTTTTTGATTCCGGCAGGGATGGGGATGAAAATGCCGACCTTTCAGGGAATAGGACAATGACAGAGGATTATTTCCAAACATGGTGGAGCAACGGTTTGCCTGTTTTTAATCATATTTTCATAACAACGGAGAAAAGCCTTTGAGACTGGGACCACAGCGGTGAGTCCATCGGTAATCGCCGCTGGAGTGAGTCAGTGAAGCAGGAGATCGTGAACAGCAGGATTAAGAGTACGTGCTCGCTTGTTACGGCCATTAATGAGGGATAATAAAGCCGAAGGTTTTCCTTAACGCCTCAGCGGTAGGATACTATGGGCCTCACCAGGACGAAGTGATAACCGAGAGTGAGGCTCCGGGAGAAGATTTTCCGGCTGAAGTTTGCCGGAAGTGGGAAGCTTTTTCGAAGTGGCTGGTGACTATTTCGAACGTTAAGCTGAAATTATGAAATTAAGACAGAAGAAACTCGCCTCGGTTTCCGTCTATATTAAGAAATGACGTGAAAAGGGTGAGGAAATGAAACGAAGGCTTTTTATAGGGCTGATTATTATGACGGCGGTCATTACCGGGTTGCTTGCCGGCTGCAGTTCGGCTGAGGAAAATGCCAATAATGAGGGCAATAAAGTTTTTGATCAAAAAGTCAGTGCCGATGAAAGAAAGCGAATGGATTTATACCTGGCCGTGATGGAAGGTGCCTTTCGAGAGGAGAATGGCGGCAACGGATTTATTGCCGTAAAATTAGATACCTTGGCCGGGCTGGGTGATGAGGCAAAATCAGAGGTGTTAAATAAGTTAAAGAGTCTGTCCGAGAATGTCTACGGCTTTGATAAAGATAAGATCGATAATAGCCACTTTGAAGTTGATGCTGACGGCAGGTTAATAAGAACCTTGGACGGTTCCTTGTTGTGGGTAGAAATAAAGGAATATGATGAGGATAAGGCGAAAATAACCGGAGTATCCTGGTTTGGAAATACAGGAGCGGTTTTTCCCAGCTATGAGGCAGTATTTACAGGCGGAAAGTGGCAGCTCAACTTAATTAGTATGGCTATATCTTAACAATAACTATTTCTGGGTTTTTCGGAATTAAAGCTCAGGTGTTTTCCCAAGGCAGGATTTTTATAAGGGGTTTTGAGATGAACAAATCCAGCAAATATTTCCTATTGGTTATGGCATTATGTGCGTTGCTGATATCCATTCTGCCTGGGGCAGCTTTGGCAAATTCTGCGGAGCCGCCGTCACTGGTTATTCTTATCAATAATCCGCCGGATGATCTTTCGATTGTAATGGTATCTAACGACAATAAACCTGAAGCCTCGGTGCGGAGGGCTGCCTGGGAAGGGTATTACGTTTTCTACTCCCGGGATATGCAGGCCGGTGATAACTACAGGTTCAAGGTCCCAGCGGAGGGGAACAGTTTTGAATGCAGTCTGGATACTCCCCTGGCGGGTTACAATAACGTCTTCACTTTAGATTTAGGGGAACAAAAGCTTACCCTCGGCCAATATCCTTTTCGCCGGGGGATTTTGGTGTCAATCAGGGTGGTGCTTACCCTGATGATAGAAGGGGCTGTCTTTTGGCTGTTTGGCTTTAGAAGCGGGAGAAGCTGGCTGATCTTTCTGGCTGTCAATCTGGTGACCCAAGGGGCCTTGAATATTTGGCTGAATTATGGGGGTTCGCTGCTGCCCAGTTATTTGCTGATCAATCTGATCGTTGGCGAGTTCTTTGTCTTTGCGGCTGAACTTATAGGCCTTGCTTATCTCATCCGGGAACATTCCCCCTGCCGGGTCAGGATTTATGTTGTTGCGGCCAATGTTCTGAGCTTAATAGCCGGCGGCTATATTATTTCGGTTTTGCCTGTCTAAATGACGAGTTCGTAAATCCTTTGTTCTGTAGATAATATTGGATTGTGACGGAAGGCAGCATCCTTTTTATAGGGTGCGAGAAGAAAGGGATTTTATTTTTCCGGAAAATTTATCAGGTTGATGTTGAAGTTCGGGAGTTTGAGAAACTGCTCGGGCTGCGGCCGGAATTCTATGGGGTTACTAAATTGATCAGGGCTATTTCTGCTGAAGGATCAAATTCATCATTTGTGTTCTTTAATATATTCATAATAAAATATTTGTGGTTAGATTGGGCTTCATAGGAAAATTCGCCTTGAATAGTTCCTCCTGCCAGGATAGTCTGATTTAAATTTGTAGTAGATAAAGGAATTGGGATAGAATCTTTCTTAGCACCGATAACCACAAAATGGAGATTGACATTAAAACTATAATCCTTTTTCGTGGAATTCTTAATTGTTACAGATACATGGACTGTTTTCTTGCCAGTTCCTAAAATATAGGCTAAAGTCCCACCAGAATAGGCATCGGATTTAGTCTGGTTAATAGTATATTCCAGGTTATCAACGGTCACAGTATCACCAATCTTACTACTTCCATCGCCGGTATTTATCGGTGTATATGGAGCAATAAATGTGGGATAAATAACAAATTGCATCATCCCAATTGCTGCGACCAATATTATCCAGTTGATTAATTTTCTTTTCATATTTATAGTGCCCCCTTCGGGTAGTTGCTTCATTAATAATTCAACTTTTGCAGCTCCAATCAGTGTTCTAGTCAAACCCACTATACCAAATAAAAGAGGTGTTTTCTATTGGCCTTACTAATTATAAAACGAACTATTCTCTCCAAGTGCGTGGCTCTAATTGAGTAAAAAATGCATTCGCATCTAAAATAAAAACGCTGTCTTTTCTAATATTTAGGTCGAAGGTATATCAAGAAAAGGAGATTGAGGATATACGCATTATTTTAGTGCGAATGTGTAGTGAACATAAAATTCCTGGGGGGTTCGCACCGCGAAGCGTGTGAGAATTTACTGAAATATGTAGAGACTATTAGGGAATGGCTGGGTTTTTGGTGAACAACGGAATAAAATAGGGTAAGACTATCTGAAATAAGACGGTTTTTATTAGTTTTTGCTGTCGCTCTCTACACGGGAGCGTGGATTGAAATCGGGCATGGAGTATCGCGGAACGCCAGGTACCTATGTCGCTCTCTACACGGGAGCGTGGATTGAAATTGTAACAACTCCACTAGAAAGAAGATCCGTAATAGCCGCTCTCTACATGGGAGCATGGATATCCTTTTAAAAGCACAGCACGTTGAGAGTACAATAATGATGACGTCTAGTGGCCAAAGGGGCAAATAAGACGGTTCAGACACCATATATAGCGTTTGGGGAGCAAAAAACAGGCAAAAATGGGGGCCAAAAAACGCATTTTTTGGCCTCTATTTTTAGCCCATTTTATAGATGACATCAGCTCCATCGCAAACAACTGAATATAGAAAACACAGCAAAAGGAGCGGGCATATTTTCGCAACGAAGATATGCCCGTTTTTTTATGCCTTTTTTAAGAACTCAATAAAAAATAATTGGAGGAACCAACATGTTAAAAGTATTTCTGACCAGGGGTAACCAAGGGCAAGGTGTCTGGCTTGACCTGCCCACATCTCCCGCAGAGATGGGCGAAGTCCATGCAGTACTGGATGGCATTGACTCAGAAAACCTGAACACTCGCATATCGGCAACCATATCTTCCGTTTCCAACTTGAAAAGGTACATTCATGAAGATGATTCCCTTGCACAGTTAGATACCCTGGCAACGGTGATTAATAAAATGTCCGATAGGGATGCGGCCATCTTCTCCGCCGCGCTGGACTTGGAATCGGTGAATGGGATTGAAGATCTTATGAGAATTACAGGCAATCTGCAAAGTTATAAATTCTTTCAGGATGTCACTACTCCGAGAGAGCTGGGCATCTACCTTGTGGAAAGCGGTGACATTGATATTCATGATAGCGCGTGGCCCTATCTGGATTATGAAAAGGTGGCAGCGGTATACGAGTCCAACCATGGCGGAGCATATACTCTCCTTGGATATGTGGTGAAAAACGATAGCAATCCTACTCAAACCATTTCAGAAGAAGAACAAATTGGCGGAGGTACTCTCAAAGAAAAGGACTACAGAGTGTGCCCGTCAGTGGGGATTATCGACAGCGAATTGTGGCGAGCTGTGACCGCTAGGTTAAGAGCATCTTTTTCCGATGAGGAAACAGCCAAGCCTCGGGATTTTGTGATCGGTCAAAATGCAGATGGCCGAAGTGAAGTAGCCGGGCAGCGTCCCATCAAAACACAGGACGATGAAACCTCCGTCAGCTTCTGGAACAGTGGCAAGCACGTTCTTAAGTCCGAGCAGGAGCTGAAACCACACACGGCCCCTGATCCCAGAAGCAATATGCAAATACAGCTTGGTCCCGCCGATGACAAAGAATATATTTTCAAGCTTAATGTTTATCTTGGCGCATCAGTACTATGGATGAGTATGAAAGGATCGCCTTTGCCGGATGCGTCATCAAGGGCGATGAAAGAATGGGAATGCGTGACCTTATCAATCTGACCTACAATTTAGGCGAGGTCCATGTGATTTCGGCAAGGAATGACCGTGAACTTGGAGAGTTCTACGTATACAACGACTTCATTGATGCAATCAACCATATACCTCCTGAATATCAAGAAGAGATGCTGGAACTATTGGATTACGAGAAAATCGGCCGTCGTGAGAGGGAAGCGGAGGGCGGTATTTATTACAAGGGATGCTATGTAGTAAAAGGGTCCGGAGGTTGGAATGAAGTTTATGATGGTACTCATCTGCCTGATCTGCCGGAGGAGCCTCCCTATGTTTTAAAGCTCCGGCTTATGGATGCCGCCTTAACTCCCGCTGTTCCTGATTTCGAGCATACCGTATCGCTTCTTCTGCCGGCTGCTGAAAAAGAAATCATTGTGGCCATAGAACAGCTAGGCGTGAGTCTCTTGAGGAGTGTGTGATTTGTCAATGTGAGAGTCCCTTCCCTTCTTTGGAGTATGCCCTTTCTCTCAGTGAGGATATCGATAAAATGAATTTGCTCGCAGAACGCATTCGTGAGCTGGAGCATAGGGGTGAATTTCCGAAGTTTAAAGCCGTGTTTGAAATTGCTTATGGCAAAGGCATCGATTATGTGCTTGACCTTACCCAAAACCTTGACTGCTTTGACTTTTATCCAGAGCTATCCTCCTTGGAGGATTATGCAATGCAGAAATTCCTGAATCGTTATCAGATACCCGAAGATGCTCCTGAGCTAAAGCTCATTGACTTTTTCCGCTCCGGTTTCAAATGGATGCGGGAAACCAATGTCCACGCAACAGACTATGGCGTCATTTGTCGTAACGACCGGGAGATGATGCTGGAGTATTCCAATTCACAGCTTGGTCAGCAGATGCTGTAGCCCATACAACTCAATTAAAGAACGAGAAGGCGCTGTCTTTACAAAAAAGGCAGCGCCTTTTTTGTTTTTCCGAGAAAGGAGCTGAATCATGAACCATGATGTAACCCCAGAAGCAAGAACCAGCGAAGGAACGATTGGTCCGCCCAACAAATGCACCGTGCCCCAGCCCCAAAATCCTGCCTGCTGTGAGGGCTGCTCCTATCCCAGTGTCGGTTTTATCTGCTGGAGTCCTGGCGGCTCCTGCCTGAAAACCGAAGTGGAGAAAATCAGCCGCCGAAGCGAAGGCAGGTGATGGAATGAACAGCATCATCAGCTGGGTAGGCGGTAAGAAAGCCCTACGGGATCTGATCTATCAGCGCATGCCCAAAGAATTTGAACGGTACATTGAGGTGTTCGGCAGCGGTGGCTGGGTGATCTTTGGCAAACCGCCCAACACACCTATGGAAGTCTACAACGATTTTAATTCTGACCTGGCCAACCTGTTCCGCTGTGTCCGTGACCGTCCCCTGGCTTTCTTAAAGGAACTGAACTTCTTTCCTCTCAATGGCCGTGATGAATTCAGTGTCCTGAAAAAATATCTGGAGAAGGATGAATTCACCAACCCGTACCTGCAGGAGGAACTGGAGCTTGCCGAGCGGCATCTTTCAGAACTGCAGTTTGAGGAAATCAAGCCGATCCTTTTGGAAAACGCTCAGATGAACGACGTCAAACGCGCTGCCGCCTTTTATAAACTGATCCGTTACAGCTACGGCAGCGGTTACACCAGTTACAGCTGCCAGCCTTTTGATATCCGGAAAACATTCCATCTGCTCTGGCAGGGAAGCCGGAGACTCAAGAATACGGTGATCGAGAACAAAGACTTTGCAGAACTCATTCGCCAGTACGACCGGGAGAGCGCCTTCATCTATTGTGATCCTCCCTATTACCAGACGGAAGGTCATTACGCTGTGGAATTCAAGAAAGAAGATCACGCCAGGCTGCGGGATACCTTGGCCGGCTGCCAGGGGAAATGGCTGCTCAGCTACAATGATTGCGAGTTCATCAGGGAATTGTATCAGGACTTCAGCATCGAGGCGGTCAGCCGCATCAATAACCTGGCCCAGCGCTACGAGAACGGCAGTGAATATGCTGAAGTCCTGATTTCCAATTATGACACCGGAGAGCGGATCCGGGATATGCCATCCCAAATCAATCTTTTCGATGCCGACTAGTTATTTGACTAGCAACTCTAACCCCATTCTGGGGGTCAATTTTAAGGAGGAAATCTCTATGAAGATTATTGGAATGAAAGCTGTCGTAGATAACGAAGGGCGGATCATCCTTCCAGCCGGAATGTAACAAAAGCTGCATTCCTCTGTTCTTTTTATGGATCAGTTTTTGGGGTGTATCCTTTTAATTTCTATTTCGTCTATAAGGGTAAAAGGAGGTGTATTGAAAATGAGCTTTGATGTTAAAACAGTTGAGCTGATTGCCATAGGCGCTTCTGTGGCAGCAAATTGTCATCCCTGTATCCAGACCCATGTCAATAAGGGTTTAAAGGCTGGACTTACAGAAGAGGAAATCAAAGAGGCGATTGAAGTCGGAAGAACAGTGAGAAGCGGGGCAGCTAACAGTATGGATAAACTGGTTTCAAACCCTGCGGAGCTTATTGCCAACCCGGCAAAAAGCAGCGGCAAATGTTGCTAGATCACTTGAGACCAATGAAAGCAAATTGTTCTGCAGATTCTGTCCGCATGGCTGGAGTATTTCAGTCATGCGGATACTGGATGATTTCTAAAAGAAAGAAGAAAGAGCATGAAGGATAATAAACGGACTTTTGCAGCATCACCTCTCATGATGTTGATATGCGGCAGTATTATATTAGCCCTGGCTTTGGGCTTCCGGCAAAGCTTTGGGATTTTCTTAAAACCTATGACCGGCGATTTGGGATACGGTAGGGAGACGTTCTCTTTGGCATTGGCACTACAGAATTTGGTTTGGGGAATTACTCAGCCTTTTACAGGCTGGATTGCCGACAAATATGGAACCAGTAAGGCTTTGCTGATTGGAGCCTTAGCTTATGTACTGGGACTGGCATTTATGGCCTACTCTTCAACTGGTGTAGGGCTAACCCTCAGCGCTGGGGTGCTGATCGGGATAGGACTGGGCGGAAGCAGCTTTGCGGTTATTTTTGGCGCACTGGGCCGGGCATTTGAAGCGAGAAGAAGGAGTCTGGTGCTGGGTATTGCAGGAATGGGTGCATCCTTTGGTATGTTCGTGGTTCCCCCTTCTGCACAGTCATTGATCAACTCTTTTGGCTGGTTTAAGACGATCATTATACTGGCCATGACCTGTATCCTAATGTTCGTGCTCTCCATAGGGCTGATTGAGGAGAAGAAGCCGCTTCAGGAAAAAAGGGATACAGGCTCAGCATTGAGTGAGGCATTTAAGCATCGGGATTTCTGGTTATTAGGTATTGGGTTTGCCGTTTGCGGTTTTCAGGTTGTTTTTATGCTTACGCACTTAGCGGCCTATGTTCAAGACCAGGGACTTACGCAAACCGTTGCGGTAAACGCCTTGGCGATCATTGGGTTTACTAATATGCTTGGTTCTTTACTGGCCGGATATTTGGGAGGCAAGTTTCCCAAACCTTATTTGCTCAGCGCCATCTTTTTTCTCCGGGCAATAATTATCCTGATATTTATCTTAACGCCGATCAGTCAAACTACGGTGTATCTGTTCTCAGGTGCGATTGGGCTGATCTGGCTGGGAACGGTACCTCTGACCAATGGGACTTTAGCGACTATCTTTGGGGTCAAATACCTTTCCACCCTTTCGGGCCTAATCTTTGTCATGCATCAGATCGGCAGCTTTGCCGGAGGCTGGTTGGGGGGAGTGCTGTTCGATCGGACCGGCTCATATCAGGCGATCTGGATAACGGCAATACTTTTGAGTTTTGTTGCTGCACTCAGTTATTTGCCAGTTAAAGAAAGACCAATCTCGGAGCTGAAAACAGAGAGTCAGCAAAGCAATGAGGCTAATGCATAAGCAACTGGTGCTGGAGTTAATGGAACGTCATGAATTCATAAAGCTCAAAAATGTGATGACCCAAAAGATGGTAGCCTACAAGCTCTATATGATACAATTGAGAAAATAACTAATGCCCACAGGTAAAAGTTTGGATGAGTAGGACCTGAGCTTCTGAGAAGAGTAGGAGTGAGATCCAATGAGCATGCAGGACCCCAAGGTTACAGAGCTTTATCAAGAGAATTACCCCAAGGTTTTTTCATTTCTGTTAAATGCCACAAATGATCCTGTTCTTACTGAGGATCTGGTTCAGGAGACTTTTATCAGAGCGCTGAATAAGCTGGATACGTTCCGACATGAAGCCAGCATCATCGTTTGGTTAAACAGAATTGGCTACAATTTGTTTCTGGATCACGTGCGGAAGAAAAATCCCATTTTGATCGATGACTTTGAGGGGCAAGTGATTACGGAAGACAGCTCTGCTGAAGAAGTAGAACAAAAACTGATGTCGGAATGTATTAGAAGCAAAATCCAGCTGTTACGTGAAAATTACCGCACTCCTTTGTATCTGGATATCAATGGCTATAGCAATCAGGAAATCGCAGAAATCCTTAATTGTTCCCTGGACAATGCCAAAATCCGATTACACCGTGCCAAGAAAAAGATCAAAGAGATTCTGGATGATGATTGCAATATGTACTATGATGAAAGAAATGTTCTATGCTGCTCTCAAAAGAAGTAGGGAGCAGGTCGCTGAAATATAAAATAATTTAATATGATGAAGAGTAGAAAGTGAAAGGCGGCCGTTGGGCCGCTTTCATCATTTTTAAATACATCTGACCCAGACACCCGGGTAACTCTCCCTGCAGCTCTATGTCAGAGTATTGATGGTGGATATGCAAAAAGAGACCGTTTCCGGTCTCATAACAAAGAGGAAGCATTGGTTGTAGTTTACAGACTGAGCAGTTTATCTCCTTTAATCTCATCAGCACTTCAGGCAATAACTGCAAAGTGCCCGTTTGAATGCTCAGCGACTTTGTTGATCCACTTAACTTCATGGCCGGCTTTGGCTGACAACAGCTGATTGCTGGTACCGGTCCGGTAAAGGGAAGAATTGATCAGCCACCACTTTGTTGCAATTCCCGCTCGCTGCAAATCCTCTTCGATATAGGTGATATCCGCCTCAGACATGGTTTCCCGGGCTTTGGCCAGAACCTCTTCCTGATACTTGGCCAGTTCAGCCTGTTCATCGATATGGCTCATGGTGATACCACTGCTCTCATCAAGCACGAATTTGAGATGGGCGGAGGGATCAGTGGTGGTCAGGTGGACCTTTTTGCCCGTACGATCAAGATCCTCGATCACATCGTTGAGCGGGGGAATTTGCTCAGTCCGGATTGTTTCGTTGTTAGTGCTCTTTGGTTTCACTTGGAACGAAAGAGTGCTTTAGTTTGTATAGAGGATCAAAATCAAAACGCTCTTATCATCACTGACGTTTTCTAATCCGCTCAGTCAAATAGTTATAGGCAGTTTTGAGTGACATAGTATTGCCTTGTAGGCTGTGACAATAGGGGCAATTATTTGCCACATACTCGCCATCAAATTTCTTGCTGAACCTCGAATATATTTCTTGGTACTTAGAGGAAAGATACTCATCCAATGTATCAACAATACTCAGCCGAATGATGCTTAAATCCAGTTTTTGAGCCAGTTCAGGCTGATCCAACAGAAGATCAAGATGGGGAAAGTAGCTGCGAAGTTTTATCGGTTTCCCACATTTCCAGCAGGGCTGTTCGACCTCATAGATACGAATTCCTTGCTCCTTAAACCAGGCATATGTTTGCTCTTCAATGGTCTTCGTGCTTCGGCATCGGGGAAAATTGCTGCAGCCGAAGAAAGCGCCATGCGTCCCGTGCCTCACTACATAGTGCCCGTCACACAGTTCGCATGATAAATTCTTGGATGGAGCGGCGGCAGATGGGTGCATTTCTTCAAAAGGATCGTCATAATGCTCTGGATCAAACATGTGATTGAGCAAGGCGCCGCTACGTCTTTATCGGTTATTGCGTGGTATTGAATAGTATAAGGTACTTGAGCTTTTGAATGACTCCGCTCCTCAATCCCAAATTTCTTTAAATAGGCTTCATGTTCTCCGGGAAGGAGGAAGTCCAAAGGCTTGTCCACAAAAATATAATCGTCCTGTCCCTGTTGTGCTAAAGGTATGTACTTCATTTCAATGAGATGTTTTTTGCAGTTCTCAATGACATTTTGATAATCATGGTCGGGTTGGCTATTATAAAAACCTTCATAAACTATGTTTCTTATCCGATAATTGCTTACCTCTCTGGCTGGACAGGCATTACTTTGATGCTTAGAGCTGCTTTTGGCCAAGGAGTTATGCCGGCAGATGGGGCGTCCTGTGACAGCAGAACAGCTCATTAAAAAACTGCAGTCCAGCTACCGTCCCCATGTGGACAGGGGGTGGCTGCGCACCCGGATGGAGGATATACGACGGGATCTAACAGATATAGACCGTATCGCACATAAGCCTGGAATTCGGGGAGTGGAAGATCAGCGGTACCTTGCCAGTTCCTATCTTCGTCTTGCTTTGGACTGTGTTGGGACGAGGATGTTCATTGAACGGGAACCACAGGTTATGCTGCCGAAACAAGATCAAACCCGAAATTTAACCATGACAATGTAAGGGGGAGCACCGTGCAGGTATCCCAAATCATTACACTGGTCGTCGTGGCGCTGACCATGTTCGGCGTGATCGGCTTTTTATCCCTGGAATATACCTGTGCCTGCGGCATGAGTTTTATCACGACGGATACCAAAGGTGACCTCTACCGCAATTACGGTAGCATTGCCGAGGAGCTTTATGGCTACCAGGTGGCCGTCATTGACCTGAGAAACCCCACCCGCTCGGACGGCAATAATCTTCTCCATCTCGTCAACCGGTACATGGATCTGTACCTTACCAATCCTCAGAATCTGGCGTACAAAGCCAGAGCAGAAAAATACGCCAAGATCACCGCCAAAACCATCATCAACTCCGGAGGCTTTGATGTGGCGTCCGCAGGGCAAAACGCATTCTTCTACGATGCGGCGGAAGGGCTTCTGACATCTGTCATTCTTTTGATTGCTGAATACTGCGAACCAAAGCAGCGGCACATTGTGTCTGTGTTCAAGCTCATTCAGGATCTGCTGGCACCCAGCGGCGTTAAGGGACGCACCCTGTTCCAGCTCCTTCTGGCTCACCTGCCGGACGAACACAAAACCAAATGGTTTGCAGGCGCGGCTCTTAATTCTGCGGAACAGGCCATGCAGAGCGTCCTCTCTACTGCCCTTTCAAGGCTCAACGCCTTTCTGGACTCCGAACTGGAGCAGGTGCTGTGTTTTGATACGGCCATCGACCCTGAAAGGTTTGTACTGAAAAAGTGCTATTTTTCTAGTTATGCCAGAAGAGATAACACGAAGTATTTCATCATCAGTCTGATCGTTCAGCAGCTCTACAGGGAAATTCTCTCGGTAGACGACGAGTATGGCGGCAAGCTCCCTAACCGGGTGATGATGTTCCTTGATGAAATCGGCACAGATATTATCGAAGGCCCTCGGCAGTAAGACGGTTATGAGCGGCTCTGTCAGCCGCGGGAAGAACGATCCCAGCCAATCCCTGCAGATGATCGAACGACCGCTGATGACCTCCGACGAGCTGAAATCTATGCCCAAGGGTCATTTTATCGTGACTAAAACAGGGGCCTATCCAATGCGGACACGGCTAAAGCTCTTCCTTGCATGGGGGATCGTCTTCGGCAAGCCCTATGAGATTGCGGAGCAATCCGCCCGAAAAGTGGAGTACGCCGACCGGTTCACCCTAGAGGAAGAAATCATCCGGCGCCACGCCGTCTATGATGACGGGCCGAAAGAGTCAAAAACTACTGAGTCCGGGTCAGGTGGAATGCCTCATACGCCGGGACCAGCGATCAATCTCGATCCGTTTGTTCAAAAGCAGAAGTCCACAAGGAGGTGACGCTATGGGGTACTTTACCTTGCTTTATTCCTCCGAATTGCCGCACCGCGCAAGGTCCGTCTATATGTATCTTTCCGACCGCTCCGGCAAGGAAGGCAAATGCTATCCGGCGATTGGTACCATCGCCAGGGAGCTGAAGCTGTCCCGGAGCACCGTCAAGCGTGCCATTGCCGACCTAGAGAAGAGCGGATATCTTCAAAAAGAGCAGCGGTGGCGCGAAAACGGTGGAAAGAGCAGTAATATGTACTATTTGAAGCGGCCAGATTCTGGGTAGGCGGGTAAAATACAGACCTTCCCGTCAAGAGGAAGGTCTGACTTGTAAGTGAACTAAGGAAGGGTTCACGATGAACCGTGAAGGTGAACCGCTCACTTTACGATATTTTATCAGCGGAAAAAGAATAATAAAAGGTAGATTATTAGAGATTAGCTTTTTCCCTAATGGACGCCACCCCTGTAATATTTAGATAGATGGAGATGCTCTCCTCTTTTTCTGCCTGATTACAACCCCAATCATATCGAAATCGGGAATACAAAGGTCACTCTGCATACGTTGGTAAAGGCAATAGAGTGGGGATTGCTTTTTATTAAGATAATCTAAGTCAAATACAAAAGCAGAAAGCATATTGACGAAGATCGATATGAAGCATATACTATAACATATCGATAGAAATAGATGTGAGGTGAAATTTATTGGAAACCAATTATAAATAATCGGCTATAAGAGAAATTGCAATAATTGAAGGTTTTGGAAAATAGAAATTACTTGCGTCCTGTTTACTTTTGCTGTGTCGTCATATAAAAATAAATAATACAAGGAGCTGGTTCATGTGTTAAAGAGCAATGGTTCCACAAGCTGTGGCTGTGGCCCTAGTTGTTGTGATGCCTCAAAAGACGTCAAAATGGGAAAAAGACGCATCATAATAGATTCATTGTTTCTTGATGTAAGTGTCTGTACACGCTGTCAGGGAACAGATACAAGCCTTGATGAAGCTCTTTCAGAAGTATCAACGGTTCTTAAGGCAACGGATGTTGAAGTGGTTGTAAATAAAATAAATGTAAATACTGAAGAGCTCGCTAAGCAATATAAGTTCGTCAGTTCCCCTACCATTCGAGTGAACGGTCATGATATTCAAATGGAGGTCAAAGAGAGTTTATGCGAATCTTGCGGCGATTTATGCGGTGAAGATGTTGACTGCCGGGTTTGGGTATATCAAGGAAAGGAATATGCGGTTCCACCTAAAGCAATGATCGTTGAAGCAATGAAGAATAAATAGAAATTTATAACCGATACGGAAGTGGCTGTCGCTTGGCTGACCGTATCAGCGGAGCAGGTCAATCAGTATGCACAATATGCTCTCGGCATTAATAAAAAAGTTGTATCGTAAAGGAAGGTTTAAAACCTAAAGATATTGTCAAGATAATAGAAAACGCAAAGTAGTGGTTTGTGTCATCACTAGGGCAGCTATTTTTATTACTAAGACTGATCAAAAATCGCCTTTATTGAATTAGGGGATATCCTGACATGACAGGTTTTTCCCTAATTGTTAAATGAAGAAAAATCCGTTAAAATACCCTTGTGATATTGGCACGGAACAAAGAAAGAACCTTGTAGCGAGCTGAAAAGCTTTCCGATGTTGGAAAGGCCTTAGGATGGGGAATTAAGGAGTTCAAAGCTGAACCGAATGGGGAAAACGCTTTGAAAAATGAAATGAAAGATAAGCAGCAAGATCAAAATGACAATGTAGCGAGCTGAAAAACAGGATGATCGGCCCGAGCCTCGTAGCTAACTACTGGGTTCGGGTTCTTTACTACACGGAGTTAATTGTGACCCTGTTTGGTATCCTATCATTACAAATAGTTAAGGCCTAAAAAGAATGATATACTTGTTGTGAAAGTATTATGAAGAAGGAAAGAATCTTTATAAAGGCTCGGCTAAAGCCTGTTCTAGAAAGAAGGTTGGTACCGGTGAATAAATGCAGATCCGGTTTCTATGTCAAGCTCGTTATTCTGCTTGTCTTTTCGATGTTGACTCTATCTGGTTGTCAAGGAACGGCGAATTTGCCGCAAGTGAGTATTAAGCCCTCCGATCATTCCCAAACGAATCCACAACCGCTTGAAAATAAGGATGTCTTGAAGGTGGGGATATCCTCCGTACTTTCGCCGAGAGAAACGGTTGAAAATTATCAACCCTTTGCGGATTATCTCCAAAAAAAGATTGGACGTACGGTTCAATTGGTGCAGCGTCAGACGTATCAAGAAATTAATGAATTAGTCAAGAACCAACAGGTAGATGTTGCTTTCATTTGTTCGGGTGCCTATGTTGTCGGGGAAAAGGATAATCTGGAGTTGCTCGCAGTCCCGGAAGTAAACGGTAAATCAACCTATCAATCATATATTATTGTGAATGCCAATAGCTCGATCCAGCAAATTATGGATTTAAAAGGTCAAGTTTTTGGTTTTACTGATCCGATTTCATTTTCCGGGACCATTGCTCCCACTTATATGGTTACTCAGCATAAAACAACGCCTCAGGACTTTTTTGGCCGAGTTGTTTATACCTACAGTCATGATAATTCGATTAAAGCCGTTTTAGATAATGTCGTAAGCGCGGCAGGGGTGGATTCCTTAGTCTATCAGTATGCCGTGAGCAAGGATCCAACGCTAAAGAACAAATTGAGGATTATCGGTGAGTCACCGGAAGTGGGGAGTCCTCCTGTTGTCGTGAATCATCAAATTGACCCCAATCTTAAAACAGCCTTACAGGAAGCCTTACTCCAGATGGATAGTGATCCAATCGGGCGGAAGGCTTTAAAAGCACTGATATATGATCGGTTCGTTCTCCCCAACCCTAAGGCTTATGAGCCGATTGAAACAATGGTTAATGCCATTCCTGCCCTTGCTCAATAGGAGCCGAAAGGATAAGTTGATGTATGAAACAACGAATGACTCAACGAGTAATTCAATTTTTGATGAAAATAAAAATTCAATATAAAATTCTCGGTTTAGTGGTTGGGGTTGTTGTGCTTTTAACAACTATGATGGTTTGGCAAATGGGAAATGTTTTAACGACGAATCTGCGGGATCAACTGGATAAACGGGCCGTTTCAATTGGGAGTGATGTAGCTGCCCGGGCGACTAACGATTTGCTCATTAATAATACGTATTCGGTCTATGAGATGATTAAAGAAACTGTTAAAAACAATCAGGACGTTCTGTATATTTTTATTGTTGATCCTCAGGGAAATGTTCTAGCCCATACTTATGGGGAGGCTTTTCCGGCAGAACTACTGAAAGCCAACCCCGTGGATTTACAAGAGAGATATCACCTAACGGCTTTTCAGACGGAAGTCGGGGTTGTACGGGATGTCGCGGTTCCGATTCTTAACGGAAAGTTAGGGATAGCCCGGGTGGGGATGGAAGAGGCTGGGCTGCGCAAGGCCGTTTTATCGATGGTTTGGAGTTTCCTGGCCATTGCCTTATTTGTGTCGGCTGTGGGTATTATGGCAGCGGTTATTTTAACACGGGTTTTAACCCATCCAATTCATAATTTGGTTTCTCTCACTCAAAAGGTTGCTCAGGGCGATTTAAAGGTTCAAGGTGTTGTGCATTCGGTAGATGAAATCGGCGTTTTGACGAAAGCCTTTAATCAGATGACGGCAAGCTTAAGTGAAAACGACCAAGAACGTGAGGAACTGCTCCAACAGCTTAGAGAAAAAGAGGAGATGCGGGTTCAACTTCTGGAAAAAGTGATGACAGCGCAGGAAGAAGAGCGAAAGCGAATCTCCCGTGAACTTCACGATGAAACGAGTCAGGCACTGACTTCGTTAATGGTCAGTTTAAAAGTGCTTGAATCCGAAGCTACTTTGCGGTCAGTGGGTGAGCGGCTTCAAGAGATGCGGCAAGTTGTTTCTCAGACGTTGGAGGAGGTTCATCATCTGGCCCGTGAGCTTCGACCGAGTATTTTAGATGATATGGGTCTTGTTCCGGCGCTTGAACGCTATATCCGGGATTATGCACAGAAGTACGGCACAGAGGTGGACTTCCATACAACCGGTTTTGAGGGACAGAGAGTTTCAGGCCCTGCTGAGGTTGCTCTCTATCGGATGATTCAAGAAGCTCTGACCAATGCAGCCAAATACGCGAAGGCTCAATCGATTTCCGTCCTCTTAAACTGGAGAGAAAACTGGGTTACGGCCATTATCGAAGATGATGGGGTTGGGTTTGATCCGGGAAATGTGACATCGAGTCCCAGTCATGGATTAGGGCTTTTCGGCATGCAAGAACGTGCGTCCTTATTAGGAGGCTCTCTAAAAATAGAATCGCAGCCCGGCGCAGGAACCACGGTTTTTATCAAGATTCCTGTCAAGGCCGACCTTGCTGAGTAGCGGAAAGGGGATATGAGGATGGATAAAAAATTGAGAATCCTTTTAGCAGATGATCATGCGGTGCTTCGGGCTGGCTTAAAGGTTCTTCTCAATGCCGAGCCGGATCTTCAAGTGATTGGAGAAGCGGCTGATGGAGAGGAAGCAATCGCTCAAGTGGAGGCGCTGCGACCGGACCTGCTGCTTCTGGATTTGACGATGCCGAAGCTAAACGGAGTGGAGTGCATTGAAACCCTTGTTAAGAAACATCCGGAGCTGAAGATTTTAGTACTCACGATGCACGACGATGAAGAATACCTTAAGGCGGTGCTAAGAGTTGGTGCAAAAGGGTATGTCTTAAAAAAGGCCGCAGATGTCGAACTTCTATCCGCCATTCGTACCGTCGCTCGTGGCGAAATGTTTATTTACCCTACGATGGCAGCCGCTTTTATGTATCGCCAGCTAGTCGGCCCGGCTGAACCGAAAAGGAAAGATAAGAAGCTCAAGCAGCTGAGTGAACGGGAGGAAGAGGTTTTGCGGTATCTAGCTTTGGGGCATACCAATCAGGAAATCGCCGACTTGCTTCATGTGAGTGTTAAAACGGTCGAAACGTATAAAGCCCGTCTTATGGAAAAGCTTGAAATGCGCAAGCGTGCTGATTTGGTACGCTATGCGATAGATCATGGAATTATCGAATAAGTGCAATGTCCTGTTCGAGTCAGGAAAAGCGTTTAATATCAGGGAAATACCTGACATTAAGCGCTTTTTTTTATCGGGAGAAGGGGAACTTTTTATAGGAGTTTACCTGCTACATAACTCTACAGAAAAATTTAGAATAAGGGTTGATGAGAACATTCATCAGCCTCCGAGTTCATTTCAACGAATGTAGAAATGAGCCGATAGGGTGCAAAATCAAGGTTTTGTGCCTGCCCGTATTTGGCGAAGGTGGCGAAAAAACTTAAGGAGTTGAGAAAATGGGAAAACGGTATGCTATGGTGATTGACCTGCGCAGATGCGTAGGCTGTCACGCCTGCCAAGTGGCTTGTAAGAGCGAGAATAATGTACCCCTTGGCGTCTTCCGTAACTGGGTTGATGAGCTTGAGACCGGCAAATTCCCCAATGTCTCCCGCCATCGTCTGCCCCGCCTCTGTAACCACTGTGAGAACCCGTCCTGTGTGAAGGTTTGTCCGGTGAATGCCACAACACAAAAAGAGGACGGAACGGTGGTTATTGACTACAGTCGTTGCATCGGGTGCAAATACTGTATCGCAGCCTGCCCTTATGATGCAAGGTTTATCAATCCTGAGAGAAAAACAGCTGAAAAATGTGACTACTGCTACGCCCGGCTAGAAGCAGGGTTGCTTCCCGCCTGTGTCAATACGTGTATCGGTGGGGCTCGTGTTTTCGGTGACTTAAATGACCCGACCAGTGAGGTTGCCAAATTAGTCGCTACCCAGCCGGTGAAAGTCTTAAAACCGGAAACCAACAACGCTCCTCAAACCTATTACATTGGGGCCGATGAAAAAGCGATTCGTCCTAACTATACTGAGATAGTGGGAGGTAATAGATAATGCCTACTATTCATTTGTTCCAGATAACCCATGAGATGCCTTGGGGCTTACTGATCGCCATGTACCTTTTCTACACGGGAATTAGTGCCGGTGCGGTATTAGTTACGAGTTTAGGACCTGTCTTTGGGGTCAAGGAGCTGAAGAAAACGGCTCAAGTCGGTGCCATCATTGGACTCTCCTTACTCATCATTGCTCCGATTCATTTGATCTTCGACTTGGAGCAGCCGCAACGTTTTATTAGTCTCTTGTTTAATTTCCATGCGACTTCGCCTATGTCCTACGGAGTCTTTATTCTCCTTCTTTATGGAATTGCGTTACTCTTCTATCTTTTGAACTTGAAGCAAGGGAATGAAAAGAATATCAAAACCTTTGGTATGGCTTCTTTCGTATTAGCTTTAGGCATAGAAGCATACACCGGTTTCCTCATTGGTAACGTCCAGGCTCACGCCCTTTGGAATACCGCGTTAATGCCTGTGATCTTTCTTTTCTCTGCTCTCGCTTCAGGGACAGCAATGGTTCTTGTTGTTCTGAATTTCTATGAAAGAACGTCAGGAAGTTCCCTGGCGAATGAACGAAAAACCTTAGCCCAATTTTTCAAGTGGTTTACTCTTGCAGATCTTTTACTGATGGTTATCCTTGTCATTGTTCTTCTTAACGGAAACGATGCTCAATATGCCAATGCATACTATCTCCTTCACCAAGAAGGTCTTACATTTATTGGCTTAGAAAACGGGATTGGTCTGCTTTTACCGTTTGTTCTTCTCTCACTTGGTTCTTCAAAAAAGTCCTTTGTCAATGTATCGGCTGTTTTAGTCATTTTAAGCGCTTTGGTTATGAGAATTACCTTTGTCGTCGGAGGTCAAACACTCCCCATGACGGGCAATTCGCTGATGGAATACTCTCTTAAGTCCAGCCACCTTATTATTGCGATTGTTTTGGCAATTGTGGGACTTGGCGCGATAGGTATACTTCTTAAAACCTTCGTCGCAAATAAGCAATCGACCATCTCGAATACCAAGAAGGGGGTTGTTTCTCAATGATTGTCACACGCCGTAAGTTCTTACAGGGAGCCGCTGCTTTAGGTGCCTCCTTAGCCGTTGCTCCATTGGCCTTTGCCAAGTCGGATTCGGATATTCCCAGTTGGAAACAAGGTTCCCCAGTAAGTGATACGTTAGATACCGATCCCGGCGTTCAATTAGTCTATTCCACGTGTTTAGGCTGCCGCAGCGACTGTAGTCTTCGCGCTAAGCTTAAAGACGGTGTCCTCTTAAAGCTTGATGGGAATCCCTATAGCCAGATGACCCTGGATAATCCATTGCCCTATGCTGCCGATCCTCAAGAAGCTCGCAAAGCTGCCGGTAAACTATGCTCCAGAGGTCAAGCGGGGTTACAGCTTTTATATGATCCTTTACGAGTTCAACAACCCCTTAAGAGGGTTGGTAAACGCGGTGAAAACAAATGGCAAGCCATCAGTTGGGAACAAGCCTACAAAGAGATCATTGAGGGCGGAGACCTTTTTGGTGAAGGGAACGTTGAAGGGTTAAAAGCGGTTCGCGATTTGGAAACCCCCATTGACCCGGCAGCTCCTGAACTTGGGCCGAAGGCAAACCAATTTATTTTCTTAGCGGGACGGATTGAAAATGCAAGGGCTGATTTTTCCAAACGATTTGTCAATAATGGACTTGGTTCGATAAACTGGTTTGATCACACCACTGCGTGTGAACAGAGTCATCATATTTCATCTGCTCAAACCTATGCAGGGAAAAATAACTTAAAACCGGACTTCGAAAACGCAAAATATATTGTAAACTTCGGTGCCAACTACGGAGAAGCCAATTTCCCGATGAACGGACTTAGCCGAAAATTAGCTAACTTTCGTGCGAAAGGCGGAAAGCTGGTTACTGTTGATCCCCGTTTCTCTGTCTCAGCATCCCAATCGGATGTTTGGGTTCCCATTCTTCCTGGCGCAGATGCAGCCTTAGCTCTAGGTATGGTTCAATGGATCATTGATAACAAGCGCTATGATAAATCCTTCTTGGAAGCACCTTCTAAAGATGCCGCCGCCAAAAAAGGTGAAAGCAGCTGGACAGATGCGACGTACCTGATCCGCGAAGATAATGGAAAGTTCTTACGCGGGGATGAGCCTGGCCTCGGCGGGACGAAAGAGGATTATGTCATTTTGGTGGGCGGAACACCGACACTCGCGGGAAAGGCTGATGCTGGGGAGCTGCTTGGTGAAGTGGCTGTCAATGGCCTCGCTTGTAAAACGGTCTTCCAGAGAATCAGTGAACGTGCCAAGGAAAAATCCCTTGAAGAATACGCTAAGCTCTGCGGAATTCCCAAAGAACAGCTCATTCAAGTTGCGGATGAATTTAGTTCTTATGGAAAATTAGCTGTGGCCGACTATTATCGCGGACCGGTCCAGCATACCAATGGCTTCCAGAATGGTCGGGCAATTTGCATTCTAAATCTCCTTGTGGGGAATATTGACCATAAAGGAGGGTATCAGGTTGGCGGAAGCAACGTAAGTTACGCCGGAGATAAAGGACCTTATACCGTCTCTAAACTTAACCCTGGTTCGGTCGCACCGAAAGGGATTCGCATCTCCCGGGAACAGGCAAAGTATGAAGACAGCTCGGAATTCAAGGCTAAGGGTTACCCGGCTAAACGTCCTTGGTTCCCCCTGACGAGCAATGTCTATCAAGAAGTTATTGCAGGAATCGCGGATGGATATCCCTATCCCTGTAAGATCCTGTGGTTGCATATGGGTACGCCGCTCTATACTGTACCGGCCATTAAAGAAGCTTTGACACCGGCCCTCAGGGATACGAAAAAAGTTCCACTCTTTATCTCGACAGATATTGTCATCGGCGATACCACGATGTATGCAGACTATGTCCTGCCCGATGTTACCTATCTGGAACAGTGGTGTGTTACAGGGGCTGCTCCGACAATCCTGGGTACATCGACTTCGGTTCGTCAGCCTTTGACCAAGGTTTTCCCGAACGCGAAATCAGTAGAGAACATGATGATCGATATTGGAAAAATCATGGGTCTTTCCAACTTTGGGGATAACGGATTCGGCCCAGGAATGCCTCTCAATAAGGAAGAGGACTGGTATCTGAAATTAGTGGCTAATCTTGCCAACACTTACGGTAAGATTCCGGGTGCAAGTGAAGCTGAACAAATTAAATATATTCTGGACCGTGGTGGAATATTTGCTCCAGATGGGGCCTACGATGGTTCGCTGATGAAAAACAAGATTGGAAATCTTTGTAGCCTTTATGCAGAGAAAGTTGCCACAACGAAAGATTCGATGACGGGTCAAAACTTTGATGGGCTACCGCTCTATCAACCGATCATGAATGCCAAAGATGAAGAGATTAAAGATAATGACTATCCGTTTATTGCTACGACGTACAAGACTGCTTTCCATACTCAAAGCCGTACTGTAAGTGCTCCCTGGCTGATGGAAATTCTTCCTGAGAATTTCATTGAAATGAATGACGAGGATGGCACCAAACTTGGACTGAACAATGGAGATACGGTGAAGGTGAGCGGGCCAACGAGTAAAGAAGGAGTCCTGGGCAAAGTCCTCCTTCGCCCGGGAATTCGCCCAGGGGTCATCAGCGCTTGTGTGGGATTTGGTCACTGGCATTATGGCGCTGCGGATACCATCATCGATGGCAAAACGGTAGCCGGCGATAAGACTCGCGGTAAAGGAGTTAATATCAACTACGCAATGCGTCTTGATGAGTCCATCGGGAACGTTTGCCTGGAAGATAAGATCGGCGGGAGCTGTTCCTTCTATGATTCCCGGGTTAAGGTTGAAAAAGCCTAATCAACGTCAGAGGATAATGATACCGAAATAAATAAACCCTATAAATTACAACCCACTATTTGCAGGGAGCCAATAAGTCAATTAAGATGGTGCAGAGAGGGCTCTGCACCATCATTGCACCTAAGTGGAAAAGGGAGATTTTGTGTTATTAATGGTATTGCGGGATACTATCGTTATAGATATAAATCGGGGAGGGTCCCAGTATGGAGCATGCAAATACGGAGCAAACATTTTTGCCGGGAATTAAAGAAGCGGAGACTTCTCGTGCAGTCCTCTATAATCTCTTCGCTACACTTCTCGCTCGTAAGACGGATGAAACTTGGCTAAATCCTCATTTTCAAAAGCAACTTCAGTTCGGACTTCCTGATTCCGAAGGGAAAGCAGCGGTTTTAAGTGCCCTGGAAAGGGCTCGAAAGGATTTGGGCTATTATCAGGAGCTTCAACTCGATTATGACCGATTGTTTATCGTACCCGGACCGAATCTGACCTTTCCCTACGAATCGTGCTACACCTGTCGGAATATCGACGGAACGTTTGGCCGGCTCTGGCAGGAACCGGCTCAGGATATGCAACGAATTCTTAAGGAGTGGGAGATTGAATTCGCTGAGGGTTGGGATCTAATTCCGGATCATATAGCTGTTGAGCTATTCTTTATGTCTGAGCTTTGTCAAAGACGTGCGAATGCTAAGGGACCGGATGATGGAGAGGCTATCAGGAATTGGCAGGTAAACTTTTTTCATAAGCATTTGTCGCCTTGGGTTTTTGAATTTCTTAATCGTCTGGAGGAGAAGGCTGAAACGGCTTTTTATCGAGGTGGAGCGAAACTTCTATATGAGTTTCTGACAGAGGAAAAGATAGATCTTGTCTTGTATGAAGAAAAATAGTTAATCCGAAGAATGTTCATTAGAAGGTATACAGCAGTGGGATGTTTAATTTTCTTGGTGTAGTGAACGTTGCTCGGAAAGGGATGCTAACCGAGCAATATATAGAGAAGCTAAAGATGGAAGTGGTCGTGAGTTTGTCTATCTTTTGGATGAAGCAAGCGGGAGTAATGCAAGATATATCTCATTTTGTCACAACTTATAAGGATAATTGTCGGTAAAATATCATAACCGTTTGCCATTGAATCTACTGATCCCATAACGATGAGTCACTCACCGTTATGTTTTTTTTATTAAACAACTATTTTATGGAATAACTAATTTAAAAATGATTTCTGTTGACATCTATGAAAACCTGTATGAACCAAGATCGATCTAGATTAAAGTAGTAAATTAAGCTATTATTAGCCTGATGGGAGGTAGAGTGATGTCCAATAAGCTTTTTACACGCAGGGAGGCAATCTGGATTGGGACCCTTAGCCTGTTACAGGTGGGTGTTCTTACTTCTACTTCTGTAGGCTGGTGGGACCTTAAGCCTAAAAAAAGTCAAACTGAAATAAGCTTTACAGATCTGAAAGCCCCCCCGAAAAGCCAATCGCATAGTGAACTTGCACTTCTTCGTATCGCCGTTGCATCAGTTATTTCCCCCATGGAAAATGTGGATCTTTACGGGGATTTATTAAATTTGCTCGGTGAACGGCTTGATATGCAGGCGCAAATGGTCCAGCGAGGAAATTATTCGGATACTAACCTTCTCATTGAGAATGGGGATGTTCAAGTTGCATTTATATGCTCTGGTGCCTTACTTGGTAAAGAGAAAGCCGAACAAGCCGAACGAATCCTGGTTGCCCCGGAGATTGCTGGGTCATCCAAGTATAGATCCTATATTATTGTTCCTTCCCATTCGCAGGCTCATTTTTTAAAAGATTTACGTGGACAGACCTTTGCTTATACTGATCCACTCTCTTTCTCTGGTCGCATCGCTCCCCAATATATGATAAAAAAGGCCGGATTCAATCCTACTACCTTTTTTAATAATACAATTTACACTTACAGCCATGATAATTCTATAAAGGCTGTTGCCGAAGGACTTGTTCAAGGGGCTGCGGTAGACAGCTTAATATATGACCTTACCATGTCTCGACGGCCGGAACTCTTGGACAAAATAAAGATTATCGACCAGTCAGAGGAAGTAGGCAATCCTCCCGTTGTGGTTTCCTCTCAAATCGATCCAGAGCTGCGGGCTCGTATCAAAAACGTCCTCCTCACCCTGCACTTAGACGATGAAGGACGTAAAGCCTTAAGACTCCTTCAATTTGACCGGTTTGTTCACGCAGATTTAGATCTTTATGATCAGGTCTGGGAAATGTCCCGTGAAGTGGGGGGAAGTTAATGGTCATTATTAAGAAATTATTTTATTGGCCCCAGTCTGCTCCCATTAAAATAAAGATTATGGGCATTGTTATGCTTTTTGTCTCTTTATTGGGATTGATCGTAATAATGGAAACCCGCTCACATATGCAGCAGATTTTGAGAGAGCAGTTAGAGCAAAGGGGACGTGCCATTGCCAGTGATGTAGCGGCAAGAAGCGCTAATCCCTTGTTGGTAGGGGATTCCTTTAGCCTATATGAAATCGTTCAAGGACTTTCATCCCATTATGAGGATGTCCGATATCTTATGATCTTTGATAAGAATGGCGAGCTTCTGACAGATACTTTTGGCGATGGTATCCCTAGTGGGCTCACTAATTTAAGATCTATTCCAGCTAACCTTTCTTATGATGACACCTTCTCCTTTAACTCAGATGAGGGAGAAATTATCGATGTTCTTGTCCCTATCGCTGAGGGAAAAGTAGGTTGGCTGCGGCTTGGTATGTCGGAAATCAGCATTTATAGCAGTATTGATCAATTATCCCAGCTGCTCCTTATTACGACCGTCATTATTTCGCTATTAGGAATCTTAGGTGCAATTCTTATCTCTCATTTAGTGACAAAACCGATTCGCGATCTGGCTACCGCCAGCCAGGGAATTGCCTTAGGTGACTACAGCTTACGTGTATCCACTTATGGTGCCGATGAAATAGCGGATTTAGGACACAATTTCAACGCAATGGCCTCCAGCATACAAACTTACGCCAAGGAAAGGGAAGCTTTGGTAGAGGAGCTACAAGCCAAGGAGATTGTCCGCCAGGAATTGCTCAAGAAGGTCATTTCTGCCCAAGAGGATGAGCGTAAGCGCATTTCCCGGGAGCTACATGATGAAACCAGCCAAAGTCTAACCTCTTTGATTCTTGGCCTAAAATATCTCAGTGAACTAGAGGAACCAGTCAAAAATACAGCAATGGCTTCTGAACTTAAGGATCTGGCTTCCTCAACCTTAAAGGAAGTCCACCGCATTGCTGTGGAACTTCGTCCAACGGTCCTTGATGATATGGGCTTGATTCCAGCCATTGAACGGTTTGTAAAATTCTTTAAAAGCCAATACCGCATAGATGTGGATTTCCACGTCCAAAACCGCCTTGAAAGCCGTTTACCTAACGAAATCGAAATCACTCTTTATCGGATTGTTCAGGAAGCCCTCACAAATGTGGCCAAGTATGCGGAAGCTCAAAACGCAAGTGTTGTCTTGGAGATCAAGCCTGAATATGTAAATCTTATAGTGGAAGATGATGGAAGAGGCTTTGATATAGATCTTGACTATAAGTCTTCGGCCAGCGATAATCATCTGGGAATTGCCGGCATGCAGGAACGAACTTCACTCTTAGGAGGTGAGTTCACCATCGAGTCCTCCCCAGGTCAAGGAACTACGGTGTATACCCGTATACCTATGGAAAGGAGATAGCTAGATGACTCGTCAAATCAGACTATTCCTAGTAGATGATCACTCTGTTTTGCGTAGCGGACTGAAGATGATTCTTAATTCCCAAAAGGATATGGTGGTTATCGGAGAGGCAGATTCCGGTTCAGCTGCCATCGCTAAGATCAAGCAAATCAATCCAGATATAGTTTTATTGGATATTTCCATGCCTAAGATGAGCGGCCTGGAGGCTTTAGAGAAGTTATCAAAAGTTAGCTCGGCAAAGATTTTGATGCTCACCATGCATGCTGATGAAAAGTATCTGCAGGAAGCTTTAAAAGCTGGAGCCAGTGGCTATGTGCTTAAGCAGGCCGCTGATACTGAATTGCTTCAAGCCATACGGGATATCGCCCAGGGCGAGATTTACCTGGACTCTAATTTGGCACAGAACCTGGTAAAGTCTATTTATAGCCCCCGGAAAGAAAGCAACAGCTCGGATTCAAATCTGACTGAACGTGAAAAAGAAGTCTTGCGCTATATCGCTTTAGGCTATACTAATAAGGAGATTGGGGAATCTCTATTAGTCAGTGTTAAAACTGTAGAAACCCATAAAGCCCGCATTATGGAAAAGCTTCAATGTCACAAACGATCCGAGCTAGTCCGCTATGCTCTTGAACACGGGTATATTTCCACCTAAATATTAAGATTTTAGTAAAAATTATTAAAATAATTCTAGCTTAACGAGTAGGGGTTTTCCCCTATTCGTTTTTTTGTATCCTTAATCTAAAGGCCATGAACAGCAGATTTCCAGGAATAGTTTGCGGGTTAACTAGCGCACCACACTGTTTTGCAGTCAGGGTATTCCCTGACCCTTCGGGGTTCTTACCGATTTATCTTACTTTTATAATTGATAAAATCAAATATGAAAGTAATCACAAAATATTAAAGGAGGTCACAGTATGGAATTGCATGCACCATGGGACATCCGTGTAACACTGGATTTGTTCCTCGGTGGGTTGGGAGTCGGATTATTCCTCCTCTCAGTCCTGCTCACAGTCTATGACAAAAATCGTTACCACAAACTCGCTGCAATGGGGGCCTACTTGGCACCGGTGCTAGTCGGCGGAGGGGTTCTTTTCCTTCTATCGGAACTCGGTCGACCCGCACGTTTCGTTTACACACTTCTTAATTTCAATCCCCAATCTATAACCTCCTGGGGAAGCGTTGTCCAAATGATCTTCGTTGTTCTTTCCCTCATCTACGCCTGGCTTTATTTCAAAAACAATACCTCCGGCTCTCTATTTAAGGGTGTAATGGGATTGGGTGCAGTATTCGCTCTCTTTGTCGGGGGATATCATGGTCTTTTGCTTTCATCCCTTGGTCGTCCCCTTTGGGTAGGAGGTATGGTAACCGCTCTTTTCTTGGTTTCCTCCTTATTAGGCGGCACTGCCCTCATGCTGCTTATCAAGGCACTTGGTCTATCCGTTGGAGTTCCCAAAAGCGCCTCCGGCGAAGTCGCTCCTGCATCAGAAGTCAAAGGCTTTAATCTCGGTTTCTTAGTGTTCATTCTCAGTGCACTGCAGCTGGTTCTCTTAATAAGCTGGCAGGTCTCTCTGACCAGTAGTGGTTTGGAACCAGCCGCCACTTATAGCAGTCTCATGGACCAATATAGCGGCCCGTGGATAGGTTTGGTTCTGATCTGTGGTTTGATTCTTCCCCTTTCCGGCAGCCTCTATTCCTTAATCAAAGATAAGACGGCAGAAATGTCCAAGGGGATGGGCCTCGTGCTTTCAGTCCTTATTATCGTTGGCGGCTTTACCTTTAAGCATCTTGTCCTGTTAACCGGTCAGATTAGGCTGCCTTTCTTCTTCTAAAATCCCTAATCGATAGAACACTTGTATGAATGCAATACCCGTGAGCAATAAGAAAATAATGTGAGGTGGACTCAATGAAAATTACACGCAGAAGGTTTCTGCAAGCTTCGGCAGCGACAGGGCTCTTAGTTGCTGGAACCGCAGGTTTTCCGGCTCTTCAAGCTCTCGCCCAAGGCGAGAGTACAGCCTCCAGTAAAGGAAAATGGGTGAGCACCCTCTGCCAAGGCTGTACCTCCTGGTGCGCCATGCAAGCCTATGTGGTCAATGGCCGGGTAGTCAAAGTCAGAGGAAACGAAAACAGTAAAGCCAGTCACGGCAAAATCTGTCCAAGACCTCATCTGGCCATCCAACAGGTCTATGATCCGGATCGGGTCAAGGTACCCATGAAGCGCACTAACCCTGTCAAGGGACGTAATGAAGATCCAAAGTTTGTCCCCATCACCTGGGAAGAAGCCATCGATACCATTACCGACAAAATGATGGAACTCCGTGAGAATAACGAACCTGAAAAATATGTCTATTTCCGGGGCCGCTATGGGGGCGCCACCGATATCTCCTATGATGCCACCACCAAGGTTTTTGGCTCTCCCAATAATATCTCCCACAGCTCCATCTGTGCGGAAGCAGAGAAATTCGGCCCCTATTATACAGAAGCTTATTGGGACTATCGGGATTATGATTTAGCAGAAACCCGCTATGTCCTCAATTGGGGAGCAGATCCCGTTGCCTCTAACCGCCAGGTCCCCCATGTTATGAATGTATGGGGTAATGTGGCGGATCAAGCAACGATTGTAACTATCGACCCACGCCTTTCTGCTTCGGCTGCTAAATCCCAGGAGTGGATGCCGGTTATTCCAGGGGAAGATGGTGCCCTGGCCGTGGCCATTGCCCATGTTATTCTGACTGAAGGGTTATGGTATAAGGAGTTTGTGGGAGATTTCAATGAGGGAGTCAACCTCTTTAAAAAAGGTGTGACCGTTCCTGAAGAAGCCTTTACAGAAAACTATACTTCCGGCCTGGTCAAGTGGTGGAATCTAGAGCTGAAGGATCGCACTCCGGAGTGGGCAGCTGAACGTGCCGGAGTACCAGCAGAGCAAATCATCCGCGTTGCCCGAGGATTCGCTAAAGCCGCACCCCGCGCTATTTCGTGGCTGTCCCCCGGCACTTCCATGCAGGTTCGTGGAGCTTATTCTACAATGGCAGCTCATGCTCTCAATGGTTTGGTAGGTTCAGTCGATAACGTGGGAGGAACTTTAAGAGGCTCCAGTGTACCCACCGGCAAAATCCCTGGTTATGAAGCTTATCTGGATGATATCTCCAATAAGGGAACCAAAGCTAAAAAGATTGACCAAAGGGGTACTAAGGAATTCCCTGCCCTGAAAGATGGTAAATCCGGAGGTGGTGTTCTTACCAACCGCGTCGCCGATGCCATGCTGGATAAGAACCCTTATGAAATCAAAATGGCGATTGCCGATTGGTGTAACCTCCCCTTCTCCTGTACCGGTGCTCAGCGCTGGGAAAAAGCCCTGGAGCAGCTCCCCTTCCTGGCCCATATTACTACTAACCCTTCTGAAATGACCCAGTATGCGGATATCGTCCTTCCCGCACCGATGCATGTCTTCGAGAAATGGTCCTTCAACAAGAGCAAAGCCAATAAATATGGATTTGCCTCAATTCAACAGCAGGTTATCGAGCCTCTTTGGGATGTGGTCAATGATGAAACCGGTGTCTCCTGGCTTATCGCCGAGTCCTTGGCCAAGAAAGGCTTCCCCAACCTGCTGGATTATTTCCGGAACGAATTTAAAGATCCCGAAACCGGTAAAGCACCAAGCAATCACGAAGAATTCACGATGATAACCCTCAAGATGCTGACTCATACCCTCTGGGATCCCAGTGCCGAAAAAAAGGGAGATAAACTCAATGGCTGGCTGGATTTCGTGGACAAGGGAGTTTGGAATAGTGTTGAACCGCCTTATTTCAAAAACTGGGAAAGCTTTGGTACCAAGACAGCCAAGTTTGAGTTCTATAGTGAAACTCTGAAAGCGGCTCTCGAAGGTCATGCTGAAAAGCATAATACTACAATCGATGATGTTATGCAGGCGACCCACTACCTGGCCCGTGGAGAACAAGCCTTTGTTCCCCACTATGAAGAGCCCTTGCGTCATGGAGATGCCGCAGAATACCCCTTCATTTTCTTCGAGCATCGTTCAAGACTGAATCGGGAAGGCCGCTCAGCCAATACACTTTGGTATCAAGAATTCAAGGATGTTGATCCCGGTGATGAGCCTTGGGATGATGTTGCTAAAATCAACCCTGCAGACGGAACAAGCCTGGGTATCAAAACCGGAGATGCCATCCGTATTACCTCTCCACAGGGAAGTATCACTTGTACCGCCAAGCTCTGGGAGGGTGTTCGCCCCGGCACAGTGGGCAAATGCTATGGCCAGGGACATTGGGCCTATGGCAAGATTGCCTCTTTGGACTATGGTAAAAAGCCCCGGGGAGGAAACAATAACGAAATTCTTCCCTCAGACTTCGAGCGCTTAAGCGGAAGCACTGCCCGTCACGGTGGCGTAACCCGCATCAAAATCGAAAAAGTTTAATTCACAAAACACGGAGGTGAATAACATTGGCACGATATGGAATGGTCATTAACTTGCATAAATGCGTGGGCTGCGGAGCCTGCGGCATTGCCTGCAAGAATGAAAATAACGTGGATCAGGGGATGTTTTGGGCCCATCATATTAAACAGACAACCGGTGTCTTCCCCAATGTAACCTACGAATATGTCCCTACTCTTTGCAACCACTGTGATCATGCCGCCTGCGTCAGAGCTTGCCCCACCAAAGCCATGTATAAGGATAATCAGGGGCTGACCCTTCATAATCCTAATAAATGCATTGGCTGTAAGAGCTGTATTCAAGCCTGCCCCTATGAAGTGATTAACTACAACGCCAAGGAACCCCATGGCCATTGGCGGGATAAAACCTCTGTCATTGCACAGTGTACTACCAATGGAGCCGAAACAGCGGAAAAAGTCGGCGAAAAAATCCCCTACTATAACCCTGACCGGGCAGCTACCTATGCCGGTATCCGTCCCAAGGGCATCGTTGAAAAATGCACCCTGTGTGATCACCGTCTAGCCAAGGGAGAAATCCCCTATTGCGCCGCCTCTTGTCCTGCTGATGCTCGAACCGTTGGGGATTTTGATGACCCCACAAGCGAAGTCAGTCAGCTGATCGGTAAATATGGTTACAAGCAGTTAAAACCAAATGCCGGTACTCAGCCCAAAGTATTTTACATCAGAAATTTCCACCATTCATAAAAAGGGTTCATATTAAAAGTGCAAGCGGGTCGAAAACGGCCCGTTTGCACAATGTTAAGAATGAAAGGTTGGGTTAGGAATGGTTACTCACGATACTGGCACTATAACCCAAGCGGCAAACTCCTATAAGCTTCTCTCCCTGCTGTATGGTTTCCCCTCTGAGGCAATGGCAGAAGTGCTATCCCTTCTTAAAGAAACTCTTGAAAATTACAGACCTGATTTAATGCCTGTGGTATTAGAAATGGAAGAATACCTTATGGGCACAACAGATTTTGAGGTTCTTAACATAGAGCATGCCAAATTATTTGTTGGGCCTTTTGACCTCTTGGCACCACCGTATGGTTCCATCTATATCGACGGCCAGCGCAGACTCATGGGGGATTCCACGCTTAAGGTATTAGAAGCGTATGGAGACGCTGGGCTTAGGCTATCTGATGAATTTAAGCAACCTCCTGATCACATTATTACTGAGCTTGAGTTCGTCTATTACCTTATAGCGAAATACCTTGAGACGAAGGATAATCAATGGCTTACTATGAAAGATACCTTTATGAACAACTATCTAAAGTCTTGGATAGCTGACTTTACCAACAGAATTGAAGAAAATGCCCAAAGCCTTTTTTACAAAGGATTAGCAAATTTAACTTTAGAATTGGTCAGCTAATTAAGTCATTAGATAAATATGTGGGGTTAAGCAGAGTGCTGAGTAATGTTAACAGCATAGACAAAGGCCGGAACAAACGACATAAATGTGCCGTTTTTTCTGGCCTATTTTATATCTTTTCATAAGGTAGTGATTGCATTCTGGAATGCCAGATCCGTTCAGCCGTGCGGCCTATTGTGAGTGGAAATAATTTGCGTTAAAGAATATATTTGTTGGACTGATTTCTTCATATTGACGCCCTTCGATATGAGGCGTATAATAAACATATCGATAAAAATGGATATGAGGTGTAGATATGAATATGGAAAATAAATATCAAAATAACGCAAAAGTCTTTAAAGCGCTTTGCGATCCGAATCGGCTGATGATTATGGAAATGTTGCAAAGTGCTGAGAGATGTGCCTGTGAAATCCTTGAGGATTTGCAGATCGGACAATCAACCTTATCACACCACATGAAGATTCTCTGTGAATCAGGACTTGTGGATAGTCGAAGAGAAGGAAAGTGGATGTACTATTCTTTTAATAAGGAGGGGTGTGAAGCTGCAAAGAATCTGTTGGCTGAAATAACAAGTCAAAAAGAAAATAATAATGTGGGAGGTCGCAAATGTGAGTGCTGAAGCCCAAACGAAATTATCTGTACTCGATCGCTTTCTAACTCTATGGATTTTTCTTGCTATGGGGATAGGGGTGTTGGGGGGATACCTCTTTCCAAGCGTTGCCAAGACTTTAGAGAGTATGAGTACTGGTACGATTTCATGGCCTATAGCCATCGGTCTTATTATTATGATGTATCCGCCGCTGGCAAAGATAAAGTATGAGGAAATAGGCAAAGTAGCCCAAAATAAAAAGGTTCTCCTACTGTCCTTGGTTCAAAACTGGATAATCGGCCCTGCATTGATGTTTATCTTGGCTGTCTTATTGTTACCTGATATGCCGAACTATGCCATTGGCCTTATTATTATTGGTCTAGCACGTTGCATAGCCATGGTTATTGTCTGGAATACGTTGGCCAAAGGAGATAATGAATATTGCGCTGCTCTAGTTGCCTTGAATTCTATCTTCCAGATCCTACTGTATTCGGTATATATATATTTCTTTGTCACCGTCTTACCTCAATGGTTAGGACTTTCCTGGGGTGGGCAAGTGATTCATGTTGCTATGGGGGATGTAGCTAAGAGTGTTTTAATCTATTTAGGAATTCCTTTTGCAGCTGGTTTTTTAACCCGATTTATTTTCTTAAGAATTAAGAACAAAGAGTGGTATGAAAAGGTCTTTATTCCTAAAATATCGCCCCTTGCTTTAATAGCCTTGTTATATACCATTATTGTGATGTTTGTCTTAAAAGGACAATTTATCGTGGCACTTCCTTTTCATGTGGTTCGCATTGCCATTCCGCTGTTAATCTATTTTGCCATTATGTTCTTGATCAGTTTTTATATGTCCTATAAGCAAGGTGTCAACTATGAGCAGACAGTAACTCTTGCCTTTACCGCAGCCAGCAATAACTTTGAACTTGCCATAGCTGTTGCAGTTGCTGTTTTTGGAATCGCATCGGATCAAGCCTTCGCAGCCGTTATTGGGCCACTCGTTGAAGTGCCTGTGATGATTGCTTTGGTTAATCTCGCTTTTTACTTTAAGAGAAAGCACTTCGACAGAAAAGGGGTTGCAAATTCTAGTATCTAAAGAAAAGAAAAATAATGTTTAGGTATTAAATAATTTTACAAATAAATAGGAGTGATTAGTTTGAAAGAACCCGGAAATATGATCGCATTTAAAAAAGGTCATAACAAAATAAGCCTGCTAAATAGCGGCTTTCAAAAAAATTTGTTTGTAAGGTTTTAAGTTGTATTAGGCATATCGGGTATTTGGTAGCCTAAAGTTTGCAGGTAGCGAATAGCCATTTCCTCAGTGATCTGCGATGCATAAGTTTGTTTTGGTTTGGAGTCGATTTTGTATAGTTCAAAATTAAACGTCTCACCCTTATCTAGCATATGGTAGATACATTTTAGCAGTGTATGTGCAATAGCAATAATGGCCTTTTTGTGACCTCGACGTTTCTTAATCTGGTCATATCGGTTTTTGAAATACGGACACTTTTTACTCTTAATTGCAGCATTTGCACATTGAACTAGTAATGGCTTGATATATACACCAGCTCGTGAAATACGAACAGATTTCTTCTTGCCAGCACTTTCATTGTTTTGAGGAGTAACTCCAGCCCATGAGCATAGATGCTTGGAGGAATTAAAAACTGCCATATCGCTACCGATCTTACCGATTATAGCGATGGCAGTAAAAACATCCTTGATACTTGGCAATGATAAAATTATCTCTATTTGTGGCAAATAGGGCTGAGCTAAGCCTAAAACAACCCGTTCGATATCAGTTATATGTTTCTCGATGTTCTCAAGATGATGCAGACAAACACGCATTTTATCTGCTTGAGGCTTAGTTAAATTCCCATTGATTGATTTTGTAATTGTTTCTGCTTTATCTTGCATTCTTCCGTGTAACATTGATGAAACCTCGAAATCCATATCATCCGGATTATCAAGTATGTGATTAATGATTCTCATCGAGCTTACGCCAAAAGTATCAGAAACAACACTAGAAATCATAATATTTGAAACAGTTAGAGAGTTTTGGATGCGGTTTTTCTCGCTTGACTTAACATTGATGAGCTTAAACCGATACCGCATTAAATCACGAATTTGACGAATTGGTAAGGGTGGTATAAAGCTACTGGGAACTAAACCGTGCTTATGTAAATCGCAAAGCCAAATAGAATCTTTCTTATCGGTTTTCTTGCCTCGAATACCTTTAACATACTTTGGATTAGCAACGACAACATCACAGTAATCTTCCAAAATGTTAAAAACAGGGTGCCAGTACTTGCCTGTAGACTCCATACAGACATGAACGCAAGAGTGAGCTTTCAACCAATCCAAAAGTTGAAGCAAACTCTGGGTAAAGGTTGAAAATTGCCTCGTTTGGTAATCCGTAACCCCCGATTTGTTAGTAGTACCAACCGTTGCAACAACAAACTTCTTGTGGACATCAATTCCACAGCAAATAGGAAAAACAATTTTGAGCATAAACACATCCCCGCATAAGTTTATAGTGGATAAAGCAGACATTGACTGTTTGCTACATAATAAACGGGAATTGTTTATACAAGGATTAGTTTACGTGCTCTATGGCACACTTATTTGTACTTGAAAATAGCAAACGGCACATCTTAAAATGCGGGCAGGGTGCTAAACCCTGGACCACTCACCTCCCCGTGCTCTGTAGTGTATCTGCTTATCCAATTGGATTATATCCACTAGGAGACACTTTCATAAATTTTTGTGCCTTGAGCACAGCGAAAGGAATGGAACTTAAAATGAAAAAAATACAAATCTTTGAACCGGCGATGTGCTGTCCTACAGGCCTTTGTGGTGTCGGCGTTGACCAAGAACTCCTCAGAATTTCAACGGTCCTCAGTGCCTTGAATAAAAAAGGTATCGAGGTTGAGCGATTCAATCTTACAAGTGCCCCAATGGAATTCGTTAATAACAAAACCATTAACGACCTCCTTAATACTAAAGGAGTCGATGATCTACCGGCTATCGTACTTGACGGGGAAATTGTCTTAACAGGAAGATATCCTTCCAATGATGAATTTTGTAAAATTTTGGATTTACCCAGTGGAACTTTAAACGAAAAATCTAATCCATTTGAAGTCACTACCAAAAGCAGTTCAGATTCCTGTGATTGTTCAGATGGGGGATGTTGTTAAAATGAAGGCATTTACTCCTGAGAAAATTCAATTGACAAAATATCTTTTCTATACAGGAAAGGGCGGTGTCGGCAAGACTTCAACAGCTTGCGCTACCGCGGTGAGCCTTGCGGATAATGGCAAAAAAGTTTTGCTTATTAGCACTGATCCTGCCTCCAATCTTCAAGATGTTTTCAAAACTGACCTTAATAATAAGGGTGTGGCAATTAAAGAGGTCCCTAATCTTGTAGTGGCTAACCTTGATCCTGTACAAGCGGCTGCAGAATACCGCGAAAGCGTGATTGCACCTTATCGGGGTAAACTTCCCGAGGTCGTTATCAAAAATATGGAGGAACAGCTTTCAGGGTCCTGCACCGTTGAGATTGCAGCTTTTAACGAGTTTTCCCAATTTATAACGGATGAAACAATGCAGGAAGAGTATGATCATATCATTTTCGATACGGCACCGACAGGTCATACGCTGAGAATGCTGCAGCTTCCCTCGGCGTGGAGTCAATTCATCAGTGAGAGCACGCATGGGGCATCTTGTTTAGGGCAACTCTCCGGTTTGGAGAGTAAAAAGGAAATGTATAAAAAAGCTGTAGAAACCTTAGCAGACGGTGACTTGACAACCCTTATTCTGGTTTCGCGTCCCGAAGAAACTCCGCTCAAAGAGGCTGTGCGAGCGTCGAAGGAGCTGGCGGATTTAGGAGTAAACAATCAAGTATTGATATTAAACGGAGTCCTTGCTTCCTATGATGATGCAATTTCCGAAAGTCTTTATCTCAAGCAACAGAAGGCACTTGAAGAAATGCCAAAGGGTTTACGGAACTTACTCACCTATACGGTGCCACTCAGAGCGTATAATGTCACGGGGATAGAAAATGTCCGGGCTTTGCTCACCCAGGACAACTTGTTTATTCATAAAGAAAGAATTCAGGAAGAAACCATTCCGCAGCTTAAAGATGTCATTGATGATCTGCATAACACCCATAAAAAGGTCATTTTTACGATGGGGAAGGGCGGGGTCGGTAAGACAACGATTGCAGCGGCCGTTGCCTTGGGATTATCGGAAAGAGGGAAAAAGGTGCATCTTACGACCACAGATCCTGCGGCCCACCTCCGATTTGTCATCAATGAGAATAGCGGGATTACCTTAAGCCACATTGATGAGCAGGCAGAACTCAAAAAATATCAAGAGGAAGTCCTTTCTAAGGCAAGAGAAACAATGTCGGAGGAGGATATTGCCTATATCGAGGAAGACTTGCGTTCTCCTTGTACCCAAGAGATTGCAGTATTCAGAGCGTTTGCCCAAATTGTCGAGAAAGCCGAAGATCAAGTGGTGGTTATCGACACCGCGCCGACAGGGCACACCTTGCTTTTACTGGATTCCACCCAGAGTTATCACCAAGAGATTAAACGTTCACAAGGCGATATTCCGGAATCGGTGAAAAAACTTCTGCCGAGACTTCGAAATTCAGAGGAGACGGAAGTCATCATTGTTACCCTTGCGGAAGCTACACCGGTCTACGAAGCAATGCGTCTTGAAGGAGATTTGAAACGGGCAGGGATTGCGACGAAATGGTGGGTTATTAACTCTTCTCTGTATCGTACAGGAACCACCAATCAATTATTGGCGGCAAAGGCAAGTCATGAGATCGAGTGGATCAATAAGGTGGATGAACATTCAAAGGGGAATTTTGCTGTAATCCCGTGGAGCGCCGAAGACATTAAAGGAGATAAACTGCTTGAACTCTAGTCTTTATCAACGACTAAGTGAGGGAATTAATAATGAATAAAGTAAAGGTTGCCTTTGTCTGTGTACACAATTCTTGTCGTTCACAGATGGCTGAGGCTCTAGGTAAAAAATTCGCTTCAAATGTTTTCGAGTCGTACTCAGCCGGTACCGAAACAAAGCCTGCTATTGATAAAGACGCCGTCCGGATCGTAAAACAGCTTTATGATATTGATATGGAAAAGACTCAAGTTTCCAAGTTGATTCAAGCTATCCCACAACCAGATATTGTGATTACGATGGGGTGCAATGTTAATTGTCCGTACGTACCGTGTAAGTACCGAGAAGACTGGGGTCTTGAAGATCCAACTGGAAAAAGCGATGATGAGTTTATCAGAGCGGCAAGAATCATCGAAGATAAAGTTTTGAAACTTAAAGAACGGATAATGAGCGGTGAAATTAGTGCTTAGGTATTAAAGAATTATCTGGCTTGGACACTTGGATTCTAGTCCCTGATACCAAGATATTAATGTATGGTGTGCTGTTGGTAAAAGGGATCGTTGGAACGACCGAAATTTTAAATCCTCTGGCCATTGCAACTCGATAAAGCGATCTCTCATCGAACGCTGATCTTACCCCAGTTGGGTGCACCGGGCGTAAGTGCTCATGAGGTAACCCAGCATTCGGGGTTGAAGGTTGTTTACGGTTCGATAGAGGCCATGGCAGAAATGTGTTTAGGTAAAACTGAATAAAGTCAAGGGCAAACCTGCCTAAAGGCAGGGACGCAAAACCGTAGGATCTAAGGTGCTTAAAAGGCGCTATGAATAGCCTGGTTGCCAATGTTGCAAGCCTGTCTTTTAGACAGGCTTTTGTTGTATATGCTTTACAACATTGATTAATGCTTCTCAGGTCTGCCTTTTGCTGACATTTGTACTTGGCGAACGGGGGCCTCAGGATTCATTGCCGCGCTTACCGTTATCAATTCATCAGGAGGTCGAAATAAAGACAGAGCACTTTGTCTATACGGCCTTCCATCAATTCAATACCGCCGAAAACCAGCACTTCGCTTATTGCAAAGTGCTGGTTTTTTCTCAGCAGTTGATTTCACAATATTCAGTCAATTAGGTGCGAAAAACTTTACATGCTGCACCGCTTTCTGCAAAAGCACATCAGTTCCGAATTGCCGCTCACCTCCGCTTGTTCTTCATTTCCAGATTTTAAAGATCGCGAAATGGAGGACAAGCCGATGGCTAAATTAGAAAAAAGGGTGAACTATCGTAAACAGTATCCCGGTTTAAGCGATGAACAGATTGAGGCACTGGAAAAAAGCGACCGCAAGATGGAGTACCAACAATACGACCTGAAAGCAGAGCGGTACCGGATTGACTATGTTAAGCGGACCGTTGCATTCGTTCCCAGCCGGGAAGACTCCTATGAACGGCCGCTGGAGGAAAACCGGCAGTTTGCCGATGAGCGGGTAAGCGTAGAGAATGCTGCAGTGAAAACGGTCATGCTTGAGAAAATGCAGACTTGCCTGGAACTCCTGGCACCGAAGGAAAAGGAGCTGATCACTGAGCTGTTTCTTAAAGGCAAGAGCGAACGGCAGCTGTCAAGGGAAACCGGTATTCCTTATATGACCATTCATGACCGGAAGATTAAGATTCTGGGCAAATTAAAAAAACTCATGGATAAGTAAAAATAGTTCCGTGCAACCCCCTCACTCAACGTGGAAATAAGTGAGGGGGTTTCTTTATGCCCTTTCTGTTCTTTGAAAACTAAAAATCCGGCAGCATAAATACATGAACTGTCCAGCCGTGCTGAGCGGCAGCGACGTTGACAGGCGCGCCAAGACTACCTGCGGATGGGTGACAGGTATCCGTCGAACCGATGGCATCGAAGGCGACGAGCGGGAATGCCCGGTCATAAAACAGCCCGTGGTGGGCTGTTTCGCAAGGAAATGGACAGGGATAATGCTACTTCCGTCCAGCCACAGCCCTGCTGCAAGCAGGATCAGGCAATGGGGGCGGCTTCCAGAGATCCTGGGAGAGGTGAATTCCTATGAGGTTTGTTTAACCGGCAGACCGTTTATGCTGCCGCCCTGGAAGAATCATGGATTCTTTTGTGCTTCGGGAAGTAGCGTCGAATAGAAGCACGGCAACTGTTTTGGAAATGAAGAACAAACTCATCACTTTGATCTTAGATACTGCGCGGCGGGGCTTAAAAGTTCTGCCGTGTAGTATCTAAGCTAAATCTTATGTATTGGTGGGATAAAAATGACGGATGAGAAACAAAGGGCCTGGGTTTACCTGCGAGTTGGCGCTTCCGGGGATGCAAATTACTGCTTGAAAAAGCAAAGTGAGGTACTCTCGGACTATGCTAAATGGCAGGGATATGAGGTCGTCGGAATAGCTCAGGATATCGGCAGCGGTCCGAGTTTTAAACAAAACGGTTTGGCCAAAGTGGCGGAAGCCGCTGCTGCAGGCGAGATGAAGGCCTTGTTCATTGCAAGTCTTGGCAGAGATGAGGTACCAACTATTAATTTTCTCCGCGGGCTGAATGAACAGGGCATTAAGATTTTCTCGGCCAAAGAGGGTGAGATCAATGCTGCTCTCTTTAAGATACTTTCCCCGCAAGTGGTTGACGCCTTGATGAATTTAGCGAATCCGCGAGTCATGGAACATCCTTATTTAGTGGCTTATTCCGAGGATGATATCTACGTTCCCCATGTCTTAAAGGTAACTCCGAAAAATATCGCAGCCTTTATCGCTCAAAGTACGACCGGGGCAGGGGGCGACGTACTTATCACTACACCCAGTGATGTGGCCGTTATTTCAACCCATGATGGCGTTATCGACTATTGCTCGGATCAGGATTTTTTAGAAAATGAACTACTTCCTATGCTTACTTCCATGCAGCAGGGGGATATGGAGATCCCTGCTGTGGAGGAAATGGCTGAGGGAGGCGTTCTTGATTCCCGGCAAGAAGCTGATCCGGAACGGGCGGAAACGGATGCTCAGACACTGGAGGATAATCCGAGTATGACCCTTAAAATGGAATATTAGGATTGAGCTAAAATTTGACTTTCGTCGGCCACTGTCTACCTAAAAGCAGGGGCGGTCAATGGGTTGTTTTCGGAGATTCCGGGGTATCGCCCATTGCCGGATCTTGGGTGAGTTGCAGTTTCTAAGGGGGGCTGAATCGGCAGTCCGTTTATACTGCCGCTCTTTAAGATTAGGGTTCTTATGCTGTTTTGGAGTAGGCGCATTGAAGCGCGGCAATTGTTTTGGAAAGGCCTGCAAGGAGATCTCTTTGATCTCAGATAGCCGCGGCAGAGGAAATTCTCCTGCCGCATCCATGTGAGATTAAAGGCCGAAACTAAGGAGGAATCCCAATGAAAACGTCAAGACAGGATGAGATTATAGGAAAGACCGGGTCATTGGCTATGTATACGGCTATGACTGAAGTCGGAGGGCATTTTATTTTGAAAATACCACGGCTAACATCACCGACTGTATTATGCTCCACGGAGAAAATGCGGACAAAATGATTTGAACGGACAGACTCGCTCATCTGACTATAAATTCCTTCGGAGCTATCATCAACCGCTGCCCGGCTCAGACACTGCTTCAGGAAATTTTGCAAGATCTGATCCCCATGCAGATGGGGGAAAAAGAACCTGGGAAAATTCTGAGCGCGGATGAAGCGGCGTACCAAGCCCTTCTGGAGTCCAGGGAAGGGGTCAGCCCGCGAAAAGTGAGCTAAAGATGTTGTAGCAACAGCTGGGCCAGAAAGCCCAGGATATAAAATGGCTGAAGAGGCAGGGGGGAAATACCTCTGCTTCTTTTTTCTAAAGAAAGGGGAGAGGGAGGGATCATGATGAGAGAATGGAAACGTGCCTAGATCTATAGTCAAATCGATGCACCTGAAGATAGCCATGGCAGTTTAAAAACCAGCGGAATGACCTTTTTGATTATGCCAACCAAATGGAGCTGGAGGTTGTGGGAGCTTCTCAGGATACCGGAGGCAGTTGGGATTTCAGCCACAACGGGCTGATGGAGATGATGTAGGCTGCCAGGGAGGGTAAATTTGAGGTGCTGCTGATCAAGAGGGTTGACCGTTTAAGCCTGTATCCAGGAAAAACTCTTGGACTGCTCCGGGAGCTGGAGAGGTTGGGCATTCAGATTTTCTCCCCGCTGGAAGGTCAGATCCACTCGGACTCTTTTAAGCCTTTTGCTGTGATCAGGGGAGGTGCGCCGGATGTCAAGGGACCAGGAAGCTAATGAAGTGAAATACAAGGCAGCGGTCAAACTGCTGGAGATCATGTTGAGCAAGGGCCTGATTACCCTTGCTGAATACCGGAAAATCGATGAATTGAACCGTCAAACCTTCACGCCTGAACTTGCTGAGGTATATGTGAAATAATACTAGCTATCTCAAAAATGCTGTGGTAATGTGTGTTGCTGACAGGGGTCAAAAAAGGTCAAACAGGAAAGAAAGGAGAAAAGCATGGCCAAAAAAATCACCAAGATTGATCCTGTAAAGCAACAAATTACCCTGCAGTTACAGCCGAAAAAGCGGGTTTGCGCCTACTGCCGGGTCAGCAGCGACTCCCTGGGAACAGCAGAATTCTTTCACCGCCCAGCTGGAGTATTATCAGCCCCTGATCAAAGGGCGGGAAGACTGGAAATTCGCCGGGATCTATGCCGATGAAGCAAGAAGCGGAATGAAGATGCAAAAAAGAGATGACTTTTTAAGAATGATGAAGGACTGCGAAAAGGGCCGGATCGATATGATTATCACGAAATCCGTGACCCGTTTCGCCCGAAACACCGTAAACAGCATCCAAGCCATCCGAAGATTAAAGGAACTTGGCATTGCTGTCTTTTTTGAAAAGGAAAACATCAACAGCTTGGCAGAGAAAAGCGAACAGATGCTGACCATCTTAAGCTCGCTGGCCCAGGGAGAAGCTGAAAGCATCTCCAGCAACAACAAATGGGGTATTCTCAAACGTTTTCAGGACAGCACCTATATCATTAGTACACCGGCTTACGGCTATACCAAAAATGAGAACGGAGAGCTGATCATTCAGGTGGTAGAAGCTGTCGTAGTCCGTCGTATTTTCCGGGACTACCTGAATGGCAAGGGGACCCACATAATCGCCAAAGAGTTATCGGAAGAAGGCGTCCCCACCGAACTAATAGACATGCGCCTATCTGCCATGGCGGAAACCTTCAGAGAACAGTTGCGTAATCCAGAATACCAAGAGCTTTCTTTCGAAGATCGATTTAGTATGCTAGTGGATATAGAATGGTCTCGCAGACAAAACAATGCATTGGCACGACTCATTAAATCTGCTCAACTTCGAAATAATCAAGCATCAATCGAAGATATTGAATATCATCCCGATCGAAAGCTGGATAAATCACAAATTCTGCGTTTGACCACGGGCCAATATATCGAAGAGCATCACAATATTATTCTTAAAAGTGCCTCAGGAAACGGGAAAACCTATTTGGCCTGTGCTTTGGGAATCGCGGCCTGCCGTCAATTCTACAAAGTAAAATATGTTCGATTACCTGATTTGCTCGACGAGTTAGCTGTGGCTAGAGGCGAAGGTATCTTTCAAAAGGTGATGAAACCATATCAAAAAGTAAATTTGCTCATTCTAGATGAATGCTTCTCACACCGTTAAAAGGGAATGAAGCCCGTGACTTACTGGAGATTATTGAATATAGACATCAGCAAGGTTCCACTATTTTCTGTTCACAATTTGATCCCATGGGATGGCATGAGAAAATAGGAGAGGATACCTTGGCGGATGCCATTTTAGATCGCATTATTCATAATTCTTATCAGATTCTGATCGACGGCAAAGAGTCAATGCGAGAACGACATGGGCTTTCTCGGAAAGGTCGCGAATAATGGTTATCACCAAGAATTATATTCAAAAACTAGAAGAATACTATCGATTCATCTTCTCTAAGGAATTAAAGAATGAATTGATCTGCCAGCTCGGCGAAGAGCCTACTCCTTTCGAATACAGTGACCAAGACCTATGGGAGCAATCAAGAAAAATAGTATTATCATATTACAGAGAACGTTGATTTAACTACCAAAATCTATCGGGAGCTACTATCTTTAAGATAGTGGCTCTCTGCTTGTCCAAGGTGGCTCAATACTATGTCGCAAGCGGCTCAAAAACATGGCAGAAGCGGCTCATTCGCTTGGCCATAATCAGTCCACGGTGTATATCCCCTACGACTATTGGTACACTGTGTCCCTGGAACGCGATCATCATGTGGGTTTTGACAATGTGCCGGAAAAGATAGTGGATTTGCTTAGGACGTGCCATGTGGAGCAGCCGAAAATGGAGGATAGCCTCACCCAGGCTGATGAGCAGGGCAAAGCAAGCATTCCGGAATCGGGGCAGCCGAATGGACCCGTTATGAAATGAGGGAGGAACTGTTTGGAAACGATGCAACTAACTGGTTAAAACAATTAGATGAGATTGTAACCAGGGCTATCAAGGGTGTTACTATAGATCTGAATTCAGTTGTATTAATACCGCAAAACCATCAAATTTCCAAGCGATTGGGAATATAGCCGAACAAAAAATACAGCCTGCAATGGCTGTATTTTTTGTATTAATCTTCGGGAAAAGAGATTCCATGCTTTTTGAAAAATTTATACATGTTCAGCTTGCTTGCGCATAAGGAAGAGCCTTTACGAGTACCATCAGAAATGGCGGGTTTAAAATCCATTGCTGCTTTAGTGTATCCTTCGATGTTACCATCCTTACGGCCTTTTTGATAATAAGCTTGAGAAATTTCAGCTCCTATTAACATGAAACTTTCAGGTGAAATATTGGGGAACTTGTTAAAATCCATAAAGCAAACCCCCTAGCTGTTTATGGATTTATTATGTCATTAAAAAGGAGATTTATTCGAGTGGCTTTGTGTTATCTGGGTGGATTACACACAGAATATGGCCCATACCCTCCAGTTTTAGCCTCTTGAAGCATAGTCTGTATCTTGCTCTTTGCAAGATACAGACATCCATCCCGGTGATATTTTTCGCCAGTCTTGGTTATGTACACAAGCGTGCCTTGAGGATCTTGTGTATCGGTTGCTGTGTCATGACAACTGGCGGTGAGCTGGGCGTTACAGCAGTAGCATCATTTCTTCATAGCGGATTAAAACCGATGGCTGGCAGTACCGGGGAAGAGATTGAGTATCCTGTTATGTCGAGTTTGTTGTGAGTGTGGACTCTGTGTGAAATGGAGTTATGAATATTGGAAAATATGTGAGATTATTGATGAAAAAGATCACCCAAAGATATACAATTAGAATAACAATGTTGCTTGTAGTGGTATTAGGAGAGGCAACTTAAAAGTGGGTGATAATATGCATATTAAGAATTTAAAGATATCCAATATGGGATACATAAAAAGTTCTGACTTAAGATTTGAATCTAACAATATAAATATAATTCAAGGTGCAAATGGAAGTGGAAAAACTACTGTTTTAGCGGTGCTATATTCAATGTTTCAAGATTAGGAAACTTTAAAATACAAAAGCAATCAGAGAGAAAATGCCCAAATCGCGGTTTCAATTGAAAACCAAGGAAAGAACTACGAGCTAGTAAAGCATTACCAAGATGGGGAAACGAAGATTCTTGTTAACTCGCTGAAAGAAATGAAGCAATTGACATCGATAGAATATGATAAAATCTTCCTTTTTAGTGGCGAATTTATTCATGATAGATATTGGCTATCGGATTCGAAAATAAAGATAGCGCTAGACTTGCTAGATAATTTATATATTAAAGACGAAAATCTGTCTGATATGTATAGTCATAAGGATACAAAATATCGTTTTGTATCTCAAGGTTATCAAAGCTATTTAACGATTTTAAGCATATTAGCTACTATACCGAATGGCAGCGTTTTTTTAGGTGATGAACCGTTTGCAAACCTAGATAGGATAATGGCAGAGAAAGTATACGATACGATGGAGAAATTAGATGGTATTCAATTTATATTGACCGCTAATTCTCAATTTCATATGAATAGGCCCTTCCAGAAAGTCGAGCTAGTCGTCAATGATATTTTTCATAGAAATGCAAATCTCACGTTTAACTATGAAAGATTTTTCTACAAGGATGTAAAAGAAAAATTATCAGCATTCGATAAAGATAGCGGGCAAATTGCTAATCCCAAGCCAATTGTAAAATATCGCTTGAACGAGTTGGTAAATGAAGAAGAAAATAGGAATGTTGAATTCAAAGAGATAAAGGGTAATAACCCTTGTGAGTCCATTATTTCGAACGCGGAGATATATATTATTGCATATTTAAATAGTTGGGAAACTGGTTATGGCATAATTAAATGGGGGATTAGTGATAAAGGAAGGATAAAAGGAGTAAGCCTCTTAAAAGAAGATCGGGATAATATAAGAAAAAAGCTTACTGAACGCATTTCCCAAGTGAAACCATACATAAGCCAAGATTTATTACATATTTCATTTGAAGAAATAATCGATGATTCAGAAGATATAATTCCAGAGGTTTATATCGTTGAAATAGCTATTGAAGCCATTAAAAAGGAAGAATTATTTTCAACATCAAAAGGAGAAGTTTATATGAAAACAGAAGGTGGGAAAATCAAGCTTACTTCATACGAAATTCAACAAGAATTAAAAAGACGCTTCTTAACCCAATAAGAAGCCGAAATTGCTGAGCAAGTTAGTAGAAATATTATATATGACGACCTACAATCGCTGGTGATGGATGTTATGGGGTATTACTGGCGTTCACATTGGCTCGATTTTCGATCAGAGTTGCGGGAAAGATGTGATAAACTTAAACTATGCTAATCTGTAATGGATGAGGAATTGTAAATTATAAATTCAGGAGGAAGAAATATGAGAAATGGAGGACAGCTTACAGGCAAAGAATTTGAAGAAATCAAAATGTTGGCTGATAAAGCTGTAAGTGCTCATAATAAAAAATCAGCTGATCCTTTTATAAAACGCTTAGATTTTATGCAAAGAACTCTGGATATAGAGCCTTATAAGAGGTATGTTCTTGCTGAACTTGTATCCAATGTAAGCGCTGCGGCAGGACGAGTAAGAGATAAAGATCATTGGATAGATGCTGTGAATCAAAGTCTTTTCAAGTTAAAATCTTCTACTGAAGATATGGGAGACATAAAATGAGATACTCAAAAAAAGAGTTGGAAGGTCTGCCGATTCCAAAAGAGATAGTTGTAAAGGATTTAGCTGAGTATATAAACTTGTTTTCAAATAATGAATTTGAAAACTACATATTTCGTGGAGAGCCAACAAATTACCATGAGACAATATCTTCTGCACTTAGAAATAAGGAGTATCCTTTTATTCCAATGAAAAATGAATTTAGACGAGAGATTTTCCATAGACTTACCCCTGATGAACGCAGTAACTTTTTGGCTTTTGCTCAACATCATGGAATACCAACTAACCTTATTGATTTTACGAGATCGCCTTTGGTTGCATTGTTTTTTGCGTGTCAACCATTTCATAATCCAGATGAACGCCTTGAACAGGAAAGAGGGTTTGTATATCTTCTTAAAGATGAACTGATTGATATTACAGATTTGCTTTCGCGCAATGAAGATAAGAATTTCCTTGATCTTTTTATACGAAATGAAAATAATATTATTTTGGATTCATATCGGGCAATTGCTGATTTCTACAAACAGCATCCTGAAAAATTCTACTATTATTTCAAGCAGTTAGCTGACGATTGGCAGTATTACTTTATTGATATGCAACCCCGTATTCCTAAAAAGTCTAAATTTCCATTGTACAATAATGGGCAATATGCAAGTGAGTTGCCCTATGAATATGTAAAAGACGGTAAAGAATTGATTGCCGAAATTAAGCGGCAATATGGGTCAATAGACTTGGTTGCGCTTGAATACACACTAAAACTGCAGTCATTCTTAAAGCGAATCTTGGATGTTGAAGCACCAGTATGGTGGCTTAACTGTATCCCCAACTTTCTATACACACCAATATTATCGTTTGAAAGAGGGCGGAATCAGCAAGGTTTATTTGTCTATCAGGCATATCTCTCTTTTGATGAAAGAACATATAATACGCATATCCTTTCCCATCAAAGGGTATGGCCTGATGTTATAATCGTTATTGAGAATAAAGGAAAAGTACTGCATGAGTTGGATTTCATGGGTATTAATGAAAAATTCATATATGGCGATTATGATAGTATTGCAAGGTATATAAAGAAAAAGTATGACTGAAGAAATGAACGGAGATATGAAGTAATGGCTTCATGATCAGTTTGAAGCATTATCCCTTTTCCTTCTATAAGATTCACCTCATAGCATTAAGGAGTTAATTTATTATGGAATTAGTTATGCATATTAATAATGTAAAATCTATAAGGGATTTTACTTTTAAGTTCCCTCTGGAAAAAGGATTGTATGCTATAACGGGGGAAAATGCATCAGGAAAGAGTACTCTTGTGGCATGTGCCTCTACTGTATTTTTTATGATGCCTATGTATGATTATTTTGGAAGACCCGATGGTGATGCTTATATTGAATTTACGTTGGGCACCTCCGTACGGGGCTGGCATTATCACAACAAGCAGTGGTTGCAGAAAACTTCTACGCAGAAAATGGCATTAAACGGATTCTATGAAGGTAGTATTATTTTTGGAAACCGTTTTAAAGATACTTCTTTTTCTGTTATACGTATTCTTGATAGATTATCATCTAGTGACATGGGTTGTGCAGATGAGTTTATTAGAACCAACTTGGGTGTTATTCTTCATGATGACCCCAATCATTATGAAAAACTACTTGTGATTAAAAAGGAAGTAGCAAGGGAAAAAGGGCTTTTTGGCGAACCGTACTTTTATGAATTGCCACAGAACAGATATATTAGTCAAGCAAGGATGTCTACCGGAGAGAATCTGCTTATCAGCATTTTGCACTCTCTTAACATTGTTCGAAAGAAACGGATTACACATAATGAAGGAAGACCATGTATTGTATTTTTAGACGAAATAGAACTTGCGCTTCACGCTTCCTCACTTCGACGCTTAGTACACTTTTTGCAAAGAATCTCAGATGATTTAGATTTATCCATCTTTTTCTCAACACATTCATTAGAACTAATTAGAGGGATTAAACCTCAAAATATTTACTATTTAACCAAGCAAATTGATGGTTCAATTTCAATAACAAACCCCTGTTACCCTGCCTTTGCAACACGCAACTTATATAGTGATGACGGCTATGGAAATGATGTTGTTATTTTTGTTGAAGATGAAGTTGCGAAATGTATTGTTGAAAGAATATTGTTAGAGAAAGATATTCTTCACAATATACGTGTCAAGGTTTTACCGACAGGTGGTTGGACAAACACAATTACGATGGCACATGATGTTATCTCGTCTCGCCTACTTTTAAAAGATACCAAACTAGTTCTTATACTGGACAAAGATATAAAAGACGAAGTGCCTAAATTTATGGCTAACCATAAACAGTATAAATATCTCAGTCCTGATTATCTGCCAATAAGCAGTCTAGAAAAATATTTAAAAGCAAAGTTAGTTAATAAGGTGGATAGTCAATTATATAAACAGTTAGATAATTATCTCTTTCAAGGGAGACCGCTATCGTCTGCTTTACGTAAGTATCAAGTAGAAACAAATATTCACGATGATTTAGACGGAAAAACTTTATATGGTTATTTAATCAATGAACTTAGAAGCATACGAAAGGATAGAGAAGATTTGGCAGAAATAGTTGTTATATATCTTATGGAAACGGACAAAAACTTGGTTGATACACTTGCAAATTATTTAAGAAAGAAAATAGAGGATGGTTTGTCGTAACTGATATTTACCAAACCTTATATCTTTATTAATTTAAATTTAATTGTAGACTCCCTATTATTTATAACATACCAAATTATTGAAAAGTCAAAGATGATGAAGTTGGTAATTTTAAATTTAGTAAGGGAGATGGCCATGATGCATGACTCTATCGAAATTGATGATAATGATGAAAACTTGATCGTCCTTAAGGAAACGTTAGATGAAATGTCAGATTTACTTGACTTCACTTCTGATAGTGCATTCCAACAGATTCAAATGGAGTGGATTGGGAACAAAACTTATTTAATACAAGGACAGGCTTTAGATGCGGCAAGACATACATTATCAAGCATATGGGGGTGCTGCAAACACGCCTGCTTTTCAGATGCGTTTACGCTGGTAAGGAAATTCCGTGACGATTTAGTACAATACTTATTCGTGATTTCTACACTTAATGGAATAGAAGGTTTATCTGAAGAAGAAGCAGAGAAATATCTCAACGATATAACAGATACTGATAAAGTTACAGAAGGTTTAAACCTACTACTTGAAATCATATCATCTGGTCGAAAAAAGAAGCCCCACGAGAAGGCTGTGGATTCATGGTTAGACAACACATTATCAGATGATGCCCATTTCCAAGACAGAAGGCTATATTTTGATGCCTCCAAATATATCTTTTTATTAAAAAATGATGATACTATTAAAAACTGTTTCGAGTTGTATTTAAAGCCTTTATGGTCAACTCTTGATCGCGAACTAAATAATTATGTACATGCTAATGGCATCAAATATGTCATGTCTAATTTGCCCAATTATATCTACGATCGTAGAAAGGATATAATAGTTCATCTTGTATCAGCAATAAGAGGTATTATGGTGATTTTTATATCACTGATAATACTTATCAAACCTTTATCTATCCAGTCTTGCGATTATATTAATTATCTTGACATAGGAGAAACGCCTCCGGAAGGGAGCGAATATTGGGTTGCCTCAATTATACAGAACTTCATTGATGCAGATATTGCCCGAGTATCTTCAGGTCTAAAGCAATTTCTGAAAGAAAATAACAAATATAGTATGCAGATATGAGTAGCCTCCAGATTTCCATTGTTCATATTAAAAATAGATATGATGAAATTGTAATGAATAAAGCCTTCAAAGCTTTGATACGCTTTTGAGGGTTTTATTGCTTGCAATTTACTTAATATTGTCAAGCAACAAAGAGGAGCACATTTCTAAAAAATGGCATTCATAGGAAACGAATTTTTAAATATACTCCACCGCCAAGGGGATACCAGCTTCTTTGGACATCTTTTTTGTATCCTCAAGGCACGTTGAGTGCTGTGTTAGGATTGAATGAATATTACGGTTTTGTAGAGCCGGTGTTCCGGTAGTGACTGAGCCACCTCACCGGGAAACTAGAGCCACCCTTCCGGAGGTTGAGCCATCTACAGCTCGCTCTAATAAACATTCATATGACACCAATAATTAGGATGCGCGCAGGATAAGATAGCAGCGGTGTAGCCGAGGCTGTGGAGAGTGTGGATAAGCTCTTTTAAGAATGACCCCAAAGTGCTTATCCAAGCCTTGTGGTCAACCCGAAGCGATTAAGCGTAGGGTTGTCCACAAGGCGGCACTATCCACAGCCCTCTGGAGTAAGAGTATTTAACGTGCAGTTATTCTTGTATTCCTTTGCGTTTGCGCATGGAATCTTCACCATCAATCAAGATCGTGTAAGAATCATGGACAATTCTATCTAGAATCGCATCGGCTAAAGTACCTTCTCCAATCTTGCCATGCCAACCTGCGGGGGAAAATTGAGAACTGAAAATGGTTGAACCTTTTTTGTGTCTTGCTTCAACAATTTCTAAGACATCACGGGCTTCACTATTGGTCAACGGGACAAGCAACCATTCATCCAAAATGAGCAGACTGACGTGCTTGTATTGTTTCATAACTTTCTTGTAGACGCCCTCTCCTCTTGCCACGGCTAATTCATTCAGCAAATCAGGTAAGCGAATGTACTTCACAGTATAGAAGTTACGGCAGGCTGCAATGCCAAATGCACAGCTAAGGTATGTTTTTCCTGCTCCGGATGCCCCAAGGAAGATGATGTTGTGTTTCTCTTGGATGTAAGTACATGTAGATAACCGATTAATTTGGGTTTTGTCCAGTTTTCTATCTGCATGATACTCAATGTCTTCAATACACGCTTGATTAAAGTAAAGGTCTGCTTTACGGATCAGCCTTGTAAGTTTGTTGTCCTTACGCCTGGCCCATTCCGTATCAACCATGAGTCCAAATCGTTCCTCAAAGCATAATTCATTAAAGGTTGGGTCTTGTATTTGTTGCCGAAATGATTCCGCCATAGAGGTGAGCCGCATTTCGTTGAGTTTGCCGATCGTTGTTTCGTTAACCATTATGAATTCCTCCCATAGTAGTCTGCGCCTCGGGTAAAGCCAAAGCCGGAGGGATTTTCAGGGTTAACCGGTTCCTCTTTGGTGATTTTATCTTGGCCCGTTTGGATAATAGTTTGAATGCTTTTGTAGCTTGGGTTTGGCGTGTAGGAGAGTGCTTTTTTACAGGCTGCCTCTAAGCGGCTAACCGAGTATTTATCGGCTATCTTGAGTAAGCCCATGCAGCTTTTATACCCTTGTTGTTCTATACGATGAGAGGATAAGATAGCTTTGACAACGACAGTGGTGTTTTCCCCGATGCTTTTAGCCCAGGATACGAAGCGCTCTGCATTCCAGGCGGTGTACTTTTGATGGTCTTCCGGCATATGCTCCATGACCGTACTATATTGGCCAGGACGACCGTGCAATCGGGAGTGTGAGCAAATCCGATGGTTATTAAAAAATACTTCAACTACATTACGGGTTATTCGAACATCGACCTTGTGTTTGATGTATTCATAAGGAACGCTGTAGTGCATCTTGTCCACTGAAATATGAAATGGAAAGCTGGAGAAAATGTAAAGTCACATTCCTCAAGCGCTAAAAGCATGCTATTCTGAATGCTATGACTTTACATTTTAATCGGCTCACAATGACTGTAACCATTCCATTAGTGAATTGTCTGTTTGCCACATAGGAACTTCTAGCTTTATGACATCTGGACACACAGCTTCAATAGCTTTGCGTTTCTGCTCACTATTGCAACGTGCATAAATTTCAGTTGTTGAGATTTCTGAATGTCCCAGATAATCTCTAATATAAATAAGTGGTACTCCAGCCTGCAGCATATGCATGCTTTTACTGTGTCTGAGTCCATGCGGTGATACAGTTTCCGGAATAATTGAAGGATTATTCTGACGAGCAACCGCTACATACTTATCGAGGATATAAGTTATTCCTGCCCGCGTGAGTTTTTTCTTGTTGCGGTTTGAAAATAACGGTACCCTATGCTCCTTTTTATAGTCAGCATGACAAATATTAATGTACTGCCTCACAAACTGTGCCGTTTTATCCATAAGAGGAATTATCCGTGTTTTACTTCCTTTGCCGGTCAGACGCAAAGTTGAAGGCTTTTCCTGACGGAAATCTTCAACACAAAGGTCTGCAATCTCTTGGACTCTTGCAGCGCTGTCATATATTAAGCTCAATAGCACAAGATCCCTAAACCCTGATCGTGACGTTGTATCGACTGCATCAAGGACTGCTTTCACCCCTTCAATAGTCAGGTATTCCAAAGGGTGTTCCGCCTCCTTCTTCCTTGGAATGGACCGTATCTGCTGGCACTGATAAATATAATCCGGTGTCTGCATCTGTACATATGCAAAGAATGATTTGATTGCAGCAAGCCTAATATTTCTGGTCGCTACACTTGAATTCCGTTCCCTTTCCAGCCAATCAAGATAGGCCAGAATCACATCTTTATTGAGTTCAGGGATTTCAACGTGATCCGGATTAAGATTTCTGACATCTTTGAGGTATGAGAACAATAGCATGTAGGAATCCCGTTTGGACGAGATGGTATTATTGCTGAATCCTCTTATGCCAGGAAGATACTCCGTCATATATCTGCTCATATATCTTGCCAGGTTTGTAGGTTTCATGGCTGCACCTCTGGAATGGCATAAGCACAAACCTTGGTGACTGCCGAAAGGATATCGGGATAAACTTCCGCCGTCATTTTCATATACTGGCTTGTCGCTGCTAAGGATTCATGGCCCATATATGTGGATAATGCCGGCAGCATGTTTGAAAGATCGGCTCCTTCTTGCGTAGCCTTCTGAAGGACATGACAGCAATGAGTATGGCGAATGTCATGAATTCTTGGGCCATAGCCTCTTCCTGCATGCTTTATTCCTGCCTGTACAAGTACCTCACGGAATCGGAGATAGACATTATGATGCGAGTATCTTTCCCGGGTAATTCCGATGAATAGGTATTCTTCAGGTCGATACAGAGGATGCATAACAGCGCAATACTGTTTTAGAATATCCAGCATACTATCTGAAACGGGGGTTAACCGATCTTTATTGAACTTTGCTTTTTCAATGCGAAGAATGCCATTGACAAGATCAATGTGCTCTAATTTCAGGTTCAACGCTTCCATCACGCGAAGACCGGTACAATACAGAAGCCGGATCAGAACTGGCATGACCAGATGCATCGTAGATCTCCGATTCGGATAAATCCTGTTGCTTTGCATAAAGATTTCTTCCATTTCCGCATGTGTGAAAATATATGCAGAATACGGTGATTTTCGCTGGCGAATATATTCAAGGTTGACCGGTATGTAAGATTCATAGCCGGAAGCCATCAGATACATGGAAAACTGACGGATGCAACTGATCCGCTGCTGATAACTGCTCCTGTGTGATTCATAAGGCTTCTTTTGACACCATATATCCATAAGTTCTTTTGTTATTACTGGAACAGAAATGTTCATTGAACAACAGAGGTCATCAAACTGTATTAACAACGGTACTTCCGATGTATATTTGTAGCCAGCGCTCCTTTTATAATCAAGAAAGTCCTGTAACAGATCTGAAAAAGTACTTTTGAATTCTCTGCTCATAAGCGGATACCTCCCATCCATATGCCTTCAATACCTGGAACCTCCAAAGCAAGCGGACGGAGATGATAGATATCCACTTTTAAATAAATCTTTGTTGTATCCGTGATGGAATGCGACAAGGTTTCCGAAATGACTGAGAGCGGTACTTTTTTTTCAAGCATGGCAGTAGCCAGGCTGGCGCGTAAGGCATGTGGGCCATGGCGTCTTCCGGAATTAATGACAATCCCGGCATCACGAAAAGCTTTTGTTACGATGGTGTGAAGGGAGGCTGGTTTTAGCACATGGTGGGGTGCCTGCATCTGCAGGAACACATGATTATCATCAACATTTGGACGGCAATCCTTGAGATATTTGATGATGGCATTGCCGACATCTGCTGGAAGTGGGAGTACGGTATGCTTTCCTGTTTTCCTGGTAATGAATTCGATTGTGCTTTTATCCCAGTGGATTGCACTGAATTTTAGCCCGCAGATATCAGAAGCCCTCATTCCAAGCCTGACTGCAATAAGAACCATTGCATAATTCCTGATCCCCAGAGCACTAAATCGGTTAAAGGAATCCAGCATGGTTTCGATTTCTCCCGTACCATAAACGGAAGGAATGACTTTCCTTACCCTTACGGTCTGTACACAAGTGGAAAGGTCTTTTTCAACATATTTATTTACATAGAGATACTTCAGAAGAAGCCTTAGGGAAGAAGAAGCACTCTTTACCGTGGGGAGATTTTTCGATGCAGAGAGCCACTTCATGAAGCCCATGATACTAGAGGCATCTATATCTGCAAGATGTCCTATTTTTGATTCATAGAGATATTTTGACAGATGGTTCAAGGTATAGATATCTCTGTTGATTGTTGATAATGCATAGCTTCCAGATTTCCTTTCTGATAAAAACTGATTGAAGACTACTGCAAAAGGCTCATGGAACATGCAAGGCCAGAATGACTTTTCTTTTGTTATCTTCCCATCTTCGGCACAGTTAATCAGGATATGAACGGCGCGAGATCTGCGTTTGTCAATCGGCCTTAGATGGGCAAAGTTATTGCCGGATTTAATGCCATAATGATTTTCCAGAAAACATAGCGCCGATTCCCTGCTAAAAGGGATGCCGTTATCTGAAAGATAATCTTTCAATCTCCACCAGGTATAGGATACCTGTGTTATGTGATCCTGTTTGAGACCATCTCCCTCCATAGCCTGTTTTGCTTGATTAATTAATTCATCGATTGTTAATGGCTGTTTCATAAGTGCCTCCTTACTTGAATGTGTTATTAGTGATTCAAGTATAGAGGGCAAAATGTAAAGAAAATAGATATAAGAATACCCTAATTGGTACAGAGCATCTTTCTACTTTACATTTTCTCCAGCTTTCCATTTCACATAAAATGCAAAGCTTTGCATTTAATATGGTAGTTAAATTGAACGGTTGCAACCTTCCAAATCGCTAATTCATAGGGAGCAGCAGGAAGGGGCAGTAGTAGTGCCTTTTCTTCTAAAAATACGGTCTGGCGGCTACCAGGTCTTTTCTGAAAGGGTTTTCGGTTAAATACCTCAAGTTTTTCGCGAATCGCCCTATTAAGCTCCGCCAGAGAAAAGAATTGTTGGCGACGGAGAGCTGCAATAATCCAAGTAGATATGATGCCAACGGTTCCTTCAACACTAGGCTTATCCTTTTTATCTTAAATTCAAGATAACAAAGATTATCTTCAAAACCATGTTATCTTCAAAATCAGCAGAACTACCTTAAATCGCAAGGCAGTTCCGCCGTAGTTTAAAGATAATTAAATCAGCTAAATCCGCAGTACTCAAGCAGATACTGCTCTTTGCCCTTCCAGTTTTTCTGTTTTGCAATTGTTTTACCAATGGTTCCTTCAAGATCAACAGACTCTAATGCCTTTGTGATGGTTTCTTCATCCGAATAGGAATAAACACTCGTTGTTTCAATACTGCTGTGGCCAAGGAAGTCTCTTATGTAAGAGATAGGAATCCCTTTTTTATGCATAGCCATTGCAATGCTGTGTCTGAGCATATGGGCATGCAGTCCCTCAGGAAAAGCAGTATCGGCTTTGTGAGCGAGTTTTCCATATTTTTTAAGAAAGTAATCGACTGTTCCAGCTTTCATCTGTGTTTTCTGCGATTCATGTATGGTATAGAACAGTGAAGCGCCCAAGGGACTTCCTTTATGGAAGCTTGCAAGATAGGCGTCCAGATGCTTTACTGTTGATCCAAGAAGAGGGACATACCTTGTTTTATTCCCCTTGCCATGGATTCTGACCCGTACACTGGTATCGCTGCGGATAATACTGTTCAACTGTAAGTCCAGTAATTCCTGAATTCTCGCGCCCGTTTCATAAGCAAAAATTATGAAAAAGCGGTCACGCCTGCCAAGCCTTGTTGTTATGTCGGGCAATGAGAATAAAAGTTTCAGCTGTATCTGTGTTAGATACTCAACGCCCGGCTGCTTAACGCCCTTGAATGCGTGGATGCTGGCAACATCAAGATAGACCGGCATCAGTTCCATGTCTTCCTCACTACAATATTTCAGGAAGGATTTAATGGCTGACAGCCTCAAGTTAAGTGTCTGCGCAGAATTCTTTTGGGTATTCTTAAGCCACATCAGGAAATCGTAAATGACGCTCCTTGAAAAACAGGAAAACTCCATCCGATCAAAGCTGATGTTTTTTTCCTCTCGCAGATAATTTCGTAAAAGATTTAATGATTGACGGTAGGCTCTGGCTGTCTTGTCGCTGAAGTTCCTCTTTGTAATAAGATAATCGGTCAGAAAGTCACGGAGCAACTGGTAAAAGTGCATTTCATTCTTCTTCATGATGCACCTCCGGCAGGATGTCATCATTCACGGAAGAAAGCCGTTGTTCCATTTCAGGGTAAAAATCTTCCACAAGGGAAAGGTAATAATCCGTATCAGCATAATTGGAATGCCCCATATATTCGCTCAAGTAAGGATAAAGGGCGTTTATGTCCTGACCTTCCTTTACCCACTGATTCAATCGGTGAACCGCATACCCATGCCGAGCATCATGAACTCTTGCCGGATTTCCTGTAATTGCATGAGATTCAGGCAGTTTGTCCCAGAACTCATGGAACCAGCAGTCAAGCATTGATTTATTAAAGCAGTTTCCATGCTTGTTGGGGAAAAACACTTGTCTGTCTGGGAACATGGATTCCATGATGAAATCATACTCGCTGCATACCTCCTGCAGATCTTCGCTCATGTATACGATCCTGGCCTTCCAGCCTTTGGATTCCCGTATGGATATCTTTCCTGTTTCAAGGTCAACATCCTCTTTTTTTAGCAGGCGTGCTTCCGAGGAACGCAGCCCGCAGCAGTACAGCATGCGGAAGATGACCGGTATGACATATCTCCTGGTCGGAGAGAACGGTGAAGGAGGGCACTGATCAATGGCCTTGAAAAAGGCTTTCAATTCGGCAACCGTATAAATATGGGCCTCATATTTAATCTGTCTATTCGGGATGTGACCGGGAATGACATAAGCATCGTATCCAAGCCCTTTCAGGTATTTACCAAGCTGCCTTACCGGAGTAACCCTTCTTAAAAGACCGTTCGAATGCTCTCCAGACTTTGACTGGATCCAGGCAGAGCCCATTGCCCGTGTTATTGTGCTCTCTCCCGGGAACTTTTCAGCCGCAAGTAAATCAAAGTGATACAGTATTTGGGCTGAAGACCGGTAAGGATAACCCAATGCGCGTTTCTGGATGATAAAGTCTTTAATGCAGGTACCGAGGAGACTTTTAAATGTATAATCAGTCATCAGAAGCACCTCCCCGCCATGAAACCCTGCCTATGACGGACAGATCCAGCGCGCACATCCGAAGCATGGATTCCTCCATGGACAAATAAGGTTTGTCGGATTCCTTTGAGGTGTGTCCAAGCGCATCGGTAATGACCTGGTGAGGTACTTTAGCAACCAGAAGTTTATGTACCATGGAATACCGGAAAAGGTGCACGCCCCTAGCAGTACCGTTTACCGGCTTTATCCCCAGGCAGCCAAGCAGTCTGGAACAGGTTGAGTAAACAGAAGTCAGTTTATTGTAAGGCGCCTGTTTCCGTAAGAATATATATGGGTAATGGTCGGCTCGTTTCGGTCTCTCATTCAGAATGTAATCCATCAGTGCGTTGCCAACATCTTGGAGCAATGGCAGTACGAGAGGTTCGCCAGTCTTTTTCTGGATCAGCCTGATTTTATCATTGCGCCAGTCAATCGCCTGAAAAGTGAGATTGCAGATATCGCAATCACGCAATCCCAGATGCATGGCAAGAAGGATTACTGCTTTTGTGCGTTTAGACTCTTTAGCCAGCTGTGCAACCAGTTTTGTCTGATCTTTTTCAGAAATATATGCGGCAACCGAGCCCCGCTGTACAAAGCCTCCCATTACAATGCCGGACAAATCTTTCCTGATCAGGCCGACTGTATGAAAGAACTTAAGCAGTGAACGCAGGATTGGAAGTATGGTTGCCATGCTCCGTCTATTGCAGATGCCTGCAAACTTTGTAATGACAAGATGGATCTTTTCGGGTGAAAGAGACAGTAAATCTTTCGGTGTTTCTATCCCGGTGAACTCCACGGTTTTTCGGAATACATAATCGTGCAGGTCGATTGTGGATCGGCTGAGGTTGCGCTGCTCCAGCGACCCAAGGTACTGTGAACGAATGGATTCTACCTCTAAGCTGCTAAAGTCGGCATCTCGGTTGATCATTCCCCAAAGAAAGCGCCCTGTATTTGCGACTTCCATCAGGACATGTGCCGCCTTACGGTTAATTTTCCACTTCCATTCCTTCATGGAGCCTTTATTACGTAGGTTATTTATTTCTTGGATGAAGCATTTCATCAATGTTTCATCATATCCAGAGACACCGGCATCATAAAAATAGCATCGTATGTCCATCCAGGAATGCTTGTATTGCCCCATAGTAGAATCCGTGAGCTTAAGGTATCTCATTTCAATCTCAGCCTTGACAAGGAGGTAATCAATATGCACGTCTGCTGTTATTGGGAACTCCCTGCTCTGAAAAAACCCATGGACTTCTGCATCATTCGGCATGGGTGGTTCGTTGAACGGTATGCCGTGTTCATCTCTGGCTTGTGTACAGGCTAATGTGTCAACCAATTTTACGCAGCGAACATGCAGTGCGCGGCGTTCCGGTGAACCATTGTCCTCTCTAATGAATGCATCATATAACTCTTCGCATGGTTCCGTAATGCCAAGTGATTTAGCACACTTTAGCATCTGGTTGAAGTAGCGGCGTCTGGACTCCCAGGTTTCATTGGCAAGTTCAGATTTCAACTGCTGCAAAAGGGTATTGATAGTAGTTTCAAGCTTTGTCATATGTTATCCTCCTTCTGCCTGTATCAGGCTGTCTAAAGGATAACCCTATATACGGATTTATTATCTTCAATTTCATGCTATTGGCTGGCTGTAAATTTAGCAGTTCTGCTGATTTTGAAGATAACATGGTTTTGAAGATAATCTTTGGGTTTTCTCACCCGTGCCGGAATAACAGCGGTTCCGTAGTACTCTGCCATTTCGTGATAGGACTTGTTGATAACTGGAGTATACCAGGACGTTCGTTCTACACCAGTTTTCAGATTATCCGGAACGAGGATTCGAGTAGCACCCCCAAAGTACTTATATGCATTGATATGGGCTGTAATCCAGGACTCCTGGTTTTGGTTCAGAAATGCTTCCACATAGGCATATTGACTGTACGAGAGGACGGTTACAAAAACATAAGCATCAATGCTCTCGCCTGTATCCGTATCGATAATGCTTGCTGTTTGGCCTGCCCAGTCGACTTCCATTTGCTCGCCAGGCTTTCGTCCGATGTGCATAGTTGCCTTGGTTTTGGCCACATATTGTTGGTAATGATAGCAAAACTGAGAATACATAAGTGGAATTTCATTGCTGAGTCTGGAAGATTCACAGTATTCATTCCAAAGCAGGCTGAGGGTTACGCCGCTCTTCGCCATTTCTTTATGAATGTACTCGTTATCTGGGCGTTTTCGGGTTAATGGTAATGAAGATTCGGGAAAGAAAAGCTTGTGCAACTCACCGTTCGTCCTATCTGGGTTCAATGGCCACGAAACACTAAGTTCCTGAGACCGTTTCAAGACCCTGGCGACAGTGTTGCGTGAACATTCGCAGCTCACTGCGATGCTGCGTTGACTGATTCCTTGGCTAATAAGCCGAAGAATCTCGCGATAATTGGTCATTTGATGACCTCCTATGAATGTAATTTACACTCCTCTCTTGAGTGCATAGCTACATTCTAATAAGGAGTTTCATCAAATGGCTCCCTATCCGGAAAGGTGGCTCTAAAAATCCGGAACTATGGCTCTCATCGTCCGGAATAGTGGCTCAATTTGGTCCGGATTATTCATTGAACGGGTGAAATGCCTATGAACAGAGTGATGCAGATGACTCGTAAAGCTGATAATTTAGTGCAACCCTTGAGTAGATAATAAAGATATTTAAAATATTGAGTTTCATAAAGAAGGAGGCTCACATTATGGCTAAAAACGATAACATGCTGGCAATTCTGTGGATGCTGAATTCAGGCGTAAAAATGACTGCAAAACAGATTTCTGAAAAGCTAGAAATAAATATAAGGACAGTTTATCGGTATATTGATGCACTATGTGCCAGTGGCGTACCTATAATATCTGACCCAGGTCATAATGGCGGGTATAGCCTGCTGAATAATTTTATCAGGGCACCTCTGCTATTTGATATGGAAGAAAAAAAGGCACTCCTTCAAGCTGCTGTTTTTGCAAAAGAAGCTGGATGCCCTTCGAGTGAGGCATTAGGCAATGCAACATCAAAGTTGAAAATGTATTCGAATCAGGAACAGGAAAGTATACTTAACCATCATTTAGCCGGATTTGAAGTTATAAACGGCATGGTAAATCCTTCCGTTCAGCCGATATTGGCGGAATTGGAGCAGGCTGTAGAAAAGGAATTCTCTGTAGAAATTGATTATCGCACAAGCCGTGAAGAGCAACCAAAGAATAGGATGATAGACCCCTATGGAATGGTTTACTGGAACAACAAATGGTATACTGTTGCATTTTGCCACTTAAGGAATGAAATACGAAGCTTTCGGGTAGATCGGATTTTACTAATCAAGTGTACTCAAATAATATTTAAGCGTCCAGCTGATTTTTCGGCCGGTGAATTTTTTATGAAAAACCTGTTACCTGATTTGGTGGGTAAGGAGGGGTTAATTTCTTTAATTATCGAAGGCAGGTCAGAGGCGTTGGATGAACTATGCATGCATTGGTTTTTAGGGCATCATCTGAAAGAGCGAACATCTAATCAAGCCATCTTTTTATTTGAGGAAAAATCAATTCATAGTTATGTCCCTTATTTTCTCCTATCCTATGGTAAATCCATTCAAATAATCGAACCACAAAGTTTGAAAGAAAGACTTGTTGCTATTGCATCGGAGTTAATGGAATACTATCAACTTTAATAGCTTCACTGACAGCAGATGTCAGTGAAGTTGTTTTATAATGAGGATAGTCACTGATTACCGATGGTCGGTATTCCTTGATGAATAAAATAAGGAGAAATTGCAAAATGAATAATACAGTATATCTTTATGTGTTTGACACAATGTCAGACTGGGAAATAGGTTACTTAACTGCCGAGCTGAACTCGGGAAGATATTATAAAAAGGGACTTGACCCATCAAAAATAGTGACTGTTGGAATTGAAAAGACGATTGTAACAACAATGGGCGGATTGAAAATACTGCCAGATATCAAACTGGATGAGTGCAGTATTGAAAGCACAGATGCATTGATTTTACCTGGTGGAGATACATGGACAGAAACAATTCACCAACCCATTTTAAAAATCGTTGAGAGGTGTTTAAAGGAAGGTATATTGGTCGCAGCCATTTGTGGTGCTACAATGGGGCTCGCCCAGAATGGATTGCTGAATTTACGTTGGCATACAAGCAATGATCTGGAATACCTTAAAATGATCTGTCCCACTTACACGGGCGAAAAGTATTACAAAATGGAGTCTGCTGTAACTGATGAAAAACTGATTACTGCATCTGGAATAGCTCCGTTAGAATTTTCTGTACACGTCTTGAAAGCGCTGGGTGTGTTTTCTTCAAAAACATTAGATGCCTGGTATAGTCTTAATAAGACTCATGAATCCAAATATTTCTATGAGTTGATAAATTCAATTCAATGAAGGTATAAGCATAAAATTGAAATGTTATGATCATTTAAAGAAGTTATAAAAATGACTAAAAGCATAAAATATATGGGAGTGTCAGGTAAATATACAAAGAATGGAACACCCAACGGCTTTACATCTATTACCCCATTTATAACAGTGAAGAATCCTTCTGAAGCAATAGAGTTCTATAAAACTGTTTTCAATGCAAGGGTTAAGGATATTACTGAATACCCGGATGGAAATGGTAATAAAATAATTGTTCATGCAGAATTAGATTTTGGAAATGGTTTTTTGCAACTGGGAGCAGCGAATCCGGCATATAAATTAGTCTTGCCGCCAAATGAGGACAATGCGTGTTATTCTTTAGGAATTTACGTAATTAATGCTGATCAGGTATTTGAAAATGCGGTAGCAAGAGGAGCAAAAGTAAGGGAACCGGTTGCAAGCTTTGTTTCAGGTGATCGATTCGGAAGTATATTGGACCCTTTTGGAGTAAGATGGTCTATTATGACTAGGATTGAGGATTTGTCAGAAGAAGAAAGTAGTCGTAGGGTTGCTGAATGGGCCAAAAGCTTTAGTGGAGAATAAATGCAATAAATGTCAGCGAGTGGTCGAAAGAGGAGAGTTCACAAATTTACCTGGAGAGGGAAAACCCTTAAAGCTGGAGCCCTTTAACCCGTATGTATCTAAAGAACAGGTAATAATGAATAAGGTACTCAATAGCTCCGGGTTAATACCAATTGAGATATTAATTCTAAAAGCAATAGATGAAATAAAAGAAAAGCTTAAGGATTCAAAGCTAAAGAGTGAGCAAAATGCCCTGAAAGTAAAACTAAACGAATTAGAAATTACATTCGATATACAGATGGAGGCACGTCGAAATTTCTTTGATAATAGTTGATTTGATCGTTCAGATCTTATTCATTGGTTTCAGAACACTGTTTTAGGCCTTGTCCAATTTCGCATTATATAATCCTGCATTAGGATAAATCCCGATCAGTCAGCGAATACATAGAATGTGAGGTCATGATGGCAACCACTTATGAACGATATCTAAAACTGAATATTGACGGTTCCCGCGTTGGCTTGGGGAGTGGCGAGAGCGAAAGCAGCTACTTCTGCACACCCAAAGGGGCGAAAGTGATCGGCTGGGCCGGTGTGGATGGCAGCCACTATTGCTTCGTGCGTGGCTTTGGCGAGATGGTGTTTGCCGTCAGTCCACTGAATACACCGGGAAACTATGTGCATCCGGTGGCAAGAAATTTTAGGGACTTCCTGCGGCTCCTGCTGGCTTGCGGCGATACTGCGGCACTGGAACAGGTATCCTGTTGGGAGCAGGCGCAGTTTGGCGTCTTCCTGCAGGACAATCCTCTCACCGGTGAACAGCGGGCTGTGCTGGATTCCATTGGGGAGAAGCTGCTGCTCGCGCCTATGGAGCAGCCCTTTGCTTATATCAAAGAGCTGCAGGCCGGGTTTGATTACAGTCGCCTCAAATATCCGGAAGATTACTATGAGTGGGTTCCTGTCGAGCCGAAGATACCCGAATGGAAGGTTTATTTTGACGGCAACTTTTGGGGGCATCAGGGCCGTGAAAGAGCCGGCAAGGAAATTTCTCTCCATAGGCAGTTTGTCTGGGAGGATGAAGTCTGGTATATCCCTGCGATTTACACCTGCAGTAAAGGCTTGGTCGTGGACTTTTGCCCACAGGTTCCGGCCGAGCGTATTCGTTCCTTTATGGACAAGTGGAATCTCTCTATTGAGAGCGTTAGAACCGACTTTAGCGATGAACAGCGGATGCAGATCGACGCAGAAAATCCGCTGGCCGTCAATACAAATCCGAACGTTGTGTTGAACGGAACTGTCCTTTCAGGCTCTCATGGCTGCGGTGTGTCATGGAATCCCTGCTTCCCGGAGAGCAACGGCCTTGAGGTCAAGAGCGTGACCCGGCATTATGGCCTTGATCCTGCCTATGGCTGGGCAATCTGGCGCTCTGTTTTTCCTTGGAAGACGAAACGCAAACCGCAGATCAGGTCGCTCAGCGTAACCCTGATGCAGGAGCCTGTCGCTATGCAGGGACCGCACTTCCATGTGTCGGCACCCGGTGAACGCATCAAGTTTACACACCCGACCACCGGCGTACAGCATACGCTGACCGTACAGGAATATGAGCGGCAGGAAATACCCCGTGAGCGTTTTGGCAGCCAAGATCAGGAGTTCCCGATGCACTATACTGTGATGAGCTATACGCTCTCGCCGGATCTGCCTGACGCTGCATTCACCGTCACTGATTGCCTTCGTTCCGACCGACCTCGGCAGAAACGCACCAATCCCAATGAGCCCCAGGCATCGGACAGCGCTTTTAGCTTCGGCATCATTGGCGGCGCAGTTGATCCGACAGCCATTATTTTCGGCGGCAGCGGCCAGGGCAGGCTCCATGCAGTCTGTTCCGCCCTGCACTTTGAGCCGGTGGATGATGTGGAGTGGCGCATGGTGTTTCATGAAAAGAGACGCGAGGATATTACGGTGGAGCTGATATAAACCTGATCTAAGAGATTATTTTCTATGGATAATGCGAAGCGTTAATTTAAGGAGTGCGTAATGAGTATGGATATTCAGCTTGCTGAAAAGAAACATGAACAGGCCATTTTTGAATGTGTAAGTATGGCTTATAGTATGTACATTGAAAGAATGGGTAAAAAGCCCGCTCCTATGCTTTCGGATTATTCTAAACTTATTGAGAAGAATGCTGTTTATATAGCAATAGATTTGGAAGAATTTATGGGCATGATTGTCTTTTTTCCCAAAGGGAATTCCCTGTTTATCGAAAATGTAGCGGTTCATCCAGATTTCCAGGGAAAAGGAATTGGACGTAAATTAATTGAGTTTGCTTTAAATTTTGCCCAAAAAGCGGGTTTGCAAGAAGTCAATCTTTATACAAATGAGTTAATGACTGAAAATATCAGGTATTATCTTGGGCTGGGGTTTGTCGAAGTGGGACGCCGATTAGAAGATGGTTACAGACGAGTGTATTTTGTAAAATCTTTATGACTCAGGTATTCTTTAGGACATGGAGGTAAAGTGGGAGATAATTAGAGAAACTAAATAAAAATAAGGAGGAAACTGCCGGGATTGCCGTGAATGTATATCGGATATGAAAGATATTTCAGATCATGGAGGCTCGGCTTCCGGAAAGGATAGTAGGATGTCGAAGAAATATATGATGTTAAAACCTGAAGAAGAGGCTGCAGCGGAAACGGATTCAACCATCAAAGAGATGTTTTGTTTTGGAGAAAATTCCAGTAACTACCGATTCGTGGATGTGGAGGTCAATGACGAAAACCAAAACAAATTACAGGAGCTGGTCAATGAATACAGCGCCCTGATTGAGCAGGAAGGGAACAAGGACCTGGATCTGAAGGCATTCTTCGCAGGGAAACAAATCAAGATTGAGCATGTAGATGAATTTGAGGAGCCGCGGGATGTATTCATCCTGCTGGTTTATTTCAAAGAGGTCTGCAAGCTTAGGGATTTTGAGCCTGTAGCCGTTATTGAGATTGCCTAGGGTAGGTTTTTAGCAAGTTTTTGGATTTAGAGGAGTAGTCTAAGATGAGGTTTCGTGATGGGCTATTGTTGTCCTCTATCCAAATTTCCTTCCGTGGGAGCACATTAGACGTATAGGGAACGGGTTTAAAGAGCCGCCGTCCAGGGCGGCTTTTAGTTTGCAAGATCTCAGATAATTATGAATGTAGAATTTAATATTTTTCAGTAATTACCCCAAATGAAGAAGCCTTTATATGGGAATTCCCAAGCAGAGATTCAAGCTGATCCTTTGTGCCATAAACTATAGCTCCCAGGATAGGAACCTTCGAGGGATCTGTATAACCTTTAGTAGTTAAGCTGTCTAAGATGGCCAGGAATTTCTGGTTGCTGCTGATTTTTAAATTATAAAGAAAACTATTGTAGTCGGTTCCGAAGTTTTCATTGTCCGCAGATGGTCTTAGATTAAAACCTAAAGTATCGAACTCACTTATAAAGGTGGCTTTAGCATCGTATTTTTCAGCCTCTTTCTTATAGCGGTTCATCTCATCTTTCGTAAAGCTATCTATCCAGCACCAGCTTATATTAACACCAGGGAGTATATTGGCTAATTCAGAAATAGTGTAGGGCTTATCAAAGGATAAGCCAACCTCAATGAGTTTGTCATTGCCGATTTGACTTAGGTTTGCCAAATCGTTCTTATATTCTTTATAGGTAATTTGGGGATGAAAAAAAATCATCTTATTATAACCAAATTCCCAATAAGTTGAAGGCCAATCGCCGGCCGAATGACCGCCTCCCCGCCCTCTTGTCATAATAAATTGAGGCAAAAGGCCAAAAGGCTGTACCCGTTCTTCTAAAACGGCAGGTTTATTCCCTATGGTTCGGCTGATAGTGTAATTACTTCTGCCTCCTAAGAAACCAAAGGTATCCACTGACTTGCTAATATAGCCGTTGGGAACCGTGAGCTCGATATAAGCACTCATAGTCTGAAAGGTTTTATTACTCATGTTAATGGTCAAGGCAGCATTTCCCGCTGTAATAAGAAGAAAAGCCAAGCAAGCTACAAGTAAGGAAATAAGAACCGTTCGTTTAGTGGATTTTTGTTTGCCTTTTTTGATGGCTCTGTCTAATTTATCCTCATCGAAAATTTGGTCTAACTCATTATCATTCAATTTATCTCCCATGGTGATCCCTCCACACCCTTTTAAATGCTGTTCTGGCCCTAAATAAATAGGTCTTAACCGTCTGATCCGGAAGAGCTAACATCTTTCCGATTTCCTTGTAACTTAATTCCATTTCATATTTCAGGATTAAGAGTTCCTTGTAACTTTCTTTTAAGCTATTTAGACAGTCATGAATTTCCGTTGCCTTTTCTTCCAGCAAAAGAATATCTTCGAGCGCATTATCCTTCGCTATTTTTTTCAAAAAATGAGTCTCATCAATTAGCAGTTCTTCTCTGACAGAAGCTTTCTTTAGATAATTTCGGTAATTATTCAGAGCAACCTTAAAAACCCATGCTGATAGCTTCTCCGGTTCTACAGCATGAAAGTGTTCGATTGCCTTAACAAAACTATCTTGAACAATTTCTTCGGCAACTTCCTTGCGGCAACCGTGTTTTAATAAGTAGCTATAAATAATTGAAGCTTGTTTACTATACAAATTAGTTAGAACATCTTTGCTCATTTGAAATCCTTCCAGAAGGTTCTGCCCTTATTTATTAAGACAATTGATTCAATAAAAAGTATACAGTTTTAGAAAACTATTCCCAATCGCTGAGCCAGGGTATTGCCTTTATTACAAATTCACGCAGCTTCCGCGTTGGAGGCTTTGTTGATGGGCTTGGGCTGCTATGCTACAATATAATTATCGAACACTTGTTGTAAGATGATCTATATCTTAATATCTTTTGCGTGGGAGCTGCTGTATAAACGATGACTTCTATAAAAAAACGTATACTTATTATTGGAGGCGGTGCCTCCGGGATATTAGCCGCGATCACTGCTGCCAGGAATGGAGCCGAAGTTATCCTTTTGGAGAGAAATCCCCGCATTGGCAAAAAGCTCCTGGCGACCGGCAATGGTCGCTGTAATTATACCAACGTGAATGTTGATGTTTCTTGTTATCATGGGCATCATCCCCATTTTGTCAAAGGCGTACTAGGGGCATTTGGCGTTCAGGAAACTTTGGATTTCTTTGAACAATTGGGGATCGTTCCTAAGATTGAGGAATTTGGTAAAATCTTTCCTATGTCAGGCCAGGCCTCCAGTATTTTGGATGTACTAATGTATGAACTGAATGAAGCAGGAGTCAGTATTGTCTGCAATGCCTATGTGCGCAGTATCCGTAAAGAGAAAAACCGCTTCATTTTAACCTTTGAGGATGATACCGAAATTACCGGAGATATTGTGATCCTTGCAGCAGGCGGTAAAGCTCTGCCTTCAAGTGGTTCAGATGGCAGCAGTTATAGTATGGCTAGAGAACTTGGCCATACTATAACCGAACTATTTCCTGCTCTTGTCCAACTCAAGCTGGAAGGTGGATTTTTCAGGCAAATCGAAGGGGTGAAATTTTTTGGCACTGCGGAAATTATCCATAAGGGTAAAATGTTAGCCAGGAACAGCGGCGATATTCTCTTTGCCAATTATGGTGTCTCAGGTCCGCCAATTTTACAAATCAGCCGGGAAGCCGGTAAACTTTTACAGGAACACCAAGAAGTCTTTTTGCGCTTAACGATTTTGGATAGTATGAACAGAGAAGAACTACGAAACCTTCTTATTAAACGGTTTAATTTCATGCCTCAAAAAACAATCGCCTTTAGTTTAGTAGGTCTTGTTAATAAACGTCTCATCCCGGTAATACTTAAAGAAGCCGGATTTACAGATATAAAACGTTCGGTTGCCAGTCTGAACGTTCAGGAAAGGGAAAAAATTCTTGAGGTTCTGCAGGATTGGCGTTTCTTAATCCGTGGAACTAAAAGCTGGCCCAGCGCTCAAGTCACTGCAGGAGGGATTGACACGAAAAAAATAAACCCTGAAACTATGGAATCCAGGATTGTTAAAGGATTGTATTTTGCCGGTGAAATCATCGATGTCGATGGGTTGTGCGGCGGGTTTAATTTGCAGTGGGCTTGGTCTTCCGGATATGTCGCAGGGAAAAATGCAGCGATTTAAAAAGAAGAAGCCGGTAGGGTGGATTACACAGGAAGGGCTAATTGGCAGCATTAATTATAGGAGGACATGTTATGAAAATTTCCAAGAAAGATGCGTTGTTTTGGTTTGAATTCTTTGCAATCTTGCCAGAGGAAGAGGAAGTCATGGCAAAACAACAAGAAATCATTTACGCTACCTTTGCCCAAATTGAGGCTGCCATTGATCATAGAAATGATATCTTAATGTCGGAAATCAAAGGTTTGAAAACTTTGCAGAATAGAACTTTTTTTGTGGGAGATGAAAGTAAATTCTCCAAAGGATGTCGTTCTTGTCTGTTGGGAACCGGTTTGAGTGCCGTCAGAAAAACAAACAAATGTAACTTAGAGTGTAAGTTCTGTTATCATTATGGAGAACTGGACAATATTTCTCCCGTTGGCGAAGGCATGTGGGAAATCGGGGACACAAAATTTTATGTGAAAGACATTGATTTGCTTCTTTCCATCCAACAGAAACCCACGGGCATTTCCTATGTTTATTTAGAGCCATTCATGGAAATTGAAAAGTACTATCCGGTTATCAAGAAATTCAGTGATGCAGGGATTCATCAACATCTCTATACAAATGGCACTTTAGCTACGGAAGAGACCTTGAAAGCTTTAGGTGAAGCCGGCCTTGACGAATTGCGTTTCAACCTGGGTGCTTCGAATTGTTCGGATAAAGTCATAAAGAATATGTTGATAGCGAAAAAATATATTGAAAATGTAGGTATTGAAACGCCAATGACCCCCGAGTTCTTCGAAACCTTTTTCAAGAAGAAGCAAGCGATCTTAGAGACAAAACCCGATTTTATCAATTGTGCGGAACTGCACCTAAATGCTAATAACATAGATAATTATTACGGGGAAAACATGTATATTTCCAGACATGGCTATATATCCCCGATTTGGAGCAGGGAGTTAACTCTGAAATTCATGAACATAGCCGTTGAAGAAAGCTGGGATTTAGCGGTTCATGATTGCTCAAATTATACGAAATTTGCCAGAGGTTTGAATTTCAGCGGCAATGAGGGTAAGTGGGTCGGATCCAGTAATTATACCTGTGCGTTTTTCAGGATACCCTACGAAGTATTTTTACCCATACTGCGTGATGACAATTTTCAATTTTTAAGTGAAGAGGAATTGCCTGCCGGTTATAGACCAGGAGAGCTGGTTTTTTAGTGAATGCACCGAACCGTTGTATTTAGACACTTAAAATTAAGTTTTTTGCGGATAGAGGGATTAGGCAGTTAACAAAGAATTTTATTTTTAAAAACGCAAGGCTAGCTTATTTCGAGATGGCCTTGCGTTTTTTGTGTCATTACCCCAAATTCGTCTGCGCAGACGAATTTGGAGGGGAAGGCATTCTTTAACCATGCAGAAAAGTATGTCCCTATATTCTACGAGCTTGTACCCTGGGGGGTTACTGCTGTAACAAAAATTCTATCGATTATGTCCAGGCCCTCACCTTCGAAGCCCGTCTACATATGCTGTAATTAAAGCGATAAAAAAGGCGGGAAATAATATGGGAGAACCCACTACCATCGAGCGAACACCGCAGATCATTGCCGCTGAGATCAATAAGCTTAAACAACAGACCTATAAAATCATGCTTACCAATGCCATGGAGATCGGCAAGCGCCTGAAAGAGGCTAAAGCCTTGTTCTCCCATGGAGAATGGGGAAAATGGCTGGTGGAATCAGTGAGCTATTCCCAGCGCACAGCCAACAGGCTGATGCAGCTCTTTGAAGAATATGGAGATAAGCTATTTGCTGACAGTAATGACGACAGGTCAAATTCGTCTGCGCAGATGAATTTGACCTACTACCAAGCCGTTATTCTGCTGGGGCTTCCTGAAGATGAGCGGGAGGAATTTATCCTGCAGCATGATGTTGAAGCAATGAGCACGCGCGAGCTGAAACAGGCTCTCAAAGAACAGAACCAAACTGCTTCGGGGATAGAGCAGGCTCAAGGGATGCTCACGCCCAATAATCTCGGAGAGATCAAAATCGAGTATCGAACCGTTAATAAAACCGATAAATCAATAAGCAGGCCAAAAACTGAAGCTTCTCAAGCCTTTACCAAACAGTATGAAGAAAAATGCACCGCTTGCTGCCGAACCATCGCCGATACTTACCAGGAACTGCTGGTAGCTCTCGGCCAGCTGGCCAGACTTGACGCGGCGGTGAAGGAAAAATGCAGTAAGGACGCGAGCAGTCTTGCTGAGTATATGGTGGAAAGACTTAAAGAGTGGCCGCCTGTTCCTAAGACGAACATGAAGTCCGTTGAAACGTATGCCACTTATGAAAGGTGGTAAGTCGAAGGGCAGGGGAAGCACCTTTAGATGGAGGAGAGTTTCAACAATGCTTGATATCGATATAACTGCTGGAGGGCTTTTTGCCCTTTAGTACAGGGGGTGAAGTTTTAATAAAAGTATACAGTTTTGGAGAACTTAAAAGCTGAGACTAAATAATTATTTCCAGCAGCAGTTGAGCAGGGGGTGTTGCCTATTTAGCTGATATTCACGTAGGTTCCGCGTTGGTGGGCAAGCGTGTCTATTATGCAGGGCTTACTCCTTTTTTGTGTCGCACATAACATTAATGACTGGAATGATATTATAGGATATACTAAATTAAGGGAATTTTCCTTAAAGAGAAAGAAAAGGTCGTTGACTCCTTCTGACAGTGACCTATCAAAATATCAGTTTTAATCCACCAGTTAATTTCAAAGTTTTAGAACAGGAAGTGAAGAAATGCTTCTTAGCATCACAACCACTCGTGAACCGGCTACTGATCTCGGTTATCTGTTACATAAAAATCCGGCCAGACTTCATTCCGTCCCGCTATCCTTTGGGACGGCTCATATCTTTTATTCCGAGGCAACGCCCCAGCGCTGTACAGCTAACCTGCTGCTGGATATCAATCCGGTGGATTTAGCCAGAACCAAACAGGCTGCCGGGGAAGACATTGCCTATGTTAATGACCGGCCCTATGCGGCCTCATCTTTTCTGAGTACAGCAATTGCCAAAGTCTTTGGTACGGCTTTGTCCGGGCGATGTAAGGACAAGCCTGAATTAGCAGTATCCCCCATAATGCTTGAGGTGACAATTACCACTCTGCCGTGCCTGGAGGGGGAAGAGCTAATCCGGCGCTTGTTTATTCCCCTTGGCTACGATTTGGATATCACATCCTATAAACTCGATGAACGATTTCCGGAATGGGGAGAAAGCCCCTATTACACTGTTACAATCCGGGGCAGGAAGTGTATCAAGGAATTGTTAGCTCACCTATATGTCCTGATTCCGGTGCTTGATGAGGAAAAACACTACTGGATTAATCAAGATGAAATAGATGTACTGCTTAGGCGGGGTGAAGGCTGGCTGGCCCGGCATCCCGAACGGGAATTGATTGCCGCCCGCTTTCTTAAGAGGCAGCGCACCCTGACGGATCGGGCTTTACAGCGGTTAATGAATGGAGAGGGAGCAGAACATTCCCATAACCAGCTCCCCGGGCGGGGCTCAGCTCAAAAGGAAGAGGCTTGGGAGGAAAGCCTTAGTCTGCGGGAGCAACGGATCAGAGCTATCGTTGCAGTGCTAAAAGAGGTTGGGGCCAAGACGGTTGCTGATTTAGGCTGCGGTGAAGGCAACTTGCTCAAGGTTCTCCTTGCGGACAAGGATTTTACAGCGCTGACAGGCATGGATGTATCCTACAGGACCCTGGAAAAGGCTCATAAAAAGCTGAAGTTGGAGGATATGCCCTCAGTCCAAAAAGAGCGGCTGCAATTGTTCCAAGGAAGCTTGCTTTACCGGGATAAACGTCTGCAGGGGTATGATGCCGTCGTTGTCAGCGAAGTTATCGAGCATCTGGATGAAGACAGGCTGAAGACATTTATCCGGCATGTATTCGGGTTTCTGCGTCCGCCTGCGCTGGTTATCACCACACCCAACCGGGAGTACAACGTGAATTACCCCCAATTGCCGGCGGGGGAATTCCGCCACGCAGATCACCGTTTTGAATGGAGCCGTTCTGAGTTCAGACACTGGGCCGAGTCTGCTGCGAAGCAGTATGGCTATACTGTGAGCATCAAACCCGTGGGCTCCCTTGATCCCAAGACCGGAGCACCAACACAACTGGGGGTATTCAGCCGATGAAGATCGTTTTACCGGAGCTGTCGCTGGTCGCCTTAATGGGTCCGTCCGGAAGCGGCAAATCAACCTTTGCCCGTGATCATTTTAAGCATACGGAAGTTTTGTCCTCGGATGTTTGCCGGGGGTTAGTGGCCGATGATGAAAACGACCAAGCAGCGACTAAGGACGCCTTTGAGGTTTTGTACTATATAGCGGCTAAACGCCTGGCGGCAGGAAAACTGACGGTTATCGACGCTACCAATGTCCAATTCGAAGCGCGCAAGCCCATTGTAGATTTAGCAAGACGTTATCACTGCCTGCCGGTGGCCATTGTTTTTAACCTGCCGGAAAAAATCTGCCAGGAGCGGAATATTCAGCGGGCTGACCGGGACTTTGGACCCCATGTGATCCGCCGTCAGGCAGAACAACTGCGGCGTTCTCTGGCAAAGTTAAAAAAAGAAGGCTTCCGCCATGTATTCGTCTTAAATTCCCTGGCAGAAGCGGCGGATGTTACAATTGAACGCCAGCCCCTTTGGAATAACCTGAAACATTTACACGGTCCCTTTGATATTATCGGTGATGTCCACGGTTGTTTTGAGGAGCTTCTTGTTCTATTAAGGAAACTGGGCTATCAAGTTGAAGAGCCGGGCAACGGCGATAAAGAAAGCCCCGGATACCGGGTGGCGCACCCGGAGGGACGGACGGCTGTTTTTCTGGGCGACCTGGTAGACCGCGGTCCCCGCATTCCGGATGTCCTTGCTCTGGTTATGGATATGGTGCAATCAGGTACGGCTTTATGTGTGCCGGGTAATCACGATATGAAATTAGTCCGCCGGCTGCAAGGCAAAAAGGTGGAAATCAAGCATGGCTTAGAGCATACCTTAACTCAGCTGACGGAAAAACCGGCGGATTTTTCCCGGAAAGCGGCAGAGTTCCTTGATGGTCTGGTCAGCCACTATATACTGGATGACGGAAAGCTTGTCGTCGCTCACGCGGGGATGAAGGAAGAAATGCAGGGGCGGGGTTCCGGGAAAGTGCGGGATTTTGCCTTATTTGGCGAGACAACGGGAGAAACAGACAGTTTCGGCCTGCCGGTCCGCTATGATTGGGCTTCAGACTACCGGGGCAGGGCAACGGTAGTCTATGGACATATCCCGATTCCGGAGCCGAAATGGGTAAATCAAACCCTAAATATTGACACAGGCTGTGTGTTTGGCGGCAAGCTGACCGCTTTACGGTATCCTGAGCAGGAATTTGTACAAGTGGAGGCTTTCCGGGAATATTACCCGCCTGTCCGCCCGTTTCTTAAGCCGCTGACTGAAAATGAGCAGCCGCTTTCAGCCCCACGGGAGAAGGATGCCGATAATAGAGATTCGCTGTCACAAGTACCTGGCGTAAAACCGGGGGCTGCTTTAGCAGCGCAGGCAGATTTAACTGCGCAGGCGGAGGATCGTGGAGCAGCGGACATTCTAGACCTCAATGATGTCATGGGTAAACGAATCATAGCCACTCGCTGGCAGGGCAATGTCACAATCCGGGAAGAGAACGCGGCAGCTGCCTTAGAGATCATGAGCCGCTTCGCCGCTGATCCCCATTGGCTCATCTACCTGCCTCCAACCATGTCACCCAGTGAGACCAGCAGTGAAGCAGGTTTATTAGAGCATCCTCAGGAAGCTTTTGCCTATTATCGCTCCCACGGTGTCCGTCAGGTAGTCTGTGAGGAAAAACATATGGGTTCGAGGGCAGTGGTGATTGTCTGCCGGGAAGCAGGTGTTGCCCAAGAGCGGTTTGGACTTATGGGAAAAAGTGAGGGCATTTGTTACACTCGCACTGGCCGGTCGTTTTTCACTGATAATGCTTTGGAACAAGAGTTTCTGGCTGGACTTAAGAATGCTATTTCAGCGGCAGGTCTTTGGGATGAACTGACCACAGATTGGCTGTGCCTGGATTGTGAGCTGATGCCGTGGTCGGCTAAAGCCCAGGGACTATTGCGGGAGCAGTATGCGCCGGTAGGGAATGCCGGAAAACTTGCTCTTAATCAGGCCGTAAAAGAGTTAGAGACAGCCAAGGCCAGAGGAGTTGATCTTGGTAATTTAGTAGAACACTATAAAACCCGGGCTTTAACTCTGGCTAAATACACAGAGGCTTATGGACGTTACTGTTGGCCGGTGAATTCCTTAACTGATTTTAAATTGGCGCCTTTTCATATCCTGGCCGCTGAGGGAAAGGTATTTACGGATAAGAATCATGTCTGGCACATGACCATGATTGCAAAGATTTGTTCGGGTCAACCCCTTCTCGTCGCTACTCCCTATCAAGTCATCGATGTCGCCGATGAACAAAGCTGCCTAAAAGGGATTCAGTGGTGGGAGGAATTAACCAGCCGCGGCGGCGAAGGCATGGTTGTGAAGCCTCTGGATTTTGTGGCGGCTTACAAAGGACAAACCATCCAACCCGCTGTAAAATGCCGGGGCAGGGAGTACTTGTGGATTATTTATGGACCGGAATATACACTGCCGGAAAATCTGAAAAGGCTGCGCCAGCGCTCATTGGGCAGGAAACGTTCCCTGGCTTTGCGGGAGTTTGCCCTGGGTATTGAAGCTTTGGAACGTTTTGTAAAACGTGAACCTCTTTATCGGGTCCATGAATGTGTGTTTGCGGTGCTGGCGTTGGAAAGCGAACCCGTTGATCCGCGGCTTTAGAGGGGGATGGGCGGCATTTTTGTTTAATGGAATTTTGAATGGCTGTTGAGAGCCTTTCGTTATCTGTTAGATTAAAGACGCAATGGCCTCCGACTTAAGCTTTGTGTCGGGGGTCGTTGTGGTTATTATTATTGAAAATATTCCAGACCGAGAATTTGTTATGGCTCAACTTATTGGGACTATTTGGGGGAAATATCCTTTAGGAGTTGGAGACGGCTGGTATGCTTTGTGCATTAAAAGGATGATTGCGGATAATCAATTAGAAATTGTTGCAGATAACGATGTATCTCATCCACACGGAAAAATTTTACGAAAAGCCGAGTTGTAAATATTATAATCATTTGGGTAAGGGCAAATCTTTATAATTCTTATCGATGGCAAGTTTTCCGATTTTTAAGGTTGGCACTGAGTTAAAGGGAATGTCAGGCTTCTCTTTAATTAAAGAAAAACATTACTCCAGATTGATTGAGGTGAATATGAACTATGAAAAACCAAATATTAATAATTTTAGCAGTATTGGTTTTGCTCTTAGGATGTAGTTATAGCAAGCAAAGTGAACTCGTTCAACTAAAGTTGAATATCGAGTCTTCGGTGGGGGACTCTACCCCCACCGAAGCGAGGCCGGGGGTATCACTCCCACTTGTAGAAGTGGAAGTCTCACGATTGGATAAAATAGAGAATATGGATGCAAACACAATTATGCCGGGGAAATATTTTGGAGAGCCTTACAACCTTACTTCCTCATTTATACCGGTGCTGACAATTGATAATAAGCATGATTTTATACTTGAATGGGGAATTAACGCCACTACCAGAGGGACGTACACAGTTGATTCTAATAAATTAATTTTAAAAACAATCGGAGGTGAAAGTTATGTCCTCGAAATCACTGAACACTCATTAAAAAATACACAAGATATGCCAAATATAAGAAGTAATACAAACTTTAAACTTTCGGAATCGGATAAGGAAAAAGTTACTTCGCAATCGTTATAGTTTGTGACTTCAGTGAGCTTCTTTAAGGTAGCGCCGTCCGCGGCACTGCTGAGCCTGAGGGCACGATACGTTGTAAAAAGTGAATTGCCGATCTTGGTCAAGGAGCAAGTGGTCATGACACGCCGGCAATTCGCAGGACGAAATGTGAGGAGTGTAGCGCCCAAATATTAGAAAGTCATCGGTTACTTCTTAAGCGGAACCCAATATTCACATCTGTAATCCGGAGAGAATTTATCACCTTCAGGATAAACCTCAAGTACTGGTGCGCCCAAATCATGCTGATATCCTGTAGCCGGGAACCACTCTGAATATATCCTTCGAATTACATCCGTGAGAGCTTCAGGAAGTGCTCCGACTGATTCAAATAGAGCCCAGGTTGCAGCCGGTATATGTGTTGAAACATATCCTTTGGGAAGGGTGTCTTTGATTTCCTCAACTCCTACTATATAATTAAATTCATCTTTACCGAAATCCTTACTTACACCCAGGAGGCCAAGCTTGCCTGCCTTTGAGCCGATCCACTCGTATGAACCATCCTTTAGGCAATCGTCCCAGAATTCTGGTACCTGTATAAAGTTTTCACCGTCTACCATAGTTATTCTTCTTTGTTTACCGGTTACGGTGAAGCTTTCTTTATTGACAATCTTATAATCCATATCTTTATCTCCTTTTATTGAAATGTGAAAGGAGAGTTTTGGATATGCCTTGAGATTTGCTCCCGGCTCGCGCGCAGCCGAAGGGCTTATTCCATGCATTTTTCCAAAAGCTTTTGTGAAAGCTTCGGGCGTTTCATAGCCATACCTATAAGCTACATCAATGATCTTTTTACCGGATAAAATATCCTGGGCAGCGAGTGTAAGTCTTCTTCTGCGCATATATTCAGCCACAGTAACACCGGTCATCATATGGTACATGCGCTGAAAGTGAAACGTAGATGATAAGGCGATTTTCGCCACCTTCTCAATATCCAGCTTTTCAGTAATGTTAGCCTCTAGATAGTCTACTGCCCTGTTCATTGCGTCAAGCCAATCCATAAAGCCCTCCTCTATTTATAGTTTAAATGTCTTCTGCTTATTTTTCCTGTCTTTAAATGCGCCTTGATGACAGGTTCGAATTATGCAGTTTTTCCTATATTTTCGGCATAACTGTTTTGGCGGGGATAGGACTTCTCTACATCCGTGGCGGTTTGCCAGATAGTCGGTGCTGGCTTTAAGCAGGTCGGTGGTTTTATCCGGAGCCTGTATAGGTACATTTAGTTTGCCAATCTCATAGTCAGAGCAAGTTGTCTGATGGACTCTCAGATACTCTGCAATGATGCTTTGGACATTTATTAGAGGCACCTGAATGATGTTTTAGGAGTTAAAGAAATTTTCGAGGTGAATGAAGTGTTGTACAAGAACTTAAAATGGATTAGCGTTGTAGTTTTCATTCTTTTTTTCAGCATAATGGGATGTTCATCATCCGCAAGCAAGAGCATTGAGAATACTATAGAGTCTTATTATAAGACTCACTTGCCAGGGCTTAAAGAGAAGACACAGTTTTTTGCGCAAAAAGAATTTGAAGGCGGCACTTTGGTACTCACTGAAAAATACCGGGGCGATGGGCATGCATTTACAGAGTTGTTTTTATTAGGTGACGATAAGAAAATTTTAAAGGTAGCACATGGAGGGACACCATTAAGTATGTGTTTCACTGTTAACGTGATTGAATATGGCGGCTGTAAGATTTTATTTGGGAATTTTAACGACTCTAAATGGTTGGTTGAACCTGACAAGAAGGTAGCGGTTAATATACAAAGTATTTTGGTGAAATTTAAGAATGGTGAACAATATGAAGAAAAAGTAGGGAAAGGTTATATTGTCTATTCAAAAGAACTATCTGATGTTGAAGTTGTTGAGCTCTATGATGATAAGGGTAAACTTCAAAGTGATTTAAATGATTTGCAAAGATATGGAAACGTATTCGATGAAACTTCATTTGTAGATGTAGAGCAATTGCCGTGATATGGTAATTACCTCGACAATTATTTTAGCGGTTTTTCTTGTGTAACTATGGGCAAAATACATATAGGTCGTAAAATGGAGGATTGTATAGCGAATAGAGGTTACATAGGAGCGGGGTAAAGTCGTTGTTAACTTATCCCCCGATTCTCTGCGAAAGCATCAGTTTATATCCGTCAGGGTCGCTGAACGTGGCCAGTTTCACCAGGCCAGGAATTTCAACAATATCACCTTGGAACTCGACGTCCTTTTGTCGCAGTGTATGAACCACTTGCTCAATGTCCTCTACTTCAAAAGTAATGCACGTCGAAGAAGGGACAATTGAATGAGTTTCAGCGAACCCGATATAGTAATCCTCGGTGTTTGTGGTCACCATTGCCTGTCCTTTGTACTCATCAATAAACAGCACCTTAAAGCCAAGCTTCTCGGCATAGAATTCTAAAGTACGCTCATAATTGTTAACATTGTAATGGAATCCAACTCCTGATTTAAACATAGGATTACCTCCATTTGCCATTACAAGCTTATCTGTTATATTTAACCGTGCTCATCAGTTAAAGGTGAACGTATCGACGTTCACTTCTCATTAAAAATAAGGGCCATTGTTTTAACCTCCCAAGCACAAAAGCCTCACTTAAGATAAATTATAGTTTCATTAAACAATGTCAACGTTTCCAGTCCTTTTTCCCCCACAACAAACGTGTTTTCTATTCCGACAGCACCTTCCGGGAAAATAAACTTCGGCTCTACGGCTATGACCATGTCCTTCTCCAGCGGCGTTTTAAAACCTGCGGCTAACACCGGCCATTCATTGAGTTCTATACCTACGCCATGTCCAATAAAAGGCACAGGCTCGGAGCAGCCCATAAAATACTCACCGTATCCGGATTCGACCGCCATATTAATCGCATGCCGGTAAATGTCCTCGCACAATGCCCCCGGCACAGCCATCTGCTTAACGGCCTCTTGAATGAGCAATGCTGTCTCATGAGCACGTACAAGTTTATCCGGCAGTTGACCGATACAAAATACCCGGGTCTGGTCTGCCAAATAACCGTCTTTAACCCCTACAAAATCAATCATAACCGGCTCATTTACGGATATTTTTTTATAGCCTGCTCCCTGGGGGAAGGCTATGCTCACTCCCGGTCCGCCGGTAGGGCTTTCCATACAACTGGGCATGGCCCCATTGGTGCCGGACAATACGTGGCCGTAATAAACTTCCTGGTCAAATCCCCGCATTTTTACTCTGCCCGAGTGTCCTGCCAGGCGATACACCATCTCCAGCTGACCTGCCAGTTCTAATTCAGTAATACCCTCTTTTAAATAGTCCTTGATCCGGGAAAATAGAGTGTAATTAAGTCGGGCGGCGTCCCGGAGTACTTCCAGCTCAAAGGATGACTTGACCATGCGCACAGAACGAATTAATCCACTGATATCTACAATCTGAGCACCCTCAAATAGCTCTTGAAAAAGCAGGTAGAGGGCCGCGGGCAATACGTCCAGCTCAAGCCCCAAGGCAGTTATGTTAGTATAACCATACTCATTGAGCATTCTGGTCAAGTCTTTCACATTAACCAAGGGAATGATATCTTCCAACGCCGATTCTCTTTGGGCACGGGTAAAGCTTCTTTTCACCATCAACAAAGGCTTGCCCTCTGCAGGAATAAACAGGTGAGCACGATGAGCGGTGCCCGCAAAATAAAACATATCCGAGCTATCCACGATTAACGCACCGTCAACGTTTTTTTGCTGCAACAGTTTCTGCAAGGCCGTAATCCGCCTTGTCAGCTCACCTGCTGGGGTCAACCTCATTTATGACACCTTCTTTTCATATTGAATAGCGAACGTACGGACGTTCACTTCTTCATAAAATAATAAGGCCGTTGTTGAAACGCCGATAACAAAAGCCCTTTCAGAATAACTACTTGCTGTTGACCAAACCTTTAGCCAGGGTTTCGTGAAAGGATATAACCATTTCTACCATTTCTTCGTTCGTTATATCCTTTAATACGATCCATTTGTACAACAGGAATTTTTCGACTGCCAGTATGGCGTGGGCGACCGGAGGGACCGAAACGTTATTAAAAGCACCCTTATTAATGCCATACTCAATATTCCTTATATAAAACTCAATTAATTTATCCTCAAACTGCTTCAGGCAATTGTCAATGGCTTCACTTGTGCCCGCTACCCGACTATATATTTCTGACAGTTTCTCATTCCGGGCGAATGTTTCCATAGTTACACGTTTTGTTTCTACAAATCGCTTGTACAAATCTTTTTCGGTTGAGTAATAGGTGTTATGACCTGAAATAATTTGATCCGCGAATTCTTCCAGAAGTGTTTTTAAAATATCTTCCTTATCAATAAAGTAATTATAAAAGGTACCGGTTCCAAAACCTGATTTAACGATTATTTCGCGGACAGAAGTATTAAAATATCCCTTTTCACTAAATAGATCAATAGCACATTCCAAAAGTCTTTGCCGGCGTTCTTTGTTTTGCCTTAATTTTGGGATAGGCATCTCAATACCTCCGTTCTGAGTGTACATTCGTTCACTTAAATTATAATATGATTGGTAATAAGTGTCAACTTCAAATGCAGCTTTCTATCTCAATTCTTGCAGACAAAACCTTAACCGTCGCTGATTAAGCAAGCCGAAACATGAAATATATCTCAAATTGTGGGCAATATAATATGGTCAATAAACAAAGTGATACCCTGAATATTTGGCCCCAATAATTCCGGTAGGGTTAGGAGAGCTAATATGGATTCGTGCTTTGAACCGGTGATTTGGCCGGAAGACAAATTACCAAAAGAAGCATCCGGCTATAAAGAATGTGAACTATGCACGGAAAAATCGCGCATCATTTGGGGAGAAGGAAATCCAAAGGCGCCTGTTGTTATAATTTTAGATAATCCAGGCGCCCGCGAAGACAAAGATGGCAATGAATATGTCTGCGGAACGAGGCAAACACTGCAGACAGCTTTACATCGAGCCAATTTGGCGCCGGATGACATCTATGTAACTTATCTTTTAAAATGCAGGCCCCTTGGCCGATATAACAAAGAAGAAGTCAGGGCTTTCAGTAAACCATTTCTTATTCAGCAAATAAAAACCATACAGCCCAAATTAATCGTTTGTCTGGGAGATACCGTTGTTCAGGTGATGTTTGATGATAAGGAGGCCCATGTAAAGAATCTGAGAGGGTTATGGCATGTTGTGCTGGGATATCCCTGTATCGTCTCTTATCATCCGCTGGCTGTAAGGAGACGGCCTAATCTGACACGTCAGTTTATGGAGGATTGGGACATGCTGGGGCGATGGTTATAATTGGTTATAAACGGAGGACATAACCATGGATTTATTAACCATTGTCTTATTATTACTGCTTGGACTCCTGATATCAAATATTGTCGGTCATTATATTCCGTTTATTCCAACGGCATTGACTCAGGTTGTACTTGGGATAATAGCAGCGCTTATTACAGGGAATTATACGTTTGGAATCGGCGCGGAATGGTTTTTGTTATTGTTTGTAGCGCCCCTTTTGTATAATGATGGCCGGCGTTTTTCACGGGAAGAATTATGGGGGATGAAGTCTCAGATCTTTGGCAACGCTTTCATCCTTGTCATACTGACCACCATACTTTGCGGCTATTTAATTAATCGGCTCATACCCGATATTCAAATCGCTGCCGCTTTGGCTCTGGCAGCGATTCTGTCGCCGACGGACCCTGTCGCTGTCAATGGCATTGCCAAAAGGATAAGTTTACCCGAAAAGGTGATGGTTCTTGTCAGGGGAGAATCACTGATCAATGATGCTTCCGGGCTTGTAGCCTTTAACTATGCCATAGCAGCAGCTGTCACCGGCTATTTTTCACTCAGGGAGGCGATCCTGGACTTTTCTTATACCTTCCTGATTGGGGCTGCCGCCGGGATAGTTCTCGGTCTGCTTATAGTTTTCCTTCGCTTCAGACTGCGCAAAAACGGGATAAACGATCCGGTGTTCCATTCGCTGCTGCAGATTCTGACTCCCTTTGGCGTCTATATCGTTACCGAGGATATTTTGCATGCTTCAGGGGTCATTGCCGTTGTAGCTGCCGGAATCATCCATTCCGTTGTCAGGGAACATACGGAAACCTACATGGCCGAGGAACAGCTGCTCACAGAAAACACATGGTCTATCGTTTTGTTTGTCTTAAACGGATTTGTGTTTTTATTATTAGGGATGAACATTCCATCGGCAATGTTTGATATCATTTCCAGCCCTGATATGGGAAATTGGCTGGCTTTTGGCTATGTAGCGGTTATCGGTCTGGCGATTCTTGCCATTCGCTTTATCTGGTCTTTTGTGAGCAAAGCATATAATTTTTATTTCAGGAAAAGAAACGATGCTGAAAAGCCGGAACTAAAGACAGCCCTGATCACAACCCTCGCAGGTGTGCGCGGTGCGGTGACCATGGCCGGCGTCCTTACCGTGCCGGCTTTTTTAGGAAACGGAGAAATATTTCCGGCGCGTTCGCTGCTTATTTTTATTGCCGCAGGAGTAATTCTTCTGCTCTTAATTCTGGCAACCCTGTTTTTGCCCTTGCTCTGCAAAAAGGAAGCGCCTTCCGGAGGGGCCGGGGAGTGTGGGGATTTGACCTGGGCCAAGAATAAACTTCTGCTGTCGGCAATTAAAAAAATCAAAGCGGAAACAAATGCGGAAAATGAGCCGGCGGTTTCGCAACTGATCAACGAATATACTGTCAGTTTTCAGAGGAATCTTTCCGGACAGAAATCTGATGAACAGTATGCGGAACATTATAACAGGAAGATAAATGAGGCGCGCTTACTGGCTTTAAACCTGCAAAGAAAGTATATCAGCAATCGTTTGGCCAACGATGAAATAGATATAACGGTTTTCGACACTCTGACCCAATTTCTTGATTATCGGGAAGAAGCCCTGAACAATAATTTGCGTTTCGAAACAAAGTTTTTCTTAAAACGGGCCATGCGCGATTTCGGCCGCTTGGGCGGTAAACAGCATAGGAATGACAGCGCCGGCGTAGACAATCTGCAGTTTGTCAGGGACATCCAGATAAGCGCTATGCGCGCAGCTGTCGCAGGTTTGGCGGAATACGCCAAAACACAGGAACAGCCGGAGTATGTTTATGCTGTGCTTCTGGATTATGAAAAAATGCTGCAGAGATTTAAACGTACAGGCGGCCGGTATAACGACAGGCTCGAAGTACAAAAGGAAGAATTGCGGTTTAAGGTATTGGATGCGCAGCGTTCTGAAGTGCGCAGAATGTATGAAGTCGGCGAAATAACCTCAGATCAGGAGAAGGAACTGAGGAGATTTACAAACTATATTGAGAGTATTATTTTGTATGAACATAATGAATAACTCACCATTTCTGTTTCCTCCAGTGACAGAAAAATAGAACTACGTCTATATTGAAAATCCGGCCGGGCTCATCTGCCAAGCGCCGTCTAAAACGCCAACTCATAGCCTGAGTTCCAAAGATTGTGGCTAAAATTTATCAAGAAGGCTTGAAAACACTCGTCAGCCAAGGATAGGTTAAGATTTGGGAGTATGCGTAATAAATGATGTATTTGACTTTTTGGGGACGTAATTTTAGAATAACTTTATAGGACTCTTCTTTTTCCAAATGTATATCAAACAATCCCGCTCAAGCGTTTAAGTTCAGAGGGTTTGGCTCATTCATTAAAGTCGGAAAATTCGGTAAGTTTAGCTAACTATCTGCATTTCGTACCCTTTCCGTGCGTTTCGTACCATTTATATTGATAGGCTCCTTCCCTCTGTTTGTTCGTGACCCATGATCCGATTAAAAACATCAGCAGCAAAGTATTTTATGTTGGAGGTTGAACCTTTGAAAGTAAACCTTAAACGCTTACTGGCCAATGAGGGTACCATAGACCTTATTCATTCCTTGGCGGATAATAAGGATTTTGCCATTTTAGACGCCAAAGGCAAACCGCTTTACGTCTCAAATAATTTAAGCCCGGAAATAATCTCCGGGATGGTCATTAAAGCCAACCAGACTGAGATCGGCCGGGTGTGCAGCAACAGCGGCAAAGCTGCGGACACCATCGCCAGATTTATTGCTTATTTAGCCAAGCTGGAGTACGAAAAAAAAGCCTTGGCCAGCGAAACCTTGGAAAAATACAAAGAGATCAGCTTAATGGCCGGACTCAATGAAAAGCTGGCCTCAGTACTGCATCCTCTTGATGTGGCCAATACCCTGATCCGGGAGCTGGAGAAAACCCTGTGGGCGGATCATATTCAAATCGTAATTTATAATTACGACAAAGAGCGGTACGAAAACTTAGCGATTATGAATAAGCATCCCCAGCCCTTTCAGGAGGGGGAGCAATTGGCGGTAAAATGGCTGTCTCTGAACATGGTGGGAGAGATAATCAATGATCTGGCCGGAGATGAACGGTTTAGTGACTATTTTCCCCAGGTCTCTTCCCTGATGACCGCCCCCCTCATCGTTAATAACAGTGTAATAGGCGGTGTATTTATCTTCAGCAGACAATTCCACAGCTATACCTCCATGGATTTGAAACTATTGAATGCTCTCGTCTCGCAAACGGCTACCGCCCTGGAAGCAGCCCGGCTCTATGAGTTATTAAAAGACACCTTTATCAGAACGGTCTTTACCCTGGTGGAAACCTTGGAGAAACGGGACCCTTATACGGGAGGGCATACCAAGCGGGTCATGGAATACAGCGTAAAAATAGCCCAAACCCTGAATTTTTCTAAAGATGAAACTGAAGAGATCATGCTGGCCGCTGTCCTCCATGATATAGGGAAAATAGGGATCTGTGACAAGGTATTATTGAAAAACACCAAACTCACCGATGAAGAGTTTACTATTATCAAAAATCATACGATCTACGGCGAGGAGATCCTTAGCAATATCAATAGTTTAAGACATTTAATTCCCGGCGTTAAAGATCATCATGAAAGATTTGACGGCACAGGCTATCCAAACGGTAAGAAAGCTGAGGAGATCCACTTTCATGCCCGCGTTATCGCCGTAGCCGATGCCTTTGATGCGATGACCTCCGACCGCCCTTATCGTAAGAAAATGGCTTTAGAAACGGCAATAGAAGAGCTGAAGCTGAATGCCGGGAGACAGTTTGATCCGGAAATCGTGGAGGCTTTTTGTCAGATGCTGGCCGACAGCAATCTTAATGGAGTGAACGGTCAATTTCCCCCATGCCGTACCTCAACTCATCACAGCCCTCCGCAATATGGGTGTTAAAGCCGTATTTGACGTAAGCTTCGCCAAGGCTTAAGCGAGTACATTTTGGACTGCAAGCAGTATCATAGTGGGGATACGGATATTATTTGGCGTGACTGCGATTTGCGAAAGTGGCTGAACCATGAATTTTATAATGCAGCATTTAATGACTCTGAGAAGAGATTCATCAAGATTGCACAGTGACCTCATTCATTTGGGTGAATGTTGTAAAGAAGCCCATCCGCTATTATTGTTTATGATAGCGGATGGGCTTCTTTAGTTTAAATAAGTGATCTTGCTGGGTCAAGTCCTTTAATGGAAGAATCTGCAATGAAAGTTGGAATTATTCGCTGTCAGCAAACAGAGGATATGTGTTCTGGAAGCAGAGGCTTCAAAGTCGCTGAAGAAGGAAAGCTGGCTTTAAAGCTGTAGTCAAAAAGGTGAGGTCTGAAGTCCGGGGAAGCGAGTGAGTCATTGGGGGATTTTTACATTGAACGGATAGATCAGGAATGTAGCTGAAGCTATCAATCTCTTGGAGCATGAATTGCCTTAACAGATGGTGTACAAGTTGCATATAATATAGCATACTGAAGTTTTCTTAAAAGTAATGTTTGTTTAATAAGGATAATTAAGCAAAGCAACTCCCAATTTATATTGAACTGTATGCTTTAAAAAACAGGAGATGAAATCATGGCGGAATTAACAACTGGATTGATTGAAAACCCATCCGTCTCCGGAATAAGAGCAACTACTCTGCTTACTGTCAGAGTAGTGAATGATGATCCTGTATCTGCTTCTGTACAAATATCGGGATCTTATGTATCCGGAACCACTACTATACAGTATATTTTAGAATTATTCATTCTGGGACCCGGCGAGGTGGCAACACGGAACTATTCAGCAAATTTTAATGCGTTTCAATTTCAATTTATCACCAGTTCAGAAAATGTTGAGATTTCGGCTTGGGGAAAAGATAGCCAGGGAGATTTGATCGCAGCTCATCGGGTGCTGCCTGCGGAGCTTGATCTATTGGGCCAGAATGGAGGGGCCGGTGCAACAGGAGCAACGGGAGCCACAGGTTCAGCGGGGGCAACAGGAGCAACGGGAGCCACAGGTTCAGCGGGGCAACAGG
>NZ_CM001441.1:1624725-1629725 GCF_000244895.1 Desulfosporosinus youngiae DSM 17734
GAGAAACGGGGGCCACAGGAGCCACAGGTTCAGCCGGGGCAACAGGAGCAACGGGAGCCACAGGTTCAGCCGGAGAAACGGGGGCCACAGGAGCCACAGGTTCAGCCGGGGCAACAGGAGCAACGGGAGCCACAGGTTCAACCGGAGAAATCGGAGCAACAGGAGCTACAGGTTCAGCAGGAGAACCTGGCGGTCCGACGGGGCCTACTGGCGCTACTGGTGCCACTGGTCCTGCTGGAGAATTCGGTGGCCCTACTGGCGCAACGGGTACTACTGGCCCTACTGGTGCAACGGGTACTACGGGTATTACTGGTCCCACTGGCGCAACGGGCGCTATCGGTCCCACTGGTGCAACCGGCGCCGCCGGTGCCACTGGCGCCACTGGCGCAACGGGTACTACCGGTCTCACTGGCGCAACCGGTGCTACCGGAACATTCGAGCCTAATCCATTTGCCGTCTATGTTCAAGCTGGGGCAGTCGGTGGAAACGGCACACAAGCCAGTCCGTTTGGAACGATACAACAAGGTGTCACAGCTGTATCGCCGACAGGAACCGTTCATATCCTGGGCGGGACTTATCCGATTACCGGGACAATATCGGTGAATAAAGCAGGAGTAACTCTGAAAGGGTATCCTAATACGCTGATTGAACTGCAGGCTGCGATAATAGCTTTCGTTGTCACGGGTAGCGGGGTGACCATAGATGGCTTGACGATTACCAGCGATAATCCGTATGCGGTTGAGTTTATTCAGCTTGGAGGAAACCATCACAAGCTTATTAACAACTATATTTATGGCCCGCCTCAAGCTGGATCGTCAGATACCTGGGTTGTAAATCGCGGATTCTTGACACAAGCGAATAATATGCAGGATTTGACAGTTCAAAATAATATTTTTTATTTTCTGAGACAGCCGGCATATCTGAACCCCAATACGACTGGATATATCATTGATAATGTAGTTTATAATACCCGAGGATTTGTTGTCGACAGAGCAGTTGTAGTTTTATCAGGTAATTCATGGGGCAGCCCGGAAAATGCAGTAGATATAGCATTGTTGGTTGGCACGATCACCGGCCCTCCTTATGATCCATTGGTTGACCTGTCTGCGAACAACAGTGATGCTACTATCAGTGATCAGAGATAAATGTTTTTATTCCTAACGCACAATCAGGGCCATCCGCCAAAACGGGTAGTCCTGATTTTTTAGGTGCCAGTCTCTGCTGCCTAGACAGGTGGACTTTACGGTGGTTGAAGCTATTTTGCAGGCGGTAAATTACTGCCCGCTCGGTAAATCCTAAAAGCTTCAGTAGAAATACAAAAGCCAGCCATCCGGCACGCGTATTCCTGCAATCTTGGCAAGGTCCCCCAGGTTCGTGCCTTTGCCCCCGACAACCATGAGGTTTGTTTTGTCAATATCCTGAAAGTCAACCTGTTTAAGTGAGAGGGACAATTAAACGTCTGACAATTGAGGATATAAACAATATCGTGTATAATTAATTCTTATACTAATTGAAAAACAATGGAATGTTAGAATATGATGTATGACAAAAGATTAGTTTAAGGAGTTAAAACATTGAACCAAACGGATTTAAAATCAGAAATTGCTTCCCGAAAAACCTTTGCGATTATTTCTCATCCGGATGCAGGAAAAACAACCTTGACTGAAAAGTTGCTCCTTTTTGGCGGAGCAATTCGTGAAGCTGGTTCAGTGAAAGCTCGGAAAGCGGAACGCTATGCTACTTCGGATTGGATGGAGCTTGAGAGGCAGCGTGGGATTTCCATTACGTCCAGTGCCCTTCAATTTAAGTACCAGGGATTTGTCATTAATATCCTTGATACACCTGGGCACCAGGATTTTAGTGAGGATACCTACCGAACTCTGACTGCGGCGGATAGTGCCGTGATGCTGATTGACGCGGCAAAAGGGGTTGAGACCCAGACCAAGAAACTCTTTGAGGTTTGCCGTAAACGTGGGATTCCGATTTTCACCTTTATTAATAAGTTTGACCGTGAAGCTAAAGATCCCTATGATTTGATGGATGAAGTAGAAAAGGTCTTGGGGATTGAATCTTATGCTATGAATTGGCCGATCGGTATGGGTCAGGATTTTAAGGGCATATATGACCGCCAGACAGGACAGGTTGAGCGCTTTATGGAAGGAAACGCACGATCCAGCGCTAAACCACCGGTATCTGGTCCGCTCAGTGATCCCCTGGTACAGGAAGGGATCGGGGAAGATCTTGTCAATCAGCTGCTGGAGGAAATTGAACTTCTGGATTTGGCAGGAAATACGTTCTCCCAAGAACGAGTGGACCGTGGGGAAGTGACACCCGTCTTTTTTGGAAGTGCTCTCAATAACTTTGGGGTTCCCAATTTTTTGCATTATTTTCTGGAACTTGCTCCCGCACCACAAGCCAGAAATACAAATTCAGGAATATTAGATCCGGAAACTCCCAGCTTTTCGGGATATATCTTTAAGATCCAAGCGAATATGAATACCCAGCATAGAGACCGAATAGCCTTCATCCGTATTTGTACAGGCCGCTATGAACGGGGCATGAACGTGATTCACACGCGTTCTCATCGTCGGCTTCGGCTTGCCCAGCCTCAACAGCTATTCGCTCAGGAACGGTCTATTCTCGACGAGGCCTATGCCGGCGACATTATTGGAGTGCATGATAGCGGACTTTTAAGGATTGGGGATGTTCTTACAGAAAAGGACGGACTTGAATTTGAAGCAATGCCTTTCTTCAGCCCTGAAAACTTTGCCCGTATTAACATTGCGAATGCCTTGAAGCGCAAGCAATTCATTAAAGGTATACAGGAACTGCAGGAAGAGGGAGCTATCCACGTTTTTCGTGACCTGCATATAGGGGTTGAGGCTCCGATCATTGGTGTTGTCGGACAATTGCAGTTTGAGGTGTTAGAATACCGATTGCGTGAGGAGTATGGGGTGCATGTTAATATTCAACACTTACCTTTTGAAATTGTGCGATGGGTTAAAAAGGATGAAAAGACGATCAAACTTCTTACTGAGTCCAGTATGAGTACTGTCGTGGTTGATAAGGATGAAAATTATGCTGTCTTGTTATTGGATGAATGGAAGGCAAATTGGTTAAGTGATCGCTATGAAATCGAATTTTATGTGCAGCCTGTCTAAACGCCAAGTTGAGGACTAAATGTACGGTCTAAGAGGATATGCCCGCCAATGGACTCGCCAAATTCCCCATTCACCAAAATACGAACGCTGTTAATTCCCGGAATTTGGGTCATTGACCATATGATTGAGCGAATGGTCATACTCTCCTCTAAAGCTCCGCCAGGAAACTGATCCCGAATATCCTTACTGAAGTCGATCGTAACAAGGCCATTTTGAGTAGTAACGGAAAGGATTTTGGTTGTCGGGGCTATAGTGGGAATCAGTTTACTGGATAGAGGGCCTTGTATGAGTTCACTCATAACGAGGCTCGCTTTTTGAGCAAGATCAAGTTTTGGCCATACTGATGGGTTTATTTGGCGATCTTCGGGTACGAGGTTTTCTAAATTGTCGTTGGCAAAGTAGAGTTTATAGGTATTGTCACTTATTAAGGGCGGCCCATCTTGTGCAACAGTTGGTGAGCTTTCCCGTACCCCCATCGGAAAGGCAGTGAAGAACTGTTCAACTCCCGTTCCTATGGCATTAGCCACTGAGTTGCGGTAATCTTCTGATAATAGTAATTTCCTTTCTTTGGGATTAGAGATGAATCCTACCTCAACAATGACAGCTGGAATTTCCTCTTGATTGATTATGTAATAATCACCGGCTTTAGCTTTGCGCTTATTGTCGGGTTGGACCTGAGTGAGTTGTTCATGAATTTTTTCGGCGAGTGCTTTTCCGGATGAGGATTTCAGATGGTAATAGGTTTCCATTCCATACGAATTTCGCTTTGAGAAGCTGTTGGCGTGGACGCTAATAAATAAATCGGCATTATTTTCAGTGGCGATGTTAATCCGGTTGTCTAATTCGGCTCGCTTAGCCATCCGTCCTTTGACAAACCCCGGCAGAAAAAAGTCCTTATCAACCTCGCGGGTTAGAATAACTTTACATCCTTTAGACTCTAAGACTTTACCCAGGCGTAAAGAAATATCTAAATTTACGTCTTTTTCCTTAATCCCTGAATTCTGGGCTCCAGGATCAGCACCCCCGTGTCCTGGGTCAATAACAATGACTTTATCTTTTAGACCGGAAGAGAAGACTGATGTTAATTTTAATGAACCGGCTCCAAGAACTAGAATAATCAAGGTTATTATTGCCCCCAAAATCCATGATTTACGGATAAATACGATTATTGGCCGATTAAGCATTTGCAGCACACTCCTCTTACAAATGTCACCCTCTTATGTATATTGTAAGAATGGGTTTCGTAAACATAAATATGAAAAGATTTGTTTGTTTGCGGAAAGTTTCTTTGTAAATTAAGAGGGGGACTGTTGCCTTGAGCAGAGTTTTAATTCTAGTGATCTTGCTCAATATCCCGTTTGGATATTGGAGGGAGAACGTGAAAAAGTTCTCAGGTCAATGGTTTTTAGCCATTCATTTGCCGGTTCCATTGATGATGTTTCTTCGTATACAATTGGGTCTTGGATGGGAAATAAGCACATATCTCATGTTAGCTGGAGCATATTTTATTGGGCAATGGCTGGGGGCTAAGTGGCACCGAAGTTGGAGGAAATCAATGCGGGTAAGTAGTTGCTTAATATGTGATATAGCACGGAGTCGGTGGATTATCCTAATATCACGCTGACATAGGAACACTTTAGGTTATAATGCATATAGTAATGATGTGAGTAAGACCAACAAAATACTTAATCTATGGTCAGGAAGATTGCTTAAGATGTGCGGATGTGCATAGTATTTTTAAAAATGTGAAATACTAGTTGACATCAAATAGTTATAATGCTATTATAACTGAGCGCCACAAAGACGCGTAGAGATCGAACAAGCGAGTGGTTAGTAACT
>NZ_CM001441.1:3732225-3996097 GCF_000244895.1 Desulfosporosinus youngiae DSM 17734
GGCTGGAGGGCTTCGCCGCTCCATTTCTCCATTTGGATATTGCAGGTATTCCAACCGCCTGTTCCTTGTCCTGTAGCAATAGGTCCGGTCAGGATGTTATCCGCGCCCGCTTTATCAACACCGCTCTTCTCGTCCATTTCAACCCAGGCGCCATGAGGAAGTCCCACCACACCCGGCATCAGGCGCTCGCTAACCTGAGCGGTCCGCAAGGTCTTGCCATGGCGGCTGGTCAGTAAAACCGTATCTCCGGTACTGATTCCGCGCTCAGCAGCATCCTGGGAACTTACAAAGACCGGGTTGGGGAAAGCTTCCCGCAATTGAGGAATATTGTCGAAGATGCTGTGGGAACGTCTGAAATAGTGGGGATTAATCACTTGCAGAGGATAGTCACCCTTTTCCTTTTTGGCCCAATCCTTGAACGTATCTTCATAGCCTTCGGCAGCCTTGTTGTAGGTGGGAATCGGTTTAATTTCAGTGAAACCATAACCCTTGATCAATTCTGCCAGGGCCTTGGAGTGGATTTCCAGTTTTCCCGATTCTGTTTTGAGGGGATTGGCGGCCGGGTCCTTACGGAATTTTTCATAAGCAATACTGCCTAGTTTATCACCGGGTTTGCGCTCAACATGATACATGCCCGTTTCCCTGAATTCGTTTAAGGTAATGCGGCCCTGCTGCGGCTTTCCGGTAACTCCCATCCCGGCAATGTCTGCCTCGCTGATGGTTAAGAGGGGCTCCATTCCGGAACCGTCTGTCTTCATCACCGTTGCGCCGGCCAGTTGATTAAAGACCTGCTGCTTCTCGGAAATCGGATAAATATCTTTTTCCGCTAAGCCTAAGCGTTTGCCGATTTCGATGGCGATCCACTGGTCATGCTTTGCTTCAAACAAAGGCTCGGTTACCCGGGTATAGTAGATCAGGAGCTCACGGTTGCCTGTTCCGAATCCGCCTTCCCTCTCCCATTCTGTTGTAGCCGGAAGCACAATATCAGAATACTTGGCATTGGTGGTGAGGAAGTGAGAATTACAGACCACGAATTCCAGCTTGCGGTGGGCTTCGATCCCTTTGCTCATAGCCGAGCGGGTCTGCAGAACGGCATTGTAGCCATGATAGACCATCTGCAGGTTGATATCTTTGGTCTTATTGTAGCCGGCGGTATACTTGCCGGTCAGGATAGCAGTCCACATTTCATTGTCATTGATCTTGTCCGCAACCGGATTTTTAATGGCCGGCAAACCGTTGCCGCCTGGTTTAACAAGAGCCGGGCCGCCGTTGCCGGTACCAAAGTGACAGCTTACTCCCGTCATCCGTCCACTTTCGCCCATGTGGCCGGTCATGGCTCCAAAGGCCATGAACATCTGAGGCCAGGAGTCGGCATTATTGATCCGGGCGGCGGCCCAAGCTGTAAATAAGGCGGCCTTTTTCGTGGTGGCAATTTCCAGGGCCAGCTCTTCGATGGTTTTGGCATCCACACCACAGATTTCCGAGGCCCATTGAGCCGTTTTCGGCACTCCATCAAAAGTTCCCAGAATATAATCTTTCAAATTTTCCTTGGGATCAGCGCCCTCAGGCATATGATCCGCATCAAAGCCAACGGTACAGCGATTTAAGAAATCCCAGTCAATCAAAGGGTTATTGGCGGGATCATCCTGTTTTAGCAGTGTATAAGCCATGCCCAGCACCATGGCATGGTCGGTTCCCGGATGAATGGGAATCCATTGGGCACCGAGCACTTCCGCCGAATCCGTATAGATCGGATCGATAATGACGAATTTGGCCCCGGCTTGCTTGGCTTGAAGATAATTGTAGGTCGGGCTTCCCCCTGCACTCCAGGCAGGGTTGCCTCCCCAAAGCACAATCAGCTGGGAATTCCTGAGATCCAGCCGGTCATTGATGCTGTGCTCAAAAAAACCTTCCGCCATACCAAACTTTTCAGGACCCCAGCGCCAGGTTCCCCAGGAAGTGGTCCCCCAGTGGGTGCTATGACCGCCGTAAAGACCGAGAGTGCGGGGCATTTCACTGCCGCCGGTCACCAGAATAGAGCTATTGCCGTGTTTTTCCCGAATCCGCTTGATTTCACCGGCGACCAGATCCAAGGCCTCGTCCCAGGAAATCCGGACCCACTCGTCTTTACCGCGGAGTTCTTTCTTGCCTCCGCCAGGTTCCCAGTTTTTACGCTTCATGGGATATTTGATGCGGTCGGCACCAAATACCTGATGCCGCTGGGAACGTCCGCGGGCACATCCTCTTTGCTGAGGATGATCGGGAGAGTCGGCATGGGTATCATCGGTTTTCTGACGAACAACCACTCCATCAACCACATAGGCTTTATTCAGACATCTGCCGCCGCAGTTATGCCAGCAGGCTGCCGTGACCCACTTGCCTTCTTTTTGGGCCAGGGCCTCAGCGGTTGTGGCATCAACCTTGGCCAGACCACAGCCGGTTAGAGACACCGCTGCTGCCGCACCTGCGGTTACCCCGATAAAAGACCTCCGGCTCATCACGAAACTTTGGGCTTTTTCAATGAGATTTGCCATGAGAATGTTCACCTCCAAAAAATTTGAACTTACATTCGATATCTAACAGCTCTTTAACAGCCCGGCCATCGATTTGGATAAACCCTTGAAGCATCCGGGCCATTCCTTGATAAAACCCGGTATTGGCACTCAACCTGACATTTTTGGCGAAAGCGGGCACCCAAAGGAGCAAGTGCTGTTCAAGAAAATCCGCCTGATCCTGAAGCAGCTCCTTAAATCCATCCAGGTCCCCAACAACCGCTTTTTCGACGGTCAAATTGGCCAGCTGATACATAAAATCCAACTCCAGACCCAGATGATCATCCGCTTCCTGCTGATAATGCTTGGGCAGGAAACCATATTTCAAATAGGCAAGCCTTACCCGGCGTGTCTCTTCTTGAAAGAGCAGTTTGTCCTTATTGAGATAAGCAGACTCCCAAGGGGGAGCCGGCAAACTGTACGGTCCGATGAAGAGACGGGTATAATCCCAGTGCAGCCTGTCATAGCCTTCGGCGGACAAAACGTCCTGAGTATTAAGGTAATCCTGAACCTTTGCCGTTCCTTCGGCAAGCTCCGGATCTTCTTCCTGAAAAGGAAATGCTGAGACAAGTTGATTTTCGCTTAAGCTCCGCAGATAATCCTGGCTTGGCTCCACTAGAAATGTCCGCCGCAAAAAATCATAGGCAAACACCCGGGTTTCCAAGAGAGGTTTAATTGTGCTGAGCACTGCTTCTTGAATCATAGCGGCACCTCCTATAAAAAAAGAATAAATCTTCTTATCTCTGAGTATACGTTAATACTTTCACATCTTCTATTGTGTGGACTCACAGACTTCGACATTATTTTTTGTGTGCCGACACTATTCGATTTCTTTTAAAGCAAAATCAAATTTATAAGTAACGTTGATCTATAACTTGTCTTATGAAGCGTTAATTGCTTTCAAATAAAAAGAGATGCCACACTTTATCGTAATGTGGCATCTCTTTAACACTGTTGATCGCTGCAACTATTAAAGAAAACTTGGCTAGCGTGCGAAGACACTGTCTTCGCGCGTATTAGCCATCTTGCAGCATCATCTGATGGTGCTGCGTAGCGGCATGGGGGTCTGCCCTGAAAAACACCCCAAAACCATTCAAAGAATCTGTAGACCACAAAGTCAGGCAGCTTCTCCCACAGGAGTGAACTCATCGCATGGAGAGGCGATAAAAGCCCACAAACCGGTGCGGGGAAACGTAGCCACGGGTTCACATCAGGTATTACCCGGAGGTTTGGCACGAAAGTGTCCGGTGGACAGTTTCGCCGAAGCGGCTATCTCCAAAGAATACTTATCCGCTGAAGGTAGTCCCGCGCCGGTGAGTGGGCGAGCCTCGGAGTGCTGAGTGACGAAGACACTGTCTTCGCACGAGTTAGCTTTCTTGCAGGATGTGGGAGAAGCTGCCCGACCCAAAGGGCCTATTTTCATTCATCAGTGGTGGTGCCGCACAGCGTCATAGGAGTCTGATAGTACAAAAAGCAGCTGACAGCCTTGATTCTTTATTCGCTGGCCTTGCCTTTATTCCAATAACGCTTTTTCTCTTTCAACGGATAGAACCTTATTGACGGACGGGTTAAGCGGATTTCCGCAAAGCCGGGAACTTCGGCAACAGTTCCGTTTCGGACTCCTTCACTCAGATCCGCGATTTTTAACGCCCCGGTGTGACAGGCATTGACACAGGCCGGACTGAGACCTTTCTCCAGCCTGGAGACACAAAGGTTGCACTTACTGACCTTGTGGGTTTCAGGATCATATTGAGGGGCTTTAAAGGGGCAGGCATTGACACATGTCCGGCAGCCGTCACAGCGGTCGCTGTCAATCACAACGATGCCGTCCCTCCGTTTGCTGTAAGCCCGGTTGGGGCAAACCCGAAAACATTCCGGGCTTTCACAATGGTTGCAGGATAAGGAAAGGTAAGACTCCGGTGAGTTAGGGCTGACGCTGCGCCAGCGCACCCGGACCGGGGTTTGGTTTTCACTCTTGCAGGCCAGTTCGCAGGCTTTGCACCCTACACAGCGATTGATATCCAATAAAAACCCATATTGCTTAGGCATGTGCTTCCCCCCTGCTTTTCTCGATATTGACGAAAACATCGTAAAAAGCCAGCCCTGTGTTTCCTGTACTCTTGACTCCCATATCCGTAAAAAGCGCTGGAATCAGGGAATTGATCGGCTTTCCCCCGCCTTGATAGGCCATGACGACATTAACCGGGAGTGTGGGATTGAGCCGGGCCCGTAAAAGACCGGAACCGGTTTCATTATAAACTGAAACCCAATCTCCTTCAGTTATTCCTCTGGAGCCGGCCGTCCGGGGGTGGATTTCAATTGAGTTGCTTTCCTCATCCGGGTTCAATGAGTCCAGGGTCGAATACTGGGAATGAATCCGGTTCAGGTGCTGAGGGGTCAGGAGCCGGAGGGGGTACTCCCCTGGCGCGGATAAGCTTTTGTAGCGCGGCAAGGCCGGGAAGTTCTTTGCTTTTCCTTCTTTTGTATAGAGAGAAAACTTCTTATCCCCGGTCTTAAATACCCGGTCCTGCCAGGGATTTAAGTGCACCGGCAATTTGCGGGGAGCTTTTTTCAAGTCCTGCCAGGAGTCTATCCCCAGCAGCCGGAGAATTTCCGGAGTGAATTCCTGATCCAGCCAGTCTTCAGGACTTAAGTGGCTGGGAAAAGCAGAAAAGCCCGGCGCCAATTCATTCAGCCTGGCAGTCAGCTCGCGGGCGATTTGCAGGTCACTCTTGGCTTCATAGAAAGGAGGAATAGCCGGCTCGTTGATTCCTACCCAGCGATGCCAAAAGCTTGTATTTAAATCGAGCTCTTCAAAATGGCTGGAAGCAGGCAGGACAATATCGGATTTTTCCGCTGTCTGGCTCATAAATAAATCCACAGTCACAACCATTTCCAGCTGGGCAATCAGCTTTTCCCAGTTTTTAACCGCGGGGTCTTGAGAGAGCGGATTGCGGCTGGCAATCCAAAGAAACTTGAGGGGCGGGTCCTGTAATTTTAAGGCTTCCTGGGGAAAATGATTAAAGTTAATTAAGCGGTTGGGAACCGGACCCGCCACTTGACTGATAGTTTGCGCAAAGTTCTGACCGGCCAAATAACAGTAAAAAAGCCCTCCCCCTTTTACCCCGAGGTTTCCGGTCAGGGCTGTCAAGGCATTGACTGCACGTACCGTTTGCCCGCCGTTGGCATGCCGCTGCACACCAAAGCCCACCCAGTTTGCCGCCGGATGATGCCGGGCATAAAGAACCGCTAGCTCCCGGATTCCCGCCGCGTCTATGCCAATCTGCTCTGCAGCAGCCTCCAGGTCGATTTTAGCCATTAAGTAAGCTTCGAAGGGCTCCCAGCCCGAGATGTAGTCCCGAATCGCCGTCTGCTCAAGTTTCTCCTCTTCGTGCAGAATCTTGAGCACAGCTAGAGCCAGCAAGCCATCCGTTCCCGGTTGGATTTGCAGATAGAGATCCGCTTTGGCTGCAGTCGCTGTAAATAAGGGATCAATGACCACGACGGGAACGCCCCGGTCCCTGGCTTTCTCAATGAAATGCAATTGATGCACGGCTGTCCAGGCCGGATTGACTCCCCAGATCACGATCAGTTCAGCCTCTGCCATGCTTTCCGGATCGGGTCCGGTTGCTTCCCCGCAATCATAGACCAGCGCATCACTTCCGGCGGCCAGACATGGATCGCCAATAGCTTTGGTATGGGGACCAAAACTATTAAACATCCCCTCCACCGCCTGATGCAAAAAACCTAAATTGCCGGAAAACTTGTTATAACTTAAGGCCAGATTCGACCCGTAGCGGGTATTGAGTTCAAGTATTTTCTCACTGATCGCTGTCAGTGCTTCATCCCAGCTTATTCTTTGCCATTGCCCGGACCCTCTGGGATATTGCCTTAAGGGGTAGCGCAAACGCCGGGAATGATAAACGTATTCCGGATAGGCATAACCTTTCAGACAAAGCCGGCCTTTGGTATAGCCATGCTGGGGGTCCCCTTCCACCTTGATAAGCCTGCCGTCTTTAACATAGGAAAGCATACCGCAGGTTCCATAACAGTTCCTTGGACAAATATTCCGAAAAACCAGCTCGCCATCGCCGGACATTGTTTCACCCCCTGCTATAGTTTCCTGAGGTATTTTGCCTTGAATGCCGTCATTAAATTTAAGCGAGTTTCAAAATCTTCGAGGTTGATCTGCAAGACTTTTTCGATCCTTTTCAGGCGGTAGCGCAGAGTGTTGGGATGGAGAAACAGATCATTGGCCGTCACCCTTGAATCACATTGATTCTGAAAATATTGTTCCAAGGTAGCCATCAGGTTATTTCCTTGCTCCCGGTCAAAACTCTCCAGTGGTCCTAAGGTTTCCCAATAGAATTCCTTCAATTCCTGACGGTCATGATTATAGAGAATCCTGGCCAGGCCCAGATCGCTGAAGAAGGGGATTTCCCCTTTGATCTCCATCAGCCGGCCCAGTTCCAAAGCAATCTTGGCCTCCTGAAAACTGCGGAAGATATCTTTGACGGATTCATAAACCCGGCCTACGCCAACATTTAAGGTTCGTTTGCTGGAGCGTTCCCGGGCGCTCTTTTGGATTTTCTCCACAAACTCTCTGGCGTTAGCAATGTTCCTCTGTTCCATATCTCCGGGAAGAAGGGCTATGATCTGACCTTTCATCTTCATGATGATGGGGTTTTCCAGTTCCTGCTGCAGGATCGTCTCCACGATTGCGTAGATTCCCTCCAGCAAATGGCTGTCCGCAGAAAAATCCTGATAATCCTCCAATTCAAAAACAATCACGCCATAGGGCCGGTTGAGATCCCAGCCCCAGATCTCCCCGCGGCTCATAATATCCCGGACAGATTCAATATTGCTGTACAATAGATCATAGATAAAGGCATCCTTATACTCTCTCTGAGCCTGGATCACATAATTCTGTTTTATCAGCTCCAAGGCACACAGAGGCGCTGCCTGCTGAGCGATCTCCAAAACCCCCGCATCTTCGGTCAAAATATAGAGAAACCCAACCAGCCTGCTGTTCTGGCCGGTTATTCTTAAATAAACGGCCGGCCGCTTCTCATCATCCAGGATCAAAGTGCAATGAGGGACATTGGGGTCAAGCTCACAGTGGAACAACAAATTTCCTTCGAGTATGGCCAGGGCTTGGGCGGCACCCAACACCCGGTCATTCCGGTCAGTGATGATGACCGGACGTTCCAGCCTGCCGGACAACTGCTGGGCCAAACCGTGAAAACTTCGCCCGGCCAGCAGTTCATCCATTAAGAGCTTGTTTAATTTGAGAATCTCTTCTGGATTCACCGTACTTCACATCCGTATCCGCTTATGGCTTTCTTTATATCATTATACCCGCAAAACCGTAATTTTCCACGTGCCTAAAGGAGAGAAAAATGCTGCCATAAATCCGGCTCCAATTTGAAAAACCGGCTGTTTTGGGATTAACTAATCTAGATTAGTAAGATCTCAAAACAGCCGGTTTTTGAATCACCCGCAGCTATATTAAATTGCGGTATTCTCTTCTTCCATCCACAATGGCATAGATAATAACTATTTCTCTTCTTTTAATTTATAAAACTCAGATGCCTCTCAACAATACTAACTCTATACCCCTGCTTTTTCAGAATTAAATACCTTGGTAAAAACAGCATAAATTCTTATAGCTTAGAAATGGGATCATTCTTTTCCCTATCAATTAATTTTACCGCTTCTTCAGCAGCCTCCAGCAGAGTTTCCGGAAGTGAGGGGTGGGCGTGAATTGTGTCTGCAATATCGTTAACCGCAGCTCCCAAATTAATGGCCAATGCTGCCTCAGAGATCAGGCTTGTGGCCTGGGCCCCAAGGATATGCACACCCAGTATTTTGCCGCTGACTGCCTCGGCAACGATTTTAACTAATCCTTTATTTTCTCCCATGGCCAGAGCTTTACCGCTCCCGGTGAATTGAGACTTTCCGATAACAATCTTCAGGCCCCGGCTGACAGCCTGTTCTTCGCTAAGACCTACGCTGGCCAATTCCGGCGAGGTATAAATACAACTGGGTACAACCTTATAATTCATGTGTTTTTGGCCGCCCATAGCATTTACTGCCGCCACTGTCCCTTCGGCGGAGGCGACATGGGCCAGCAAAATTCCCCCTGTTACGTCCCCTATGGCATAAATGCCGGGAATATTTGTTTCCATTTTGGAATTAACTGCGATCTTCCCCTTTTCCACCGTGACGCCTATTTCCGGCAAACCCAAACCTTCATATTCCGGACGCCGGCCGACTGCTACCAACACTTTATCCGTCTGAATCTCTTTAAGCCCTTTAGGAGTCTCCACGTTAACCAGTAAACCCTCTGCCGATTTTTGAATTCCGGCCACCTTAGATTCCGTTAAAACAACGATCTTCTCCCGTGCCATTAACTGTTTTAAAGCATCGCTGACCTCTCTGTCCGCAAAGGGTAAGATTCTGTCCATTGCTTCAACTAAGGTGACCTGCGCTCCAAGTTTCCGGTAGATGCTAGCGAATTCAACACCGATTGCTCCCCCGCCAATGATTAAGAGTTTTTCTGGAATGCTTGTTAACATTAAGGCCTGGTCGCTGTTCATAATCCAATGTCCGTCCGGCTCCAGGCCCGGTATTGCAGCGGGCCTGGAGCCGGTGGCTATAATAATGTTTCGCGTTTTCAGAACAATTTGTTCGGAGGGGGTCGTTACGGTTACTTCATCGACTCCGGTAACTTTCCCTTCCCCCCTGAAAACTGTGATGTTATGACTCTTCATAAGAAATTCAACACCGGTATTGAGACGTTTAATAATCCCCTGTTTCCGGTTGAGGATCTTTTCCGGAGACACCTTTACTTCGCTGATATCCACGCCAAAATCTTTGGCCTTTTTAACGCTTTCCAGTACTTCAGTGGACTTCAGCAAGGTTTTGGTGGGGATACAGCCCAGATTCAAGCAGGTCCCCCCTAAAGCGCTTCTTTCCACAACCGCTGCCTTGCCACCCAGAGCACTGGCTTTGGCAGCGGCCGTATATCCTCCGGGTCCACCGCCGATGACAATAACATCAAATCCTCCGTTTTGCATATAAAACTTTGTCCTCCTTGATCTTAACTATTTTCGTTAAAGAATTAAGCTGGCAACGCATTGAACCATTGCCAGCTTACCCCTCGTACACTTAAAACAACGGGCATTTACAGTTGCTTACAAATCCATTTGAACTTCAAGCTGCTTGTTCGGCAGCGGCCGTCTCTGATGTTATGGGAACAATAAAGACCATCACATTCACAAAAATTGCCGTTACAATCAAGAAGAGATTTAAGCCAATCAAGCCTTTCTGGAAGAGCCAGTTAAATTGGGTTAAGGCTGTAATTACAAAGATAACCATGGCTGCTGCGGATACAATCCCTAACGTCTTTCTGCCGGAGGACTGATCGAATTTGAATTTCCACTGTCCGGCTTTCTCTGTCATGGAAACCAGTACCATGAGTAAGATATTAAAGGTCATACCAATAAACACCGGATGTATATTATAGAAAAACTTAACGGGGTCCCAACCACCCAAAGCATACCAGGCTAATCCGGAAATAAATCCGCCGACCAGGGCAGCTATCGCCCCGCGGCGCGTTGCCAACGGCCAAACCAGGGCCACAATCACCGGGGCGAAGGTCGAGCCGTTCCGCAAGGTCCAGGCCAGAACATTCCACCAGGAAGCGTTTTCACTTCTCATCAGGCCTAATAAGATCATCTCAAGGGTTAGGGCGGCTAAAGCATATTTCGTGTAAGTGACTTTGCGTTGATCACTTAAGGACGGGTTAATGGCACCCATTACGTCACGTCCAAGACTTGTTGCCCCGGAAAACTGGCAGGGGGCACCCCAGCCCAGGGCCGCGGCCCAAATTCCCAGGAAGAACACCCCTACCAATGGGGCAGGCAGCACTTGAGCCAAATATTGAGGTATGGCAATCATCCCCCGGGCTCCGCCGGGTACCACAATAGCGGCTGACAAACCAAATAATACACCGAAAACAATGAAAAAGGCATTTGCCCCAAAAGCCATCAGCAAGCCTTTTCTGCCCTCCTCAGGAGTACGGCAGGATAAAGCCATCTGAAAGGCTGCCTGAGCTACAAACACATTGATCAAAAAGGTAGCAAACCAGGCAATGATCACCTGCAAGCCGGCATTGGTTGCGGAAAACATGGCGGGTTGGGCGGCTGCTAATTGAGCTAACCCGCCAAGACCCGGTTCGATGAAGAAGGCAATACAGCCCACGATAAACATGGCTGCGAAAGCTAAGCTATTCGCTGTTTGAGTAACAACAATGGACCACATTCCACCTGATTGCAGGAAAATCAGCAGGGTTATACTTGTAATGGCAATGGAAACAGGCAGGGATAAGGAGGTATAAACGTGAAGGCCCGATGCAAAAGCAAGGGCGGTCGCCACGGACCACATGGGAAAGGTAAAGGCAGTAATCGCACCGCTCACACCCAGGGCCAGACGCCCGAATTTATCCCCGATTAAACCGGAAACCGTCACCATTTTCAGTCTGCGCAAATTAGCAATTAACAATAGCGCAATGATTAAGACGTGAACCATTTCCGCTACACCATACCAGGCCGCCGAAATACCTACTTTATAGGATAATTCCAAAACTGAAATAAACGACGATCCCGAAAATAAGCCCGTAATGCATACGAAGACCATCCAGGGTTTAAAGCTGCGTCCTCCGACCCAAAAGCTGTCGCCGCCGCCGGATTCCGCTTTCTTTTTGGCATATCTGCTCAGGACTATAAGGACAGCGGTATAGGTCAGCCATAATCCCACAATCCACGCTCCGAATGAATTCATTAGCGCTCCTCCTTCATGTTACCTAATCAAGACTTCCTATTCCCTAATGAATAGAACTAAGCTTCGTAGGGATGGACCGTACCATTAATTTCTATGGAATAGGTAATTTCTGCAACTTCTTTAATCATATTCGACGCTGAACAATAAACCTGTTCAGCCATTTGCAAAGCTTTATTCACCTTTTCTACGGGGATATTCTCCCCGCTTAACCGATAGACAACCTGAATATCGCTGAACACCTTGGGATGCTCTTCTGCTCTATTGCCGCTGACTTCAATGTCTAAGCGGTCGTAGACGACTCTCATTTTATTGAGAATGTGACCCAGCTCGATACCTGTGCACCCACCCAGGGACATCAGCATTAGTTCCATCGGCCTTATACCTTCATTTTTACCGCCATAAATTGAGGAAGCATCCATAGGCACCTTAAATCCACTTTCATCTGTCCCTACAAATTTCATATTTCCTTCCCAGGTAATGTTTACTTTCGACATAACTAATCTCTCCTTTTTATGAATTACTTCGCTGCCCTATTCAGATGACTTTAACCCTCACCACCTTCATAAGCACTCAATATCCTTGTCCTTGTGATTACAATTGCAAGGGCCATGCCATATTAGCCAGGCTATAGAAATTTTATATAAGACCTATTAGAAAAGTTGGCCGGCACAGGCTACTGCCCTGGCTGCACACTTCAGAAGGCGGCACTGGAAAACTATCCTTACCTTTAAAAAGAAAAAACGCGGTGTCTTAATGCACCACGTAATAATCATCTCTCTATGTCTTGAGAAAAATACTCTCTGCAACAAGGCTTTTTCGTCCCGTTCCATTTTTGCACCGCGTTTTCCATTTTTGCACCGCTTCTTAGTCAGCGTAAGTTATACCTAATGCTCTAGCCTTCCTCAATAACGTAGAATGGGCTACTCCTAAGACCTCTCCGGCACGACGCAGGCTGTTATATTCCTTTAAAGCCTTAATAATCAACTCCGTCTCCACAATATCCCTGGCCTCTTTTAACGGGACAATCTGATCAACCGTTACCCGGAGAGGAGTTGAGGGCTGATTGACAGAGAACTCCTCGGGCAACTGGTCCGGGAAGATGGCATCCTGTTCGGACATGATGACCAGACGTTCCACCAAATTAGCCAGTTCTCTGATGTTTCCGGGCCAATTATACTCTTCAAGGAGTTTATAGACCTCGTAGGAAAAATACTTTCGCATCTTATACCGTTCATTAACCTTATTCAAGAAATGCTTAGCCAAGGGTAAAATATCACTTTTCCGTTCCCGCAGCGCAGGAACTTTAATGGAAACCACATTAAGACGGTAGAACAGATCTTCGCGAAACTTCCTTTCTTTAACTAATTCCTCTAAATTCTTATTGGTGGCTGAGAGAATACGAATGTTAAGCTTAATAGGTACACGGCCGCCGATACGGTATATCTCCTGCTCTTGGATTGCCCGCAATAATTTCACCTGAAGATTCAGGGGCATATCCCCAACCTCATCCAGCAATAACGTACCTCCGTTGGCCAGTTCCATCATCCCGGGCTTGCCTTCTTTATTAGCCCCTGTAAAGGATCCTCTCTCATAGCCGAACAACTCGGATTCCAGAAGATTCTCCGGTATCGCTCCGCTGTTTATTTGTATAAACGGCCCCTCTGCCCGGGGACTGTTTTGATGAATAGTTTTAGCTATTACTTCCTTCCCTACTCCCGATTCCCCTACAATCAGCACCGTCGAGTCCACACCCGATACCCGCAAGGCTTCGTTGACAACCCTCTCCATAGCGGCACTATGATAAATAAGATCTTTCTGTTCTTTTACCCTAAGTGATTTCAGCTCATGAGAGTATTGCTCAGTCTGAAGTTTCAATTGATTGAGTTCGGTTAAATCACGAATGCTGATAACTACCCGAACAAGCTCGTCCAGTTCATCAAAGACAGGACTTCCCGTAATAACTAACTCAGTTAAATGTTTGCCTTTATACCGCTCAAACGTCACCTTGCCCTTTGCCATCACACGCTGATACACCTGGATAAGAGCTTCCCGACAGACTATGGTTAGCTGCTCGATGGGTCCTCCCATGGGGTCGTGGTCAGAACCTTGTACTCTGAAAAAGCTCTTATTGACCATTTGCACTGAGCCTTGACTATCAACGACTATGATCCCATCATAAGATGCTTCAATAACGCTTCTTAGTTCCTTGTTAATCTCATGGGCTTCAGCCAGTCTGTCCTCAGAGTTCATTAGAGCCCCGTGGACCTTATTGATTAGATCAATGCGGGTTAATACCCCTGTAAGCTTCTGCTCGTTATTATAAATCAGCAGCCGGTCCATGGTTTGTTCCCTGATATCATGGAAAGCCGTATTTTCGTCAATTATTTGTAAATGTCTCTCCATGATCTGGTCAACAGTGGTTGCAAAGGTTGCCCCATCTTCAATTGCCTCAAGTAAGCGAAAGACTGTTAGAATTCCCACAACGGTATTCTGGTCATCCACAATCGGAGCACAGTTAACATTGGTTTGCCTGTAAAGATGACAGGCATCCCTTATAGTTTGGCTATAATGCAAAGTCCGAGGGTTCTCTAACATTATTTGCTTAACTTTCATGATGTCTCCTCCAAATGCAAAATCCGACAATCTTCATTATTATAATACCCAATCCCGCCCAAGGCAAAAACTAACGCCTATAAAGAAAACCCGGCTTCGCCGAGCCTTAAACGCATACTCACAAATGAGGCGAAACCGTTGGTTGCCCTTATGCTTAGACGAAGACACTGTCTTCGCACGGGTTAGACCTTCTTGCAGTATAATAACGTAAGTTTTATACTTTCTAATAGTATTAAAAATGCCCTGTGACCTTATATCACAGGGCCCCTTAGAGTTTGCTAACTGGAGAGGCCGGCTAAATATTCTTCTTTGGTCATCAGTTCATCGAGTTCCTTGGGGTTTTCCAGTCGGATTTCCGCAATCCAGGCTTCTCCCTCAGGGTCAGCGTTTAACCTTTCCGGAGCATCCGCCAGTTCTTCCTTAATCGCCAATACTTCCCCGGATACAGGACAATAAATTTCAGATGAAGACTTGACAGATTCAACTCTTGCTATTACTTCTCCAGCCGCAAATTGATCATTTACCGCCGGCAGTTCTACAAAGACGATATCCCCTAATTGCTTGGCAGCAAATTCTGTTATCCCCAGATAAGCTTTCTCACCCTTTAACTCAACCCATTGATGTTCTCTGCTATACATTTTCATAACCCTAGCTCTTCCCTTCTTGATAAATTAATTTCTGTCGCAATTACTGCTAATGCAATTATCATTCCAAGAGCTAGCATTTCAGCGGACAACTTTATAATTAATAGCAAAAATTATAGTTTCCGAGCCGGCAACCGCTGTTGCACTGTATCAGCCGTAAAGTATGCCATACTGTACCGTTCACCTAGATTTTCCCGGTTGTAATAAGCTCCGGCAAAATCGCCGTATTGATCATAAAGCTGAAGCAAATCTCGCCAACATTAGGAATCAGGCTGAACATGACAGCTGCGTTTTTATTCTGGTAGGATGATTTACTGACGATTAGTACCTACTGTTTAGCATAAGCTTGCACAATCGATTTCACTATAGTCTCGATAATCCCTTGCGATTCCGTCGAAGCAATCTCAAATCTTAAACCACCACTCATTTGAAACACAGCTGCCGGCAGACGATCCTTATAATTTTTACGCAGTTTAACGTCAATTCCGTCAATTCGTTTCGTATCAAAGGTTGAGTCCGGCGTTGACACTGGAGCGAACCAGGGGTGATCTCCTTGGATCATCTGGACATTAATGAAAGGTGTTGCCGTGCCTTGCGTATTCGTATAGTATAACGAAAAGTTCTCTGACTTTTTGTCCCCTTGAATATAGATCATGGAATTTTGCATATCAAATTTGTAGCCCTGGGGAATGACCACCTCCCCTGCTTGGAGAGTCTTAAAGCTTAACCCATCTGTAGCCGAAGTGCCTCCTTTTCCTATATAAATGTCTGAAGGCGGATTTTTAGCCGGAACTGCTATACTGGCACAGATTTTCTTTAACTCCTCGATGGAAATGCCCCCGCCGATTATATTGTTGACGGTATACTCCACACCATCTTTTGTAAATCGAATAAAGGCATCACCAATCTCTCTGACGTATAATGTTGCCGGCAAATCACCTATTTGGATTTGGGTTTTTGTAGAGTAATCCGAAATATTAGGCTCTATCCCCTTGGAGGGCCCTTCTGAGATTGTAAATGCTGCGTGGCTGCCATAGGCAGCTAAGTACCCTACACCGGAAGTGTTGTCAGGAGGCATGTTTTGGCTGCAGCTGATCTGAGAAGAGGTAAGCTCGTAGCCCGCAGTGTAGCTGGGAAGCAAAGGGGTGAAGGGCAGATATTGCCGGTAATTAAAGCCTCCCTCAGGTACAGAAGAAGATTGATCAGACTGAGTTATAGTCTCACCCGCTTGGCCATTTGTCACGGCAGACACTTTGCCAACCGTACCGGAAGTGCTCACCTTAGCATTGGTCAAAGTAACCCATACCAGAACAGCTACGACTGGAATAACCAATAAAGCCCACTTTAAAGGTACTTTACGAAAATCTTTTATCATTTTGATTCTTCTCCTTATCTGTGACTGTGTACCCAACAAACTTGCCACACTGACAATTCCTGATACTTTCAAGTTGCTCTCCGCTAGCTTGAGCAGCGTAAGGGCATATTCCTCAGGGGTGCCAATTCCCATCTTTTCGATAGTCAAATAATCGCAGGCAATTTCCTGATCTTCCCGTAATTTTAGCAATGAGTACCAGAGCAGAGGGTTAAACCAATGGAGTATAAGCAACCCCTGGGTTAGCCAGTTTACCAATAGGTCCTTAGACTTGAAGTGAAAATGTCTCCTCCCTTTTACGTTTACTTTTGTAATCATCATTACACTTGTAATTTTAATTGTCAATCTCCTTTTTAAGCGGTCAAGTTGTGGAAAGTACTGGCCTTAGTATTACGCCAAATACAATTAGTAATAATATCACCTCTAAGTGAAATAAGAATTTTTTTACCACTGTTATCGTCAAACTGCAGACCGAACAGGATTAAAGGAAGCGACGTTTCTTGGCTCTTAAAGTAGTAATACCCACTTAATTCCTTTTTGGTTATTTTCGATTCCATCTCATCCATTTTTCTCATAATTAAGCCTCCGTAATGTCAAAAGCATTTTACATTTTGTTTCTTACACTTGCCGTCTGTTAACTGTCTTATCCGGTAATTTATATCTGCTTCCTTATGCACCCTACCCATTTACAGAAGGGATTTCTTTAAGCTCAGGAACAACTGTGCCGTCCAATTACTTGGTGAGATTGCCAACTCCCGCTGCAGGAGTTGGACGTAACGCTCATAATGCCGAATAAGGGAGGGCAGGTCGTTCTGCGCAGCATAAACTTGCATCAGAAAGCAGTGGGACTCTTCATCCAGCTCGTTTTTAGTCACGAGCTTTTTAAAGACTTGCAGTGCTAAGGCTAAATTCTGATTCTCAAAAAGGTACCGGCCCAGCTTTTTAGCAAAGCTGGAATAGATATCCCACAATCTCTCTTTTTCAGCTAAAGACCATTGGTAATCCTTATCCCCAAAAAGTTCTCCGGCAAACAAATTAACTGTCTTGATTGCTTCTTGGAGATTAGCCTCGGTCATACTCTGCAAGGTACGCACGTTGTTTTCGAACTCGATGAAATCAATATAGAAATCCTTTATTTCCATGACATAGCTCTCATTGGAGACCACAATGGCCGATCGTTTTCCATATTGCTCTAATACTTTTCGTAACTTATAGATGGTTGTATTAAGGTAGGTTTCCGCATTCTGGGGTGACATGCCATGAAAAACATCCTCTATAATTCTCCACTTTGAGGTCAGTCTTTCCCGATGGATTAAAAGATAGGCAAATAACTCCTGTCCTTTGGATGAATTAATAAGCACAAAATCGTCGTTGGTATTTCTAATATCCATTCCACCTAAACAATAGACAGATAGAACCTTGGAATGTTCAACTGTGTTCCTTGATGAACTCTCTGAAGCTTTGCGGTGTAGGGCGCGGCTTACCGTCCTTTCAAGCCTTTCCAGTTGGATCGGCTTGAGGATATAGTCAAATGCCTGTACTTCAAAGGCCTCCACGGCATAATCTTTATAGGCTGTCAAAAAAGCCACATAGAGGCCCGGGAATTCTGCCAAGCTTCTCCATGCAAAATCAAGTCCGCTTTCCCCTGGCATTTTGATGTCCACAAAGGCCAGATCCACAGAGTTATGCTTAAGAAAATGATAAGCATCTCCGGCACTCAGGAATTCGCCTACGACTTCCACCCTGGGGATCTTGGCCAGCATTTTGTTCAGAATAAATAACATCGGTTGATCATCATCGATAAGAATTGCCTTCATTCTTCACCCCCTGCAAGAATTGATTTACCGGATGTTGAGAGGGAAAAACTAAAGGTGCTTCCTTTTCCCAATTCACTTTCAACCCATATCTCCCCACCGTGACTATGCACGAATTCTTTACAGAGCTTAAGTCCCAGTCCTGAGCTCTTTTTTCCTTCCGTTCCCCGGGTCGATAGGGCAGAATCCTTAAATAGGGCTCTTAAACTTGCTGTGTCCATCCCTATTCCGGTATCAGTGACTGAAACAATCACGTCGGTTGCGGATGAGTGTGCCTGAATGGAGATTGTCCCGCCTTTGGCCGTAAATTTTATCGCGTTGTCCAGGAGATTGCGCAGAACAAATTCGATCAACTCCCTGTCTGCATAGACATTCAGATTGGCTTTGATCCTGTTTTTAACCTTTATCCCCTTCCATTCCGCTTGCTTGGCATAAAGCTTGAGGGCTTTTTGGGTGTTTACATATAAGTTGATCAGGGAAGGGTTTAGACTTACCCTCTCCTTCTGTTTTTGAAACCACTTCAACACATTTTCGACCATGGCATAGGTATATTTCAGCTGTTCTGACACTGTCGTTAAAAGGTTGTGATAGTCAGGGTCATGCTCCTTTTCCTCCATCAATTCCATCAGACTTACCAGAGTTGCGATGGGGTTGCGGATATCATGGGTAACCGCCTGAATAAGCTGATCCTTTGTCATATTGAGCTCTATCAGATTCTGTGTCACCTGAGCCTGTCTTTTGCGAAGGATTTGATCCGTTATATCCTGGGTAAAGAATATAGCATAGGTGACGTTTCCTTCTTTATCATAAATAGGCGTTCCGTTAAACAATAAATGGGTCTCACCAGCTACCCTCTTCATCACAAAGTGACATTGGGATATTTTTTCTCCGCTGAGCACTTTTATCTCCGGGATATCACAATAGTCCATTTCTATTCCGCCAGCAGAAAAATACAATCCTTTTCGAAAGGCCGAGCCAATCGTAAGGTCGGCAGCTGCTTCGACAAATTGGGCTTTGACGGCTTCGGTATAAAACAAGTATTTGCCGTTGCGATCCACAATGGATAACAGCGCCAGGTCTGATATCGTGCTGAAAACCATCGCCATTTGCTGTTTAAGCAGAGTCAACTCATTTTTAACCAGTTCTCCCGTCCTTTCTGAACCAGAGTCCTCCTGTCCCCGGATTCTTTCCTTCGTAATATCCGTAAGCAGCGAAACCGTTCCCCTTTTCCGGAAATTATATTCTTGAAGAGGATACACTTTTACCCTGAAGAATCTAGCTTTTCCCCAAGCCCAAACATCAATCTCAAATTCATCCTCATGCCCATTTTTACAGGCCGCTTGCCATTGGGGCCAGACAGAGAGCACCTGCGCAATGTTCTTGCCGATGACATTGCGCTTCACACCGATAATATCGTAGATAAACCTGTCTACGGCAACATTATGATCGATGACTCGGCCCTGTCCATCAACAATAATTATCCCTTCCTGAATCGCATCAATTGCTGATACTCTTGCCAGCTGATAAAACTTCACTGAAACAAACCCCTAATCTAATTTTGGAATCCATCACTCAAATCAGTCTGACTTTATCGAAAATGTGCAGTTTACAACGATGTCTGCACTTTATCCTAGCATCACACTTGGGTTTTGCATAGCCATGAGAAATCAACGACTCATGGCTTTGCTTTTTTGGGGAAGCTTTGCCAAAGATTTCTTCCGAATTTCATTTTTGCTAACAATAGCAAGCGGGTTGTCAGAATTCTGTCAGATCGCTATAGTATTATGTTTACGAAAAAGTCCGTTAATTGTCTATTAATGCAAATATATGTAAATCTATTGTTGATTTTAGAAACTTTGAGGAAAAGCTATGCTTTCCCTGGAAAGGCGTGGAAATATACGGAATGTATTACTTTGCTTTCAACAAATCATTGGAACCAATGTTATTTGCCGATCCCAACACAGGAAGGATTTTCGATGTCAATCAAGCCTTTCTGGATCTGCTGGGTTATTCCAAGGATGAATTCATCGTTAAAACAGTGTTTGAGCTGGGATTATTGCCAGAGGAAGATAGCCGGTTCCTATCGATTAAAACCAAGAACGGCTCCTTAAAATCCGGGATGGCTTCAGCCAATAAATTATTGCATAACGAAAAAACGATGTGCCTTATGGTTTTTCAGGAACAAATCGCGAACGGCCACTTTACCCTTGAAGAAATGCTGACGCAAATCATTAGCCTTATCTCCAAAATCAGCGAATTTCGGGATCCCTATACTTCCGGACACCAAAAAAGGACGCAACAACTAGCTTGCGCCATTGCCTCGGAGATGAAGCTTTCAGGAGAAGGGATCAATAATCTTTCCATGGCTGCTGCAATTCATGATATCGGAAAAATATATATCAGCACCGATATTTTGAACAAACCGGGGGTGCTGACCCAACTTGAGTATCAAATGCTCCAAACCCATGTGGAAGTTGGTAATGAAATTATTAAAGACTTCAAACTGCCTTGGAAAATCCCCAAAATCATCAGCCAGCACCACGAGCGCTTGGATGGCTCAGGCTATCCCAAGGGCCTGACCGCCTCACAGATCTTTCTTGAAAGTAAAATCCTCGCTGTGGCAGATGTTGTCGAAGCTATGAATTCACACCGCCCTTACAGGCCGGCCCTTGGGATAGAGGCTGCCCTTGATGAAATCTGCAATTTTAAAGGTGAAAAATATGATTCTGAAGTCGTTGAGCATTGCGTGAGACTTTTTAAAGAGAAAGACTTTAACTTTAGTTTCAGCAGTTGACCATCTGCCGCTTAAAAAGCACGCAATGGCAATTCGCTTTTTATGATTTTAACAGCAAAGGAGGGATACCACACATGCAGGTCGTCGTATTTAAACTTAATGATCAGGAGTTCGCTTTCCACATCCAATCGGTAAAAGAAATCATAAAACTAACAGCCATAACCCATGTTCCCAATGCCCAAGAGTTTGTACAAGGAATTATCAATCTTAGAGGAATGGTTACACCGATTATTAACTTATCAGAGAAATTTGGCTTTAAGGAGAAGCCCATTACCGGGCATTCCCGAATCATTATTCTTAACATTTTCGAAAATACGGTTGGGGTTATGGTCGATAGCGTCACTGAAGTCTTGATGTTCAAGGATGAAGATATACTAGCCCCTGGTGATGAACCGCTGGTCGTTGAAACGTTCATTGATGGAATTGGAATGCTGGCCGATCGATTGCTTATTATCTTGAAGCCCGAGGAGATCCTGGGTGGAATACCTCAAAGCGCTTGAGGCTTGATTTCTTGACTTATCTCAACTCGTATTGAACACAGAATTACCTTTAGATGAATTCCGGAAGGGAGAAACATAATGAAAGCTTTACGCAATCTCAGGGTAGGAGCCAAAATAATTGCTCTTGTGATGTTAATGGCAGCCTTTCTTTCCGTGGTGGGTTACACTGGATATTACAATAATCTGAAGTCCAATGATACTATTAGTACATTGTACAACGACAAACTCAGATCCATATCTTTGCTTAAAGAAGCCCGAGCAACTAACCGCAATATTCAAGGCATCTCTTATCGGTTACTGACAGCCCCTCTCACTCAAACTGAATACCTCGATCTGAAAAACGAGATGGACGGTTTAATTACTCAATTCAATGAAAGCTGGACCAATTACAAGCAGGCTAATCCAGATACTTATGAACAGGATATGTTCCCAACCTTTGAGTCAGAGTTGGAACAATATCGGACTGAGCGAGAAAAGGCGCTGGCCATTGCCTCAGCAGGGAATGAGGAGGAAGGATTCAGGTATTTTACAAGCGAAGTCACCCCCCATATGGAGAAGCTTAACTCCATCCTGCTGGAAATATCCGATTACAACGATCGGACATCCAAAGAGATGATGGATCGGGCCAATGAAGATTTTAAAAGCTCTACTCGGGCCACTATCATCGTCTTAGCCGGCGCAGTAGTGTTGGCAATCGCCGTTGGCACGTTCATAGGCAGACTTATTTCAGTACCGTTAAATAAAGTCGTGGCCAATGTCAATGAGATCGCCCGGGGCAATCTTACCATTGAAGCGGTTAAGCTGAACACGAAGGATGAAATCGGGATTTTGGCCCAAGCGGTAAACCAAATGACTGCTAATCTTAAAGACCTGATCAAACATGTCAGTGTCTCGGCTGAACAAGTGGCTTCTTCCTCAGAAGAACTCTCGGCAAGCTCTGAGCAGCAGGCACTTGCCACAAGCCAGGTTGCTACAGCCATTGCTGATGTAGCTGCTGGAACGGAAAAACAATCCATCGCCATTGACGAAACTTCTATGGCCATTGAACAGATATCTGCAGCGATTCAGCAAGTGGCCGCCACCAGCAGCGAGGTGGCCGAACAAGCCAGCAATACTTCCCTGGCGGCCCAAGATGGTCAGAAGGTCATTGACCAAGCCATAAAACAAATGAATAGAATTGGTCATGCTACAGACGTCACTCAAGGCGTCGTTGACAAACTAGCGCAGGGCTCCAGAATGATTGGCGAGATAACGGATGTGATATCCGACATTGCCTCTCAGACTAATTTACTGGCGCTTAATGCCGCAATCGAGGCCGCCCGTGCCGGCGAGCAGGGCCGCGGTTTTGCAGTTGTTGCTGAAGAAGTAAGAAAGCTGGCCGAACAATCCTCCAAGGCGGCAAACCAAATTGCGGAGTTAATCAACGAAAATCAAGTCAATATCAATAACGCCGTAACCGCCATGCAGGCTGGAAACCAGGATGTGAAGCATGGCATCGATATGGTCTCTTCTGTCGGTGTGACTTTTGAGGAAATTGCCGGCTCAATCAACCAATCCGTCAACAGCATCCAGGAAGTATCCGCCAGTGTCGAGGAAATGGCCAGCGGAAGTCAACAGATCGTTAATGCCATCAACCAGATTGACACGATCAGCAAACAAAATCTTAGCCAAAGCCAGACCGTTTCAGCGGCCACTGAAGAACAAAGTGCTTCAGTAGAACAGATCTCTGCTTCCAGTCAGGGCTTAGCGAAAATGGCCCAGGATCTTCAGCTTGCTGTGAGCAAGTTCAGCGTCTAGGCAAAAAACCAAATCAGGCACTCTATGTTTTCGACGTAGGGTGCCTTTACAATCTCCTAATCTAAAATAAAACGTTCGTAAGCAATCTTTTTTCCTGAAGCTGTTTTAAAGTTTTCTTCTATGCATTTTTTTAGTTTCTGTTGTTCCTTTTGTTTATCTATAACTGTTAAATTTTCCAGCAAATCTGCTTCCCATTGTATTTGAAAATCAAGACCATCAATTTTGGAAGGAGTATGATGGTTACCAATAATATAACAAATTCTTTCTATATCCTTTGAATCCAATTCTTCTTTTTCCAATATTCTTCTTGCAACCGCCGGACCTTCTTTTTCTTGATAAACGCCCTCTATTGAACCATATTTACGTTGGGCCTCTACTGCACCGATATCGTGAAGTATGGCCGCTATTGATATTAATTCCCTTGCTTTGTCACTGACATTTTCTCCAGCCATTATTTCTTCAGCATTTTTAAGCACTTTAAGCGTATGTTCAATTCCAAAAGGAATTTCTTTAAAGATCTCTTTCATTTGCTGTATTACTTGATCCATGACATTACCTCATCTTTCGATATAGTTCTAGAGAATAACTGGGTCTGAGGTTAATTCATTGAGCCAACATAGCCCCGATCAAAGATATTAAGGGCGTCAGATCTCCTTATAGTTAGAGATTTGGGCAAGAACTACCCTAACTCTAATTATAAGGATTTTTTTATTGTTTTTACAGGAATAATCAGTAAGACAGCCAGGAAAATAACAAGAGACGGCAACTGGCAGATAAACTGTACCCTGTAGAGTAGCCACTTGAACGGGGCCTGGTTTTCACGTGAATTGATGGTATCTTTATGCGGCTGATTTTACCTTTATACTATCTTAATGTTAAAGCGGCTATACTAAAAAGACCTTGGATACTCATTACACTGCAGCTATAAAAAATTGTCATATGAGGGGATAAAAAATGAATAAGGCAGCAACTATCTGTAAAGAACGGCCCTTAACCTTGGCCGGAATGCTCGTAACCATCGGTGTTGTTTATGGTGATATTGGGACATCCCCCTTATATGTTATGAGGGCGTTAGTTGAAGGAAACGGAGGCTTGGCTTCCCTTACCAATGAGTTTGTATACGGTTCCCTTTCGCTTGTTTTCTGGACAATTACTTTGCTTACAACCATAAAATACGTTCTGATCACACTCAAGGCGGATAATCATGGGGAAGGCGGCATCCTTGCCCTGTATTCACTGATTCGAAAAAGAAAAGCCTGGTTGATTGTTCCGGCAATGATTGGGGCAGCAACCCTTTTGGCAGATGGTATTTTAACACCGGCCGTTACCGTTACCAGCGCTGTGGAAGGATTAAAAGGGATTCCCGCCTATGTGAACAGCTTTGGTTCAAGCCAATCCACCGTGATTATCATTACCATCTTTATTCTTTGTTTTCTGTTTCTGCTCCAACGAACCGGCACTGAGATACTGGGACGATTATTCGGACCTATTATGCTTTTATGGTTTCTCATGCTGGGCATTTTAGGTGCTGCCCATGTTTTGGGAAACCTGGATATCCTGAAATCCCTTTCTCCGCACTATGGAATTCAATTTTTGTTTAGTGACCATAATAAAGCCGGTCTGGCGATTTTAGGCAGCGTATTCCTGGCTACAACCGGAGCCGAAGCTTTGTACTCCGATTTAGGGCATGTAGGACGGAGAAACATCTACGGAACATGGCCTTTTATTAAAGTTGCTTTGCTCTTGAACTATTTTGGCCAAGGGGCTTGGCTGTTACATGCCAAGGGAAATGCAGAGCTGCAGCAAATCATCGGTTTTAATCCGTTTTTTGAACTGATGCCGGGAAATTTCCGCATCGTCGGTGTCCTCTTAGCGACTTTAGCCGCGATCATTGCCTCCCAGGCCTTAATCAGCGGTTCCTTTACACTGGTTTCGGAAGCAATTAAGTTAGATTTACTGCCGAGATTAAAAATCTACTATCCGGCATTGTCCAAAGGCCAAATGTACATCCCCATCGTCAATACCCTTTTAATGCTTTCCTGTATCGGCGTGGTCCTGTTCTTTCAAACATCTGCCCATATGGAGGCTGCTTATGGGTTAGCGATTACGGTTACCATGCTCATGACCACCATCCTGCTGTTCAATTGGCTTATGAAAAAAAAGATATCTCGGTTGCTCTCCCTGCTGGTGGTTATCATTTTTGGGACTTTAGAGACCGCTTTTTTCATTGCGAGCGCTTCGAAATTTTTCCACGGCGGGTTTGTAACTGTCATTATTGCCTTTTTCATTTTAACACTCATGATGTTATGGCATAAAGCCACCATCATTGAGCAAGCCGTGATCAAAGAAGTTTCCCTGGACGATTATATTTTTAAGCTTGAAAAACTTAGAAAAGATGAACACTTTCCCCTCTATGCAACCAACTTGGTTTATTTAACCAGCAAGTCAAAGCCGGGAAAAGTCAACAATGAAATCATCTATTCTATTCTGGATAAGCGCCCCAAAAGAGCGGACGTTTATTGGTTCATCAATGTACAGGTTACCGATGAACCAAGGACCATGGAATACTCCATTGAAAATTTTGGCACGGATTATATTTTTAAAATCCAATTACACTTGGGGTTTAGGGTTGAACAAAGAGTGAGTACCTATTTAAAACAAATTGTTACGGATCTCATGAAATCACACGAAATAAAGAAACAGTTTCAATTTTATTCTTCAAGCGATATTAACCGCCATATCGGGGATTTTTGTTTTGTTTTGGTCCGTGAAGAACTGGCCCATGATACTGCCCTTCCCTTATTTAAACGACTGATCCTCTTATTTAAACTTAAGCTCAAGAAAATTTCAGTTTCCCCTGTTCGTTGGTTTGGTCTTGAGCATACCGACGTTAAAATTGAATATGTTCCCTTGCGTCTGGGGGCAAGCAAGTCAATAATCCTGAAGAGGAGGCCCACCTAAGGGTTCAAGATAATTGGCTTTCCTGCCTGAAGCATTAAGCAGCTTTGCGTTTTACTTTGTTTATCCAATAGAAATGTACGCGGGGTTGACAGCTGATTAGAAAAAATTATATAAATCAATGCGGTTTACTTTTCCTCCTTCTTGCTGATGATGGCCAAAAATATTTCTTCCAACGTCAGCTGTTAGCCTGCATCTATAACCAAGATCTGTAGCCGCCCCTCCAGAAAAAGCATCTATTTCCCAGTACAGCCGGCAGGTTAATTGTCTTGAATATTCTCATCCCGCCAATAAAAAATGGCCCCGGACTGCTTAATGCAGCCCAAGACCACAGGCCTTCCGCGTTAATTCATTAGTTTTCTGATTTCATCCTCAGCCAGTCCTGTCGCCTTGATAATCATGTCTACTTCCATACCCAGCCTCAGCAAATTCTCCGCCACTTCCAGCTTGCCCTTTTCCATGCCTTCCTCCAGGCCCCTCTCCATGCCTTCTGTGATCAGCTTTTCGGCAATAGTCATAAGGACTTCACTCCTTTCCAAAGAAATCTCTTTGGCCAGATCGTAGACCGTTTGAAATTCCAAGTCATTTCTGGCATTCATAATATATCGGATAAACGTCTCGAAGTACTCCGACTCCTTGTCTTGCTTTTCCAGCTCATCCAGGGCCCGAAGGGATTCTTGTAAAGTCTTCAGAAATACCCCGTAATCTTCTTCAAAGATATCTCGCAATAATTTCAGAAAGATTTGCAGCTTCATGCTGCCCTTGATGTCGGCGTTGCTGTAGGCGGAGATATTATAGAGCAGATAAGAAAAATCCGGCAGGCAGTTGGCAACGGCTAGGGGCAGCTGCTCATAATCCTCAATCAGACCCGAGAGTTTCAACGGGCTGTTCCAGCGTGCTTGACCGTGATAGACTACCAGGGGGATGATGACGGGCAGTTTGGCCGCGGGCCGACCCGCTGTTTTTAATTCCCAAATGTTCAGCATGTATTTTAACAATTGAAGGGCAACCTTGGGCGAGGGGTAGCTTTTGTGCTCAAAGAGCAGGTAAAGATAACTGTCCTTATGGTTGATTTTGGTTTGAAATAACAAGTCGGAAAAGGTTTCTTCCAACTCTTTTTCAATAAAGCTGTCCTTATGCAGGGTAACAGTCTCCAAGTCCATGAATTCCAGAAGTTCCTGGGGCAGATAGTTTTGCAAAAAATCCTGAGTCGTCCGAAGATCACTGAGGGTCTCTTTAAAAAACTTGTCATGGGGTTTATGGATAAGGTTCAATTCCCTCACTCCTTCTGAGCGCTAACGGGGATTTGCCGGCAAAACAAGGTTCGGTGCCTAAACCGCATCACTAATGTTTCTTATAAAGGTTAACTATAGGATAATTATAACATACCTTACCGCGGGGCGAAACGAAGTTCTTCTAGGACTCCTTAGTGTCATTTCAATCCACGCTCCCATGTAGAGAGCGACAGAGACCCTTTTGATGCGCTTTTATGCGATAGCATATTTCAATCCACGCTCCCATGTAGAGAGCGACGAAAATATATGTGCGTAGGTACATCATTATGTGTGTATTTCAATCCACGCTCCCATGTAGAGAGCGACTCGCGTCCGATGAAGCGAAGGATCCTACTGTGATATTTCAATCCACGCTCCCATGTAGAGAGCGACTTAGCCCCACTGCCGTGGCCGCCCCGTAACGCTATTTCAATCCACGCTCCCATGTAGAGAGCGACTACCGCCCGATAGAATCCACGCGCGCCCATCGTTATTTCAATCCACGCTCCCATGTAGAGAGCGACAGCAAAAACTAATTAAAATCGTCTCATCTTAAAACTATTCACCAATTTTGTGACAGTTTTCTTTCAAATACCACTTCTTCCTTCACTATACTCTACACTTTTCAACAAATTCCTTCAAATCTCGAGGTGCGAACCTCCCAGGGATTTTATGTTCACTTCACATTCGCACTAGATAATTCCAAGTATCCAACAGCATCAAAAAACTCCTTATGCCTAAACGCACTTTAACATTTATCTCCAACTTTCCTTCACCATTCACACTATTATACCTTCATTGATAACTCTATGAAAGTCCTACCGGTAGAATGGGATTATCAGGTTCCTTTTGGACTCCTTTATTCCCCTTCCCCTTCGGATACCGTTCGCTCCCTTATTTATGCAGTAACGAAAGTTTTTGATCTGGAAAAATCGTAATAGCAGTTTAACACATGAGGCCCGCAATCGCTTTGCTCCAGGGGCGAAAAATCATCTCAGTATTTCCTTTCGGGGAAAATATAATTTTCACTCGACGCCTGGGACCCCCTTCGCCTTTTCCCGTGCATTACGAAATTCCTTTGGCACTTCATCTTCTTTCATTGCTGCGTGTACGGCACAAGTACCGGCTTTCTCAGCGGTTTCATAATACCAGTGCTTATAGTCAAGCATAGCCAGCGTTTCTTTCATCTGCTCCATCTGGGCAAGTACCGCTTCCCGTTGTCTGTCAACGAGGGCGAGCCGCTGGCCGATGGTATCATCCCCCTCCAGACACCAGCCGATGAATACCCTGATGTCCCTTATGGTCATGCCGGTTTTTTTCAGGCACTCAATGGTGGAGAGGTACTCAAAATCCTCGTCCCGGAACACGCGGATACCCCCGCCGGAACGCTCTAAAAAAGGAAGAAGGCCCTCCTTATCGTAATATCGCAGTGTGGAGGGTGCTACTCCCAACTTTTTCGCCATTTCACCAACTGTATACAGCATCGCTTTCCCTTCCTCTTTTCGTCTTTTTTGTTTTCTATCTTTTTTTATTTTTTGTTGACTTAAAGTATGGTTTAAGTTGTAGTATAACGATTAAGTTGTAGGATGAATTATAACGAACAAGACGATATTCGTCAATTAGGAGGAAGAAAAAATGAGTTTTCAAATGTATGTACCGACAAGAATTCTATTTGGTCAAGGTCAGTTGGATAATTTACGCAACCAACAGATGCCGGGGAAAAAGGCGTTGATTGTCATTTCCGATGGCAAGTCCTCAAAAACCAACGGCTCCCTTAGCAAAACACAAGAGCAGCTAAAACAAGCCGGTGTAGAGTGGACAGTCTTTGACCGCATTATGGCAAACCCCTTGAAGTCTACGGTTATGGATGGAGCTGCCTGTGCGCGTGAAAATAACTGTGATTTTATCGTTGCCCTTGGTGGCGGCAGTGTGATGGACGCATCCAAGGCAATCGCAGCGATGGCGACCAATGACGGCGATCTGTGGGATTATATCTTCGGAGGAACCGGCAAGGGGAAACCGCTGACCAATGAACCGCTCCCGATCATTGCAATTACTACCACGGCAGGCACCGGCAGTGAGGTTGACCAGTACGGTGTCATCTCCAATAAAGAAACCCATGAAAAAATCGGCTTTGGCGGGTCTGACTCCCTGTTCCCGAAAATTGCAATTGTCGATCCTGAGCTTATGAAAACTGTGCCGCCTAAGTTTACCGCATTACAGGGCTTTGACGCCCTGTTCCACAGCGTCGAATGTTATATTTCGACTGCGGCCAATCTGATGAGTGATATGTATGCACTCACTGCTATTGAGAATATCGGCAGGTATCTTGCCCGTGCGGTCAAGGATGGCTCCGATAGGGAAGCAAGAGAACATGTTGCCTTTGCCAACACCCTATCCGGAGTTGTGATGACTATCAGCGTCTGCACCAGTGAGCATTCTCTGGAGCATGCCATGAGTGCTTATCATCAAGATCTGCCTCACGGTGCAGGGCTGATTATGATTTCAAAGGCATATTTTACCCACTTCATTGAAACCCGGGCCTGTGATGAGCGCTTTGTACGAATGGCACAGGTTCTTGGCGTGGAGGATGCAGCGGAGCCTCTGGATTTCATTACTGCCCTTGTAAAATTGCAAGAAGAATGCGGCGTTGCCGATTTAAAAATGTCCGATTACGGTATTCGCCCAGATGAATTCATGACGATGGCACAGAATGCCCGTGCGACTATGGGCGGGTTGTTTACCGTTGACCGTGTGCCTCTGTCCGACGAGGATTGCGCGGCAATTTTTGAAAAATCATACCGGTAAGGGAGGCCCCTATGAAAGCATTGGTTCTTTATTATTCTTACGGCGGCATATCAACAGGATTGCCCAACATATCAGAAAAGCCCTGGACTGTGATATTGCTGAAATACAGACCGTAACACCCTATTCTGAAAAAGTGGATTGAGCGGCTCAAGGAGGCAATTCAATGAAGAATGTCATGATTTTGACCAGCGCCGGACAGATTGGCATATCGGTGTTGCTGCATCTTACTTTTACGATCCATTGAAACCGGAAAATTAAACGAACGGAAGGATAAGAATGGACAGACCTTATATCTTTTGCCACATGATGACTTCCGTAGATGGGAAAATCATGGGCTCCTATATGGAAACACCCGAAGGCAATGCGGCAGGCGATGTGTTCTACAACATTGCATTCGGCAGCAATCCCCATTATAAACATCAAGGGTGGTTATCCGGCAGAGTGACCACCGATGACAATTTTACACTTTACCGCAAGCCTGTACTGGACGAGAATGTCCCGCTGGTACGGTCGGGCGACTTTGTTGCCCTTCCCAATGCACCAATGTACTATGTTTCGGTAGACCCTTCCGGCAAGCTGGGCTGGGAAAGTAATACGCTGACCTACGGTGATACCACTGCCCATGTGCTGGAGGTGCTCACCGGAAAAGCAAGCAATGCCTATAAAGCTTTTCTGCGCAAGCTGGGCATCTCTTACATCATTGCCGGCGAGGACTCTCTGGACTATGCCCTCGCCATGGAAAAGCTGAAAACTTTGTTTGGCATTGAAACCCTGATGCTGGGCGGCGGAGGCGTTCTGAACTGGTCGTTTATACAGGCGGGTATGTGTGATGAGCTGAGTGTTGTCATTGCTGCGGCCGCCGATGGTTCCTCAGAAACTCCTGCGCTATTTGAGACACGGGGCGGCATGGCAACAAATAAAGCGGTCGGCTTTACCCTCAAAAGTGCTGAAGTCAAGGATGGCGGCAGTGTTTGGCTGCGCTATAGGATTAACAAATAAACCAATTGGGAGGATGGAATTCATGATAAATACGCAAGATTTTAAGAGCATTTTTCCCACAGGAGTAAAAAACGATGCTTATGCAAAATATTTCGTTGGACAAAGCTATTTGAATATGCTGACTACCACAGGAGTGGGAATCGGCAACGTGACGTTTGAACCGGGCTGCCGAAACAACTGGCACATTCATCACAAGGGCGGGCAGATTCTGCTTGTAACCGCAGGCCGGGGCTACTATCAGGAGTGGGGACAGCCTGCAAGGGAACTACATCCCGGTGATGTGGTAAATATCCCGCCGGAGGTGAAGCATTGGCATGGAGCGGCACCGGATAGCTGGTTTGCCCATCTTGCCGTTGAGGTTCCCGCCGAGGGAGCATCCAATGAATGGCTGGAGGCTGTATCTGACGAGGACTATGCTAAATTAAAATAGGAGTCGATTCAAATGAAAAAAGTAACTGCCGATCGGGATGCCTTGGGGGAATTTGCTCCCCAATTTGCGGCATTTAACGATGATGTACTGTTCGGAGAAGTGTGGCCCCGTGAGAAGCGCCTCCCTGCCAAGCTGCGGAGCATTATTACTGTTTCTGCTTTGCTGCCGGATGGCCCAAGGCGTGGGCAGCCTTTCGTATGGCAAAGGAAATCTACTGTGATTGATGGAGAAAAAAGAAGTCCGCGGGGAAAATTCCCTGCGGGGCTTGCCACAAAGGCAATGAATCTCAATCGATGAAAAATCCCATGCTGAAAGAATCGTAAAACACTCCATTGATACAAACATCCCTTGTAAGAATGCCCTCTTTGATAAAACCGTATTTTTCATACAAGCTTATCGCGGTTGTGTTATCCGTACGGGTCAAAAGGTTGATCTTTCTAACAGTTTCCGTATTTCTCGCCCATTCAATAAGAGCTTCCACAAGAAGATTCCCGATTCCTTTTCCCCAATATTTTTTTCTTACGGCAATCCCCATATCTCCGGAGTGCTTTTTTCGGACTCTGAAGCCGCCATTGAACGTGACAAAACCAGCAATTTCCTCATTAACTATGGCAAGTATAATCACGGAATTCTCTGCTAAGTTAGCAGATTGAATCAGCCGAGCTTGAGACTCAGCTGATTCTTCTATTTCGTTTGCTCCATAGGAGAGGAAATCCGATTCCTGGCTGATATATTGTTTGAACAGATCCATCTGTTCAGCATCATCCACCTCCGCCTTTCGAATCACAATTTCTGAGCCGTCTTTTAACTTCACCGTTTTCATATTGAGTATTCCTTTCTAGCATAAAGATTAGTTCCTGGCCAAGCTCCTTTTAACTGATATATCCTCAGAGAAGAGAAAACCACTTGCGAATGTCATGCTCGACTTCCCGTAAGTGGGTTAACTATGACCACGCATCGATACTACCTGCGACATAAAAGGATTCCGTCGATGAATTCCTTCCGCTCCTCTTCCGGTAAGCCAGCAGGAGGAGGACCTGGGTGTAAGTCAAAATCGACACTGGTGTCGATTTTGAACTGCCAGACCCGTCAGGAAAGCTGAACCCATACTCTTCGTAGAGCTTCATCAGTCTGCCTGCAGTTTTCTGTGAGTAGCTCACGGACTCTTCCAGCCACTTGCCCCACCGTAAGCTCTGAATTTATTTACTTCACACTAAGTTTTTATGTTTGGTTTCCCGGCGATTGTCTTTTTTCCTGGTAATAGCCCAGGATACCCTGTTCCCCACAGTGCAGCCGGGCTTTATTGCGGTAACGCCAGGGATCATCCATCCCGATGGTCGGCTGAATCGTTGCACTATCCAGCGGAATTTTTCCAATCCTGACCAGAGCGTCAGCCACCCACTGCTTCTTCCAAACCAAGGTCTGCTCATACTTCAGGTGCTGCAGCTGGCAGCCGCCGCAGACAGAAAATTCATGCCCTACGAATACAAAATAAATAACCAATTAGAAATTTAGGAAGAAGCTGATGCCAACATTCTATCTCACTTACTCATAATAACACCACCCAATTGGAATATAGTTCAAAAAATCTATAACAAATTATCCTTTGTCTAAATATACTGAAAATAAGGTAAGCTAATAAATAGTGGGAGGACAAATAATGAGTACCCAATTATTCAAGCTTGTCATCGACGCCGCTACTACAACCGATACAACGATTAATCCAGCCATTGAAAAATATTTTTATGAATTGAGAGAAGATGAAAGAACCGGCGGAATTGTTACTATTCCGGCTACTCAATTTATAGATGATGACGGCAATGTCATGACAGGCAATCTTACCCCTGCGACTGCAGACAACGGATATTATCTCTTGTTTATAAACGGTGTATTGCAGCAATCCAGTTTATATACTGTCAGTGCTGACGGTTCGCAGGTTGTTATCAATGATGCTGCTACAGTTCCTGTCGGTGCACCGATTACCTTGATCGTAACCAACTTCGCTCCTGTTTCTGATTCTGATACTACAATTACAACCTAATGATTCAAATTACGGATGTGAAGGGGCAGTTGTAAAACAAGCCCCTTCTTTCCAGCTTTATTTCCTTAAAATGTCTTCATTTTAGGAGTGAAAGCTGTGTTTAATGAAAGAACTCATTTCGATTCCGCAGAAAGACTGCTGCACGCCGATGTTTATCAATACAACGCCTTGTCTGACGGGGTAAAGAAGCTCTATACCAACCAGGATGAATTAACGGAATACGGCACCAGAGGTATCCTCAATCCTAAGCAAGTGTCCTATTTTAACTTGTTTATTAATGGATTATTGCAGCCCCGGGTTAACTATGAAATTCAGGAAGGTCTTCTTCTCCTCAAAACTGACGATGTCCCTTTAAAGGACTCGACTATTATCATTGTCTTTGTCACTTTTAAGGATGAAGAATGGGCTGAACTTAATTCGGCTCTGGTTGAAGGAATCATCCCTTCCGGGCAGATAAGGGGCGGTCCTGTCACAGATAGGGATATCAAAATCAGGGATACCACTTACTCTTATCTGAAAATGGAAAACCTTCGTGTCTCCGGACCGGAATTTATCTCTGCAGAGAATGCTGCCCATTGGGAATTCAGCCTAACAATCTCTAATACCGGTAATATCCCCATCCGGGATATCGTCGTCACAGACACGATTCTCTTAGATCTTATTGCAAAGATAGAAAACCTCTCTCTATCCCAGGGCCATATTCTTATCAATCATGAACGTATCACCTGGTTTATTGATCAATTAAATCCCAGGGACTCGGCCACTGCCAGCTTTAAAGCAGAGGGTCTGTTTCAGGCCGCCGGTATCCGCTTTCTCAGCAGAGGGTTTGCCGCAGGAAACAGTTCGTCAGGCGCCATAACCACGGATATTGTGGGCGGGGAGGCAATCAAGGTCAGTCGGGGGCTGGAGATTACTCAAACCATTATAGGGGGTCCTGTCCAAGTAAATGCCGGTAAAAGCAACATCTGGAGAGTGGAACTAAAGCTGGCTAATTTGAGTGCTGACAATGCAACGGATATTCTGGTGACCGATGCTTTATTGACGGAGAACACCCATGTTAAAGTGGTCAGTCTCTCCGGGGGTACTGCCCAGGCTATAAATAATGACATTCTTTGGCGTATTGATGAGCTGAAAGCTTTGGAAACGGCCGTTCTCAGCATCGATATCACCGGGTCCTTTGCCCGGGAAGGATTGAGCTCCTTAGGCACTGCATCAGGGATGGGCAATATCCCGGCGGGCAAACTATTCACCAATCGCTCTCAGGACTTTCAAATCGTGGTCTTTCCGGCAGCCAACCCGGCAGAAGAGGGTTTACTGCTGCAGGTCACTGTCTTAAATAACCCTTTAACCTGTTCCTTGGGGATCGCCAAAAAATGGCGTTTCTCTTTAGAAATCACAAACCTTACCTCTGAAGTTATCACTCATATCATCGCAATCGCTTATCTCCTCTTTGATGAAGCCGATGATATCCGAACTGCTTCCGTATCTTCGGGAGAAATCTCCATCTCCCCCGGTACTATTGTCTGGAATCTCGAAGAGCTTTTACCCGGAGAGACCTTACGGGCGGTTTTTGAAGCTGAAGGTATTTTCCGCACTGCCGGACTCCGTTCCCTCTGCAGAGGGATTGCCACGGGATGGAGCTCAAATTCCTGCCTGATATCAGGCATTGCTGCCGGAGCCTCGTTCCGTGTTTTAGAATATGTCAAGGCTTGTGTGATTGTGGACAAAGTTTTTTCCCAGTATCAGCTGAGACATTGTTTTGAAGATATCGTTGTCGATCTTCCCGGCGGCTTTCAGAGTATTCTCTTTAAACCGGGCTTTATTACAGAAAACAGCCTAAAGATAAACGCTATAAAGGATAGGGTTCATTTCAGGCGAGTTCAATTCCTCCTGAAAATACCCTTTGAGATCGTCACTGCCGATAATACCCGAAGCAAAGGCAGCTTACCCGATATCGTCAGCGACATCATTATGTTTATGCCGGAAACCAGAGATGAGTTTTCCTACAGTATTGCCGTGGAAACCCGTTCAAAGCTTCTCAACACTCCCAAAAGCTGTGACGGACGCCTGCATTTTTCTGTCGGTGTCTTTATGCTTATCCGGGCCGTGGGCAAGGTATCCTTACAAATACCCAGCTATGGATTTTTTCCCGAACTGCCTGAGTGGGAAGAGGCCTTTGTTCATGCTGATTTCTATCCGCCGCTGCCTGAGCATTGGCCGCAAAACACCCGTGTAAAGGCAACGGTTAAAGCCCGGGTTACGAGCCGCATCCCCTGTCCCCAAATCTTCGGCAGCCTGACGATTGAAAAATACATTGTCTCAGGACCTCTGGAAGTGCCGCCCCATGGGGTGCTTACCTGGACAACAGAAATCAGAGTATCGAATAATGGCTATGGTCCGGTCAGCAAGGTTCTCCTGACGGATACCTTACTGTTGGATACTTTGCTTAATCTGAATATCCTGAGCCTTTCCCAAGGCACCGTCTCCCCAAAGGGCAGTCAAATTATCTGGGATATCGGGACTTTAAATGCCAATAACACCATTGTTTTGAGCGCGGAAATCACAGGCTCTTTTAAGGCTGAAGATCATCTTCTTAAGGGAGAGAAGTCTCAATACAATGCTATTTCCGATGGAGTCAGGACATCCTTTACGAATGCTGACGAGTTAACTATCTACGGTGATAACGGTATCCCCAATCCTGCTGAAGTCTCTTTCTTTAACCTCTATGTTAATGGGGTACTGCAGCCTCAGATCAATTATACCGTAGCGGAAGGGCTTTTAACTTTAACAACCCAAAGCCCTCCGTCAACGGGAGTGCCCATTATTCTTGAATCCTTAATCATAAAGAATAAAAACGATATCCTTTTGCAGGCGGCAATCTATCAATTCAATGCCTTTGCCGGCGGGGAAAGAGTGTATACGAATGAGGATGAAATAATGATGTATGGAGATGAGGGAATACTTGACCCCCGGCAAACTTCTTATCAAATGCTGTTTATCAATGGAGTTATTCAGCCTGAAAAAAATTATACCCTCCAAAAAGGACTCCTTATCCTGGAAGTTGCGTGCCTGCCAAAGCCTGGAGTACCTATATCCATCCAGTTTGTTTCTTTATCCTCTGCCGGCCTTGGCCTGGTCACGCTATAAACAACGTGTCATATAATTAATTATGATAAAAATATGTGCTATAGGAGTTTTCTTATGGGCGATCAAACCAGACTCATGAGTATTGTTTTAGAAGAGCCCTTGGTTACAAGAGAATATCCGTCCGATATCGTCTTCTTCCGGACATTCACTACCGCTCAAACCAATACAACGATTTGGACACCGGCTTCCGGCCAAAGCATATTCATGACGGCATGGCAGGTTTCTGCCTCTGTTCCGGTGGTCATTCAGCTAAACAGAGGAAGCAACTCTGTTTTCATGTCGATTATGCTTACCAGCAGCCTGGCCACCTGCAGTGAAAGCTTCCTATCCCCTATTCGCTTTAATCCGGATGAAGCGGTGTCTGTTACCACAAGTGCTGCCGGAACCGTCAATGTCACCCTGATAGGGTATGAGTTATAAGGCCAGGCATTCAAGGCCAGGTCAAAAAATCAAAGGAGAGCCGGTTAATGAGCAGTCCTCAGCAAATTCCAGCAGCTATTGAAAAAAACTCAAACCTGATTAAATATGCCAGCTTTGGCGTCCTGACCAGCGGAATAACTCTTTGGACTCCGGAGGCGCAGAAAAGCGTCTGTCTGACAGCAGTGCAAGCATCGGCTTCTCAGGCGGTATCCCTCCTGTTAAGTAATGGAAATAATGATTTCCTTTCCCTCAGAATAACAGAGCCTTTCAGTACGGTAAGTCAAAGTTTTTATTCTCCTTATAATCTCAGTCCAAACACTCCTCTTATGGTAAGAACATCTGATGAGCAAATAAAATGCAATACTTCCGGGGCTGTTACAGCTACTCAGACAGCCTATAACGGCAGGACTGATTTCACCAATGTTAATAATGCCGTGGGACTTCATAATGGCAGCGTTGCCTCTTTAGCCTCAGGCTTGCTTACACAGACCGGAGGAAATATCATCTTAGGGTACAGCCTGCTTCCGGCAATGTCTAATTATTTGGATATTGAGCAGGTTGTTATAAAATTCTACTGCAGACTCAGTCTGACCGTTGCCGTAGGGGTCAGTTCAATGATCTTTTCCTGGCGGCCCAATGCTCAGGCAGCCTGGACCGGACTGGGGCAGGTAAGCCGTTCCTTAATCGGTACTGCCGATTATCTGACAAATCCCCTTGAACAGGATATAACCGCTGCAGTACTGGGGGCACCTGCTCCCTGGGACGTAATAAATAATCTTCAGACATCATTTGTGGGAAGCCATACCGGGCTGGGCCTGGGCAATACGATTCAATTAGATGCTGTAGAGGTTGCAATCTGCACCACCGGCAAAAATCAAATGACACTTTTTGGATATGAAGCTTAATCGCCCTAGGCGGAGGCCTTTTGATTACTTTGCAGGGGTTACCCGCGGCAATTACATTGTCAGGTATATCCTTAGTCACCACACTCCCCACGCCTATCGTCAGGTTATCTCCGATTGTCACTCCCGGGCAGATAATGGTTCCGCCGCCAATCCAAACATTATTTGTCTCTCCGCGGGGTCAGTAGGATGCCCAACCGTATAGATTTGAACATTTGGTCCTAAAAACGCCTGATAGCATTTTCTCTTTTTCACTTTTAACCATATGCTTCACCCCTATTACTGAGTAATAAGGATATTTTTGCTGAAATCCATGGTATTAGAAACCAGGGTTTTCTTGAACATTGATAAATCATTCGATCTTTTGCTAAGTGAAATATCTGCTAAAAAATCCGGATAAATGTCATGGAGTCGGTCAATATAGCGTATTCTTGGCCTTCTTTCCCGCTTTCCATTCCTTCCAGTTTTACGGATCTTCTGACTCAATAAAAATATACCTCTCCAATCTAGTTCTTTAAAAAAGCGTGTTACACGAAAATTAATAAAAACATTGATAAACAGGAATTTTGTGCAGTATAATAACAGAGGAAACGTATAATTCATGTTTACGTAGGTTCGACAATCAGATCCATAAGCCTCATTTTTCTTACCAATATTAAATATAAACAAACAAAGCTATTATCCAACATTTGAATGTTCCCGAGATAATCAGATAACAGTCAATGGTGCTGGTTTTAACGGTAAATTCAAGATTTAAAATTAAAAAACGAATCTCCGAGCCGGGATGAACCTAAAGAGCAATCTATGGACACCGGACAGGGTCTAGAACCCTCGGGGTATACTTGGAAACGGGTATGCCTTCACGTTTTGAAAAGGAGGTGGATTAAAGCCAACTGGATTTAAAATCAGTTATGGCTCCGCTTTCTATTGGCGGAGCCATTTATTTTTTTCGAGTACCAATGCATTTCAAAATTGTTAGGTGGTGAATTTCATTGGCAAGTATAAAAATGAAACAAGTCATGGAATTTTTCTCAGAGAATCATGATATTGACCTAAATGATGCAGAAGAATATTTTATGGCAATTATTTCTGTGGGATTGTCTTTAAATAAGGAAATGAGAAAAGATATAGCTTCCATTTATAATCAGAATAAATTAATGTTCTTTGAAAACGCTAAAAACTTTTCAGGATATAATCATGTCTTACTAAGTAACGGTGACTTGGAACAAGAAATTTATGCTAAAAAAACTTTGGGTATTTTACTAAGCGCCGAACAATCCGAGCTGATAAAAGTGAAGGTCTTACGGCTCATCAAGAAATATTACAAAGATGTATATATTCATGCTCAAAATAATAATTACGATGGATTTAGAAAAAATTTGCCAGCAATAGAAGACACCAATAAAAACCTCAAGTTAACTGAAACGCTGATTGTTTTATATTTTTACACCATGAAACAAATGAATGAAAATTTACTCAACCTGCAAGTTGTGGAAAACGCATTTAATGTGGCAAGTTTGTTTATTAACATTAACCCTATTAATACTGATATTGAAAGTGAATTAAAAAGAGAAAATAGATTAGCCAAAGTAAAACAGATAGTCAAGAATGAACTTGGAGTAATAAAAAATTCCTCAGATATTCTTTATAGTAAGAATAAAGAGATAAAAAATATTGTAAGTTGTTTACGCAATCTCCTTTTAATCCATAAATTAGATGTTGATTCCATTTCTCCTAAGCTTAACCAAAATGATTTAGATAAAGTTATGCTGGCATTTATAAAAACTACGAGAAAATCGGAATTTGATAAAACTCAGGTTGTGCAATCATTCGGTGCCGGATATATTGTAAAAATGCTGCTTAATGAATACTTAAGAGCAAGGGAACTTTATCTTACTTATAGTGATGAAGATGCCCTATATTCCGAATTGAAAGCTCTTAAGGAGAAGTTAGATATTGCATCATCAGAAAAAGACACTGTTGAAATCCAGGCACAAAAACTAAAAAGTGAGATTGAAAATTATGAGTTTAAACTGAAAAATGCCTTATCTGAGCAAAGCAGATTTTATGAAGCACAAATTAATGAGCTAAATAAGAAGATCGATAAACTTAAAATAAACCTAAATACTGAAATGAAAAATAGACAGGAACTTTTTCAACTTCGGGAGTTTTTCATCGATCTTAAAAATGATTATTTACCCACAGAGACTTCATTAGATTTATCGAAGTTTATCACCAATAAGAAGCTCTTAATCATCGGAGGGACCCCAAGTTGGAGAAAACGGTTAAAGGCTAAATTTCCCACAATTCTTACGATAGATGGCTTTAATGACAAGATTGAATTTAGAAGTTTTGGAGAGATAGATTTTGTTCTCTTTTATTCAAAATATATGAGCCACAAAACCTATTATAAAACTGTCGATTTCATAAGAGCAAATGATATTCCGGCAGGTTATATTGGTAAAACAAATATCGATTTAGTCGAATTAGAAATAGCTGAAGAATTAAATAAGAGATTAGCAGCTCATTAGTGGGGGTTTGATCATGATTTCCAAAGTGTATCAATAATTTCGTCCGTAAGGTGCATCCATTTTGTCTATTTTCAGCGTAAACCTATTGCTATATGGGGAGTTATCTATTCAGTGATCATCCATAAAAAAACCGTACACAACCCTTCCTGCACTGGAATACGGCGAATACCCTAAGGGCCTGCTCTTTCTCCTGCATGGCCTGGCTCCCTATCTTTCAAGGCCTGCTGGAGCTCCTGTTTCGTCATGCCGGCCACATCGTTTTGGGCGATGAATTCCTTCCGCTCCTCTTCCGATAATCCCAGAAGGAGTAAACTTAAGTCAATTCACTCAAAAACACCTCAACTTGGCTATTTTCTGTAAATTTTCAGGTAAACCCAGCCCGCATAAGTAGCAGCAACAAACCCTTACTTTGAATCTTTTCTTTGCACTCCAATTGATTGTGTATCTTGTGACGATAGCTCGCTTATCCTCTCATCAATGACACGCTTTCCTTCAATTGAATTTATATACTCTCTGATCTCATCCCTTATAGAATTAGTTTTATCAAATGATGATTTTTTTGTTCTTTCTGTTTTGAACCCAATTAGTGCTATTGCGATACCTAAGCTAACTAATGTAATAGCGTCACTCAATGCATTAACTTGTTTTACAGGAATATTGATTTTCAGATAGGGTAAAACGATTACAGCTATCAGTGAACCCGCAAGGAGGACTGAAGGTAGGTGATTTAATGTTTTATTCAGTTTAACCTCTCTCTTTACTGCTATACCTTCGATGTAGAACTCTATTAGGTCAGATAATATTAGAAAAAACGCTGCAAGCGAAACATATAGCAACCACTTCCCAGTTGCATTTATAAAGGGTGTAAGTCTTAGCACTGATAATAAAATAAAACAAAATCCAGCGAATTTTGTAAACGTTATGGTCAAGCAATGTTTCCCCCTTTATCTTATTGACCTTGGTAATTGAAATAATTGTTTTGGCCACCGACTCGTTTTGACTACAACATCCTTGATGTGCTATTCCTTTACCTCCTTTAGGTTTATATATTATTGTGCATACCCCGGTTTCTTGTACAAGCGTTTAGCTCAAATATAAATTCAATATTTACTGTAATTTTAGAAAGACAGAAAATAATTACAAAGCTCAATCCCCGTTTCGCATGTTACTAATGACTGAAGGAATCGTTTCCAGCAGATAATCCATATCCTCTTCACTGTTATGTTCATTCAGACTAATCCTCAGGCTGCCATAAGCAAGGGACTCCGATGCGCCGGTTGCCAGCAGTATCCGGGAAGGGTTGATGGAGCCTGCAGTGCATGCGCTTGCCGAGCTTGCCAAGATACCTGCCTTGCTTAAGGTGGTTACCAGGGGCTTTTTGTCCATTCCCGCAAAGGCAAACGATGCCATACCGGGCAGGCGGTTTTCAGGATCCCCCGTCAAATAGGAGCCGGGGATTTTCAATATCCCCTGAATCAACCTGTCCCTCATCGCAACAACCTTCCGGTTCTTTTCTGCCATGGTTGCCACGGCTTCTTCCAAGGCAGCGGCCATACCCACGATGCCAGGAACATTTTCCGTCCCTGCCCTTGAACCCTTTTCCTGACCTCCTCCATGGATCAGGGGCGGCAGAATCCGCCCGATTTTTACGAACAAGGCGCCCACACCCTTGGGTCCCTGGAATTTGTGCGCAGACATGGAAAGCAGGTCAACGTTCAAATCCCTAACGTCAATTTTCACCTGTCCTACAGCCTGCACCGCGTCGGTGTGAAAAAGCACATTCCGCTGACGGGCAACCTGACACAGGTCCTTTATGGGCAATATAGTGCCGATTTCGTTGTTGGCCATCATGATGCTCACTAAAACGGTGTCCTCCCGGATCGCCTCTGCCAGCTGTTCCGGTGTTATCCGGCCATAGTAGTCCACAGGGAGGTAGGTTACCTCATACCCTTGTTTTTCCAGAGCTTCCGCAGTCTTGAGCACAGCGTTATGCTCGATCGAGGTGGTGATGATGTGCTTTCCTTTGGAACTGCGCTGGGCCACCGCTCCCAGAATGGCCCAGTTGTCTGATTCTGTCCCCCCTGAGGTGAAGAAGATCTCATTGTTCTTAGCGCCTATGGCCTTGGCGATCATCCTTCGTGAGCGTTCTACCCCAGCTTTGGCATTCACTCCGTACTCATGAATCGCTGAAGGATTGGCAAAGGTGTCTCCAAAATACGGCAGCATGGCCTGGAAAGCAGTAGTGGATAGCGCAGTCGTCGCTGCATGGTCAACATATACCTTTCTTAATCCCATCACTTTATAACCTCCCTCTTCCCTCTTATCTAACCCCAAGGTCCGAATAAAAAAACGCCTGACCCCGTCATTCAGGAATACAATCCCGCCGCTAGCTCCGATATCCTGAATGACTTCCGACAGAGTCTGGTCCAGCAGATCAAACTTGTCCTTGTAGTACAGATAAAAGGTCCCCCGGTTGATGTTGGCCCTTGTGATGATATCTTTCACCGCTAAGGCCTCAAATCCCTTTTCATCGATCAGAATTACCCAAAGCTAAGTAAAGTATCGAGGTCAAATTCGGCACTGGTGACCAATTTGAGCTGCTCTGTCCGTCGGAGAAGCTAGACCCATACTCTTAGCCGCTATCACCATTCTTGGAAATAAATCAGGGTGTGCCGTTACGTTTATACCTAAACGTGAGAATAATCATTTATGCTCTTCTTTATTTCATCATCTATTTTACTTTTCTTTTTGAAGAAATCGAATATGCCCATTTGCGTCCCTCCTTTACATTATTGGCTCATAACCACCAACTATCGGTATCCCCTTGGCAAATTAATCAGAGAAATTTGCAAATAGATTCTTCAATTCTGATTTATCATAAATCTCTTCGTCACTAATGAATTTCTCTATTTCAATATTCCCATCTGAAAAGAATTCTACCTCCCACCTTTGTCCTGGCACAGCGATTTCAACCATAATGCTATCCCTAACTTTGTTTAAACGGTAGTAGCTTTTGCGGTTTTCTAATTCATTAAGAAATTCAATGATTTCATTCATCTTACATTCTTCTCCTTAGACAATTTCGCTTTATTGCGCTCTATCAAAGCAAAAGTGTCAAGATTCATTGTCCTTTATTTCTATCAATTTTCGTCTGGTATGCTCAATGAGTTTACCATTGATCGATTCATTTTTTCGTTCTATATCAATCCTATATTTCTTGTCAAATACCTGCGATATAACTTTTTTAGATTGTACCCTTAATTCTTCCCAGAGGGGGTTACTCTTTAATTGTTCAATATCCCAATAAAAATCCTCAACATGACCGTCATACTTATCAAGAAATCTATCAAACTCATCCATATCCGTATTTGCCTATCATCAAATACATTGTTATCTAAATAAAATTGCTTTCTATCATTATAGAAATTGCTGAAGTCTTCGAGAATCTCATCACCCGCGTACCCTATCCCTATCATATATTTTTGTTCTTTGGCCGGTAAGGACATTGTGACTAATGACATTATTAATTCTTCATAGAAATATTTGATTAAATATTCATTTTCAGTCGGCTTTCGAACATGAGGAATCATATCCTGCCTGCAAGCGCCGAAATTATTAAAACTCTTCTGCGCCTGGACTAAGCTAACCCTATTGGCTCCGCCTTCATATATCGGTTTTTCCAGTTGAAGCGGATCATCTTCCCAAAAACAGATCGAGCAAATATCAAAGCTGCCGTCATGATGGGTTTTAACCGGTTTATTCTCAAAAGTGTAATAGCCACAACATGGGCATTTATATTTCATTTTTTACCTCTCAAAGTGCAGGCGTTAAGTAATAAAGTATTTATCAATAATTTTCTTTATCTCCGGATGCTCTTTATCGCCCTCTATAAGGTATTCTATAAAGAAATTCTCAACTTCTTCATCTTTTATTTCTGCCAGCAGCCCATAAATCTTATACCAAACGGGCGCATAGGAATAGTTCTTACAGAAAAAGAATGCTATTTCTTTAAATTTCGGATTTCTTAAGTAATATAAAGCCACCGCAATATTTAGGGCGTCTTGGTCTGATACAACTTCCTGATTCGTTAATATACCGTCTAACCTTTCATCCGATGTATCCCCTGCCCATTGTTGCCTTGCGACAGTTAAAGCATCCGGGAAGACCTTTTCAACTTCCAATATTTCCTGTGGCCATTCATAGTTTTTATCAAAATCAGTATTCCGCATTGATAAGTATTTTTCTGTTTCACCTTTGCTTAGCTGCCCAAATTTAAATGATTTCATTATTTGTTCTATAGGCGTAATCAACTCATCTGGATCTAAAAGTACGCCATTTATTAATATTCCACCTTTATAATTTTGGTTGTCATTCGGTATAGATATTAAACTTGTGGGGATTATAACAAGCGCTTTTAGTTTTTTCTTGTCCATTGCCGCAGCTACAGCCTTATGATGCCCATCGAGCAATGCGCACAGATATCCGTCCATATGATAAGCAATCGCCCTATAGCCATCATTAATTCTATAAAACTCAGCCTGCTGATGATTATAGTGGGGCACAATTCTGTATCAACGAGTGCATAGTAGCCTGCTGGCAATAATCTCAATAAAAGCTGAAGGTTTTCAAGGGACTTCTCGAGTGATATAAATTTATGATTCAAAACTTCCCGCAACTCGGATATTACTTTTTGGTCGCTCATTTCAAGACCATATCCGGCAGCAACAAGCTTTTCACGTGTTGGGCAGAAATAGGCTTCATCCGCTTGGAATTTTATAAGTGGAGTATCTCCATAGACTAAAGTGGCCAACGCTTCATTTTCTAAATAGCCATACTTAGTGGATAGCAGACCTTTCCCGTTTTTTACATAGAAAACCAATCCATCGCCGCCCCACTAACCCCAAAGACATTGTATAGCATATTATAGGCTCTGAAGCACTGAAATTACTGGCTTTATCGGCAATGTCATCTGTCATTGATTCTGCCAAAACCCTTTGTTTTCAATGGTTTTAGGCTCGTTCAAGCATGATCACGCACTCAACGTGGCTTAAGGATATGAAAAATATGCCGCCTAAAGCTAGCATCCCCTTGGCGGCAGGATCTGAAACAGCCGCTTTCGCAGGCCAATTTTCTCATCAGTTTGACTCTGCTTTCTCCTTACAATTAGTGCAGTGCGGTGAATTTTGCCAACGAATATTTCACCATATGCTTACAACATAATTTATTTTGAAATGCCCGTAAATATGGAGTTTCAATCAATCAAATCAGGCTGCTTGTGAAAGCCCTTCATATGACGCCCAAAGGTATTATCAGTCAGAAGCTTTTAGGATGACAAAGCCTGCCCCTTCGTTAATGAGGGCAGGCTTTGTTCGGCTTCCGGCAACCAGGCTATCATAGCGCTTAGGTATAGTTGCTCATAATGACCGCCATCTGCTCACATTGGCATTTGCCATCCGTCCGAGAGCGGTAACGAACATTCCTCTCGTAATGGCGGTGTTCGGGCTGAAGGTAGTGTTGGAAGTGCCGCTGAACAATCCACGGCTTACCACAAACTCAATATCTTCCTTTGCCCAATGGCCTGCAATATCCGTAAATGCGGCGCTGACCTGATTGGCTCCCAGGGCCGGAACCGGGATGGGAGCGAAATAGGTGAGGGCGATGAGGAGGATCAGGATAAGTCCGTCGGATGCTCTTCTGTTCATGCTATGCCTCATTATAAATTGGTTTTTAATGCAGGATATTGCTCTGAAACCCCGGCACCCAGCAGGGCTCTCATTCTGTCCACCATACTCTCGGGAACAACAGCTTCCCCGCCGAAAACATGGAAAGCCTCTACTCTTTCCTTTGCCTCCGACAGCCGGCTTTCCTGCTCTGCAGTCAGCCCTGTTCCGCTATTGGCTCCGATCAGCACCAGCCAGCCGTTTCTTTGAGCCGCCACCGCAGCTCCGGCCAGGGCGTCGGCAAATCCTTTTCCTGTGGCGGCATATACTTCTGTGGCCTCCGGCTGCAGCTCTTTCAGCACTATGGCATTGGTGTCATACCGGGTCTCTCCCCCATATCGCTTGGGAGCAGGGACTTTGCCTTCCAATGCTGCCGGTAAAACAGCCGTCCCTCCGATCAGGATCGTCCGCGTGATGCCCAGCTCCGCCAAGGCTTTGGCCGTTCCTGTCGGCAATGAGTCTTTGCCGCTGTCCGCGTAGAGAATAGGGATGCCGTTATAGCCTGCCCATGCCGAGATGCTCAGGACATCGGCAAAGGTTTTTTCATACATATCCCCATTGACGATGACTGCCTGGCCGCTTGCTCCTCCGACCCGCTTGGCAATCTCATAGGCTGTATCATAATGGGTCTCTCCATAAATCCGTTCCACCGTCAATCCGTCGGCTTTAAGCACTGCCTCCACGCTGTCCCCCACCGCTCCCGGACCGCCGATGATGATCACTTTTTTGGCCCTCAGTCTTTCGATAGTGTTCAAGACACCGGAGGGCAGCTGATCTGGTTCGGTCAGGAGCAGAGGGGCATTGCAGAGCTTGGCCAGCGGAACAGCCGGTAAAGCGTCGGCGGAGATATCTCCCCTGGCCAGAATAACCAGGTCAGTGCCGCTTCCAAAGTAAGCTTCGGCGATCGCTGCGGCTGTATCATAGCGTGTTTCTCCGGACAATCTCGTTTCCTGTGGATTAACGTGGGGCTCGGGCCGGGGGATGATGTCATCCTTGTAGCCCACACCGTAGACGGAAAAATGATTGGTGGAGAAGATGAGGCTCCGGCGCACCGTATCATAGTAAGCACCTCTGAGATAGGTTACTTCTCCCCGTTCATTGACATACACCGCCCGGATGTTCTCCGCCTTCTCATCCGCTTGCAGCGTATAGGGAATTTCCACCGTGACACTGCCGCCGCCGAAATCGCTCACCCTTTGGCCGCCATTTTGATAGAGGGCCGCCAGGTCGTAGGCCGGCCGGCTGCCGATGGCATTCTGAGCGGCTTCGCCATGTTCGGAGGCATCAGTTCGGGTCGCGGTGATCTGAACGTCCGCCTTGGCCTGCCGGTTGATTTCGGTTACGGCGGATAAATCCATTGCCAGCTTGACATCAGGCCGTTCCACCACAATCAGGGTGCTGACAATTTTTCTGCTGATGATAGTCTCCTGTACGCTTTTGGTGAGGTTTACGCTGACAGCCGAAGCTGTTTTGCCGCCGGTGTCCACACGAAGTACCACGGTGACGCCATTTTGCTCGTTACCGTTTTTCCTGGCCTCAGCCAGTGCTTTGTCAAAGGCGTCGGTCACAGTTTTGTCAGTGATATTCACTGTGACATTGCCGTTGCTGTCCACTGTGCCGGGAACCTTGATTTCCCCCTGCGTGGGTGAATCCGGCCTGTCCGCTGCGGGTGGGATAACGATGACATGGCTGCTGTCGTCCGAAGAACTTCCGCCTCCGCCGGAGCCACCGCCATCACCGCCGGAGCTGTTTTGACGATAGTTTGGGGTAACGGTTACCGCTTTTGCAGGCATGGTAAAGGTTGTTGTCTTTGCGGTTGCATCAGCAAAGGTTACATCCGTGCCGCTCCAGCCTGTGAACGTATAGCCGCTTCTGTCATTTGCTGCAATGGTAACGGTCGCACCCTCGGCATAGCTTCCACTGCCTGTGCCGTTTGTTACCGTGACAGTGAATAGCCGCTCTGCCACAGTTAAGATGCCTTTTGTATAGGTAATGTTATAGCTTGCAGCGTTTGCCACTACTCCGTCTGAGATGGTAATGTCAAAGGTGCCGACAGCATTTCCATTTGCGGCGGTAGATATCGTAGGTGCAGTTGTCACAGCATCACTGTTCACCAAACCTGTGGCTGTATAAGTAAAGGCCGGTAATCCATCGCCTTTCGTCATACTCTTGTCATCTGCTTTCAGCGTAAGCGCTTTGGAGGCAACGGTCACTGTATAGCTTGCCGCAGCCTGTGCATGGGTACCCGTTTCTGCAGCGGTGGCGGTGATTGTGGCGTTTCCGTCCCCTACAGCCATGATGATCACCGCGCCGGTGTTGGGGTCGACCATTGCCACGGAAGTATCATCACTGGCATAGGTGATTGTGCCGTTTACGGTTGTTTGTGACAGCGGATTTGTAAACAGGGCATCACCATAAGTCTTGGTTATGACGGCTGTGGCATAGGAAATTACCTGCGGCGTCTTTGCCGTGGAGGTAACCGTTACAATAATAGTGCAATCGCTGTAGTTGGTGGCGCCTGTTACCGGAATCGTCATAGTGCCGGTTTGTCCTGCTGTGCTGGGGGGTGCGGTATAAGTCAATGTGGTGCCGGCAATGCTCATAGCGGTCATCGTTATGGCGCCGCCTGTCGTTGGCGTGCCGTAGCTTGCGCCTGCCGGCAGAGTAGGAAGGATTACCGTCGCCCCTGTTTGCCCGCTTACCAAAACGATTGCCGACACAGTCGTTGGGCCTGTATAGGCAACTTTATTGATGGTGTAGCTGCCCAGGGGTAGATCTGTAACTGCGTTATATTCAGCGCTTCCGGCAATATTCACCGTGACGGCATAAGTGCCCGCATTGATGGGTGGTGCGGCGGTGATGCCGTTATATATGACGGTGATTGCACCCAAAGTCTTGCCCGAGTCTGCCGTTACGGATACCGGCTTTTCGGTGCCGTCATAGTCCACGGCGGCCAAACTGTAAATCAAATCCGCTACAGTCGGTGTTGTCTTGGTAAAGGAGGCAATGTTTACCGTAGCATCCAAGCTTGCCAGTGCTGTGCCGGCGGCCTTGAGGCGCACAAGGTATTCGCCGGGAGCAAGGCCCATTGCCGTGCTGCCGCTGATGGTGGTGTAACTTGCAGCACCGGATTTTTTATACTCCATCAGGTTGCTCACGCCGGTGATGGTGCCGTTGTTCAGGGCCGAAGTTTCGTCCGTTTTACCGATTGACGGCGCTGACGGCTGGGTAATATCAATGGTCTGGATGGCACCAGCATGATGGGTGGTGATTTCTTTTACCCGCACCTGAATGTCCTTTTCTGCCGTAATTCTGCCGAGACTGGCAGTCAAATCCATAGTTTCGGTGCAGTCTGTCCAACTGCTGCCGCCATCCAAGCTGTATTCCATCGAAGCGGTTGCACCCATAAGTTTGTTGGCGTTTGCGTCGTCAAAGGAGAAGCTGACGCTGGGTGCACCAGGGCCGTCGGCCTTTTCGATCCTCCATGAGATATCTTTTGCTGCGGTAGTAGTATCGCTCCACGCATAGCCGGATTTTGGCGTTGCCGTGGCGGTATAGTCGCCTACGTCCGTTGCCTCATAATCTCCGCTCAGGGTATAGCCCGTGCCGCCGTTCACGCCGGTTTGCGCGCTGCCGGTCCATTTAAGGCCGGTATTTGCCGTGGGTACGGCGATCTTCGTAACGCCCGCCGAAACGGTCACGCTGGCGTATGCACCTGCCTCATGAGTAGCGGTGGCCTTCACACGCACATAGTAGGTTCCCGCGGAAAGACCGATGATTTCAGTGCCGAGGCAATCCTGAACACCGGCAAAGCTGCTATCATCCGCATACTCCATAGCCGTGGTTGCTCCGGTTATCTTGCCGTCCGTGCCGCCCGCACTGCTTGGCGCAACGCCCGAAAGCTCTGTAGGCGCAGCGGGGCCGTCGGCCTTGGTAACGGTGATGGTTAGGGAGGTGATAATGCTTGTGCCGTTGGCCGTAAGGGTGATCGTAGTATCGCTCATATTAAGATCACCCTGTGGGCTGAAATTGTAGTCTATAAAGGCCGGATTTACCGTCCCGTCGTCGTAGGTGGCCTTGACGACCATGCCTGTGGCATCGAAACTTTCCTTATATTTGTAACCCGTCTTGGCAGGTAGTGTGGTGACGGCAATGGATGCCAACTCTTTCGCTGCTGTGGCCGGGAAGGTAACCGCTGCCGATAAGGTATTCCCGCTGCCTGCGGCATGGGTAACAGAGGCGGCGGTAAATGTAAAACTGTTTTCCGCTAGGCCGCTGAAGGTATAGCCCGGTTTCGCCGTCAACGATACATTGGCTGTGTAGGCTGTTCCACCGAGGAATGTCACGGGAGAACCGGACCAAGCTACCGTACCTGTGTACTGCGCTGTCTCTATGCCTGTGGTAATAGGCGTCGCATTCTTGAGCGGAGCCGTCAGCTTACCGCTCAAATCAAGGGCATCGACCTTGCTCACCGGTCCAAAGGCTAAGTATTTGTAGGTGCCGATGGCGTCGGGGCTGTAGACGGGAACAGGGTCCGTTCCGTCGAAATTCTCACTGGCGCTGACGCCGGCGTTTTCCAGGGTAAGGGCATAGCCGTCAGCCAGAACTTTATCACCACCCTTGAATGTAGCGCTGCCGGCGGCCGGGATATTTATTTTAACCGTGGCGAGATTCGCTCCAAAGGTATTACCGATGACCGACTTGTGCGTGGACTCCAGTGTCCCCCCCTTCACAAGTATCGTGTTACTTGACAAGACATCAATCACATAGCCTGTAGTACCTGTATGCGTCAGGGTTCCGCCGGTGATTTCCAGAATCGGCTCAGATGATGCGCTGCCATACAGCCAAATACCCCGATATACTGCGGTAATGGCTGCTGCTTCCGATATGATGATTTTGCCGCTGCTGCCGTAACCTCGGGCAATTGCCGTACCGGCGTTGTTTGTGGATTCCACCGTTCCGCCGGAAATCATCACATTGCCTGAGCCTGCGCTACTACCTGAGACTGCGCTACTAATCGTCAGCCCGGGACCAGTCGATTTGACGATTCCGCCGGAAATAGTTACATCCCCCGATCCTAGATTCTCGATTGCTCCCATAGATGTTTCTATTGTACCGCTTAAAAGGGTCACCGAACCGTTATTCGTAATCTTAATCGTTAAAGCGCGGCCGTCTGACGATGTGTTCGCAATTTTCCCGCCGCTGCTACTGTCCCGAATCGTCAGGGTACCGCCGCCCTCATGCTGAATCGTTGTCAGAACAGAAGAATTGCTGCTGATTGTCTTGCCCTTCAGGTCAAGGGTGAAGCTGCTTACCTTGGAGCTGGAGATAGTGACCGGTTCCGTCAGGCTGATATTACCCAGCAGTTCGATGGTTTCTCCAACTCCCACCGCATTCATCGCCGCCTGCAGGGCGGAGTAGCCTGTGCCGCCGATTTGGGCGACATCTGCCGGAGGCTCAAACTGGAGGTATTTGTAGAGGTGGATGCTCACCGCAGCGTACTCGTTCAGCGGCGAGCCGCTGTAATTCAAGCTGGCTCTTGCCTGCATACCCGCACCCAACTCCGGGGCTTTGTTCATCGCCACATCGCCGCCCTTGATGATGACCGGGCCGCTTGGGATGACGATTTTACCGCTGGCGTTGTTATAAATCGCCTTGCCGGATGAGGTATTCTCTATCGTGCCGCCTGTAATCTCAAGGACTGTATCAGAGGCATCTCCTCCAAACAGATAAATCGTGCTACCGTAGCTGCTATGGGTAGGTGCGCCTGTGACTACAGCGTTGCCGCTGACCGTGATCTTTCCGGTGCTGGAATTATAAATCGCAAGGCCTGTGCCGGTGTTTTTCACCGTACCTCCGGAAACGCTCACACTGCCGGTGCTTTGATTCTCTATCGCTACCCCGGGAAAAGCGGCGCTGGATTCCACTGTGCCGCCGGTCACGCTTACGCTGCCGGTTGATTTGTTAGTTATTGACCCATACTTAGATTGCACTGTGCCGCCGTTCACAACAACGCTGCCGACACCCTCATTGAATATTGCCAGTCCAGTGGTAGCCGTATTTGCCACTGTACCGCCGGTAACAACAACGCTGCCGACCTTTAGCTCAATCGTACCTAAATCGTAGGCGCAGGTGATTTTGCCGCCACCGCCGCCGGCGGTATCGGTGATGGTCAGCGTACCGCTTCCATTGTGTACGATGGCAGAGTTGCCGGTACTGCTGACCAATGTCTTGCCATTCAGGTCAAGGGTAAAGCTTTTAGTATTGCCGCTGGCGATAGTAACTGTAGCTGTGAGGGCAATGCCATTTCCCAGAATGATAGTGCCGCCCTCCGGCACATTCGTAATGGCGGTATTTAGGTCCGCTTCATTGCTCACGCCAGATCCTTCCGCCAGTGCGGTCCCCGGAAGCATGGTCACCACCATGCATAACACCAGAAACATACTGAGTATTTTTTTCATCATGTCTGTCCTCCCTTGATTCGTAAAGCTGCTTTTCCTTGTTCCAAAAGCTTCTCCAGCCTCCCGGCTTCCTCCGCGGTGGCCGGGCGGACGTTATTTTTTTCACAGGAAGGGCAATCCTTTACCGCTCCCACCCGGTAGAATAAAAAGCCGCAGTCCTCGCAGGCGTAAGTCATGTTATTCCTCCCTTGACCCATAGATTCGGTGATTTTCTTCAAATCCCCAGGAGCTGTTTTTTCTTGGCTTCAAACTCTTGCTGGGAAATGATGCCCTCCTCCATAAGGGTCTTGTATTTCTTGATTTCTTCGATGGGGTCGGTAGGGGGAGCCATAGTGGTATATGCCGCTTGCATTCCAACTGCGCCAAGGCCGACAGACTGCTCGGCTGTGCCGGGAAAGGCCACTGTTCTAAGTGCGGCCACCAGCTTTTCCAGTTCTTCTATGCTTTGCTGGTAGGAGCGGAGGTAGTTGTTCACATCCGGGAGGGTGTTATTAAACCGGGGCCCGTCCATATCACATTTGAGCACCGTCCAGTTGGGGTGGTCGAAATGCAGCTCCACGTTAAATGCCTGAAAGGGTTCAGGAATGTCAAAATACTGTACGGTTGCGGAGTTGTTTACCTTGCCGTCATCCAGCCTGTCCAGGGTTCGTGCCATCCGCTTGCTCGCTGCATACTGTGCGATTTGCGGCGCCATCGCCATGGCCCGCTCGGTGACGGTGCTGGCATAACGGCGTAGGCCTGCCGCCGAACCCTCAAACAGGGGGAGGCTGTCCTCCTTAATGGTAAAGGATTTCAATTGTTGGCCTTCAAATACGGTTTTATCGGGGTTTTTGCTCATGCAGAACAGCTTGTTCCGGTGATCAAAGATGATTTTGGTATCCCAAAGGCCGAAGTCAATCCGCTCAGAAATCACGAACTGTTCTTTCAGTCTTTGGTTTTGCTCGTAAAAGGCCAGATACTCCCGAAGGCCCTGCATGGTCAGATGGCTTTCCTGATCGGCACCCATATCAATTTTGTTATAGCAGTTGTTGCAAATATATTCGTCCTCGATTTTCGAGGGTAGGATCAGGGGAATCTTGCCGCCGCAGATGGGGCAAGGGGGTTTTTTAGAAAATAGTCCCATTATCAGTTCCTCCCGTTATTCAGATTATCTTGTCCCGCCCCCCGAACCGCCGCCGGTGGAGCCGCCGCCCCCGCCAAGGGAAGCCCATCCGCCCCCACCACCGCTGCGCTTTTCCTGTTCGCGCTGTTCTTCGGCTTCCTTCATATTTTTATAAAGCACATAGTGATAGGAAGAGGCGGTCACCATGCTTTGGCTGTAATCGGTCAGCTGGTTGGAAATTTGCGGGTAGAGCTCTTTCATTTGCTCAGCCACCTGATCGGCGATGCCAAACAGCATGGCATAGGTCAGCAGTTCCTGCCAAATCGGCATTTCTTTGACACCCCGCTGGTTAACCAGTGAGAAATCCGTCAGATATCGTTTCAGCCCCATCAGCTCGCCCAGCTCCTGTTCACCGGCGGGCGTCAGGTCGGTGAGTCTTCCCGGGGTATCCCACCGTTTCAGGCAGTGCTTTTGGTTCAAATAAGCTCTGCCCGCGCTGTCGCATTTCTGGATGTAGGCACGCAGCAGCTTGTCGTTTTGGCCGGCAAAGCGTTCCAGCTCCTTGGCCTGCAAGGTGGCGTCCGAACCGGCTGCGCTTTCCAATACCGTATAGAGGTACTCGTCATAGGCGTTCATTTTGTCATGTTGGCTGCCCATCAGCCGCAGGCTCACCGTTTCTTTGGTTTTGCCCATCAGGCCGACCTGCTGGGTTTCCACCGGGGACAGGCAGCCCAGCTGAATCAGCCGCAGCATTCCTGTGGCGAGAATCGCACCGTCCTCACAGACATCAAACAGTCGCCCTAAGGCATAGGTAGCGCTCAGATTGCCGCCGTTGGGAATGTCCCTGAAGTACCCGAACCCCTCTGTAAACCGTTGTCGTTTTTTCTCCGCATGTTTCTTTTTTAATTTGTGGAGCCAGATAATGAGTCCAATGGGAAGTCCGATGAACAGCAGTAGGATGACAATTGCTTCAAATGTGGATATTTCCTCGCCCGTGTATTCGGCGTCATCGTAATCACTGCCTGCAAAGGCAGTTTCTTTTACTTCTTCAAAGCTGCCCGGTTCTTGCCGGGTGGGGGACAGGATGTCCTTATTCAGAGCAAACAGTACCGTCAGATGGTTTTCGGGAGTAAGGGGGCTTTCCGTGTAAGCAAGAATGGCGCCATCTGAAAATTCCACCTGTCCGTCATAGCCAAAGCCCCAGGCAGCGGCGTTTTGCTCAGTGATGGGCATGCCGTCCGCCAGCCGGATCTCCACCTTCACATCGGTAGGGGTGGTATTCATCCCAGGGTTGACAAAACGAAAGTTGACGCCGTCCCTGTCGCTGTAACCGCCCACCGCATTGTCCAGCTTATATTCAATGGCATAGCGGTTTTGCCCGTAATTACTGATGCCAAAGCAGATTTCATAGCCGCCGTCCGTAGCATGGATGCCGCATTTTCTCGCCTTTTCGGCAAAGCTCCAGTCAATATTCCAATCCGGCAGGGTTTCATAGCTCCCGTTTTGGTCGGAGACCGTAAGCCGGCTGATAGTCAGGTAAGGGGGTGCGTTCATGGGAATGTAGCTTTCGGTTCCTTCGTTAAAATCCCCCGTCCAGACCTGTGCCACGTACATGGAGCCGTCCTCGTAAAGGACGGCCTGAATATCCATGGTTTCCACCCGATTCGCAGCAAAAGCGGGGAGAGGAAGGGCGAGCAGCAGGACAAAGCATAGCATCAGACCATGCACCTTTTTTCGCATAGGGCACCTCATTTCATACTGGGCATAATGGCCTTGCCGGCCTGCTCCTCCAGGTAGTCCCTTTGCCGAAAGCCCAGCATCCCGGAAACCATGGAGACCGGGAACATGCGGATTTCACGGTTCAGCTTGGTGACGCTGTCGTTGTAGATCAGACGGCTGGTGCGCACCATGTTTTCAAAGGTCTGCACCGCGTCCATGGTTTTGATATAGGTCTGATTGGCCTTGAGTTCGGGGTATTGCTCCGTTACCATGGCAATCCTGCCCAGGGCTTCGGAGATGATCCCTTCCTGGCGCAGCACGTCATCCGGTGTTGATTTTGCCGTGATGACACTTCTCCTGGATTTGATGGTTTCAATCAGGGTTTCGCTTTCATGCTTGGCATAGCCCTTTGTCAAATCCAAAAGGGCTGTCAGGGCATCGAAACGGCTGGACAGCTGCACCCCGATCTGGCTCATGGCATTGCTGATATTCTCATCCAGCACCACCAGTCTGCGCTGGGTAGAGATGATCCACAGGACAACCACCGCGATAATGACGGCGATGGTGATGAAAGTTGGCAGCATAATAAAGTCTCCTTTTTTAGTTTTGAATGGGCGGGCGGACCACAGTTTTGCCCGTCCACCCATTTTATTGCCCGTATGCGTGATTACTCCAAGGTGATACTCGGAAGTATTTCGGCCAGAGTTTGAATAATCAGGTATATATGTCAGGGAGACATTATCCCCGCTTATCTGCCCACAATATTTTTCGCTATTACCCCTTCCCCTCCGAAAATATAGACCTGCTCCAATTTTTTTGCATCCAAATAGGCCTTTACGTCCTCATCTACATCGTCTTTTTTTATCAGCAGCAAGGGCAGACCTTTCTTTGCCGCTAACGCTGCCCCCGTTAAAGCATCGGGGTAATTCAGGCCCGTTGCCAGCGTGATCTTTGTGTAGGGAACCTTTTCAAAATGCTTTACAATGGCTAAGGCAGTATCATATCTGTCCTCACCAGCCAAACGGGTGACACCAATACCCATATTTTTCAGTTCATCTTCTACCGCCAGCGAGATGACACCGGTTCCCCCGGCAATAACAACCTGCTTAATGCCCCAGGCCAGAAGAGCTTCCCTGGTGTCGTCTCTTAGTTTGTCCTTTCCTGAAAAGAGAATAGGCATAGTGTTTTTAGCCGAAAACGGTGTTATTGCCAAAGCATCCGGAAAATCATTCTGAGTTGCCAGGGCTACGGTGTCAAAAGCCTTGATTTTTTTTACTTCTTCCCCTATTTTAGCGGCTGTATTAAACTGGTCGCTTCCTGAAATCCTGAGCACCTTATATTTATCCTTTAGCTCATTTTCGATTTCGAGGGATACTTCGTCCTTGTTTCCGATAATATAGACTGTTTTTGCCCTTAGTCTTTCTATTTCCCCGGCTGTCACGGAGGACAAAGATTTTGTATCCGTCAGCAATACCGGCGCATCTTTCAGGTAAGCCAGGCTGGATCCGACTAAAGCCCCGGAAAAACTGTTGCTATTAGCTAAAAACACATTTTCTGATAATGCCCAGCCATTTTTGCTGATCTCTGCGGCTGTCTCAAACCTGTCCGAGCGGCTCAAACGTATACTCTCCTGCGCTGTCAGTAGGGAACCCCCGGGTGTGGCGGGTGTAGGTGTGACCGGAGCGAGTGTCTCAGACACTTTGTAGCCTTCGCCCCCGAAATAGACGTAGCCGTTTGCATAGCCGCAAGCACTGTTTAAAAGGGCGAAGTTGTTCTTTTGAACAGTGTCAACCACAATCTTACCGTTGCGGTCAAAAACAGACCAATAGCCTGGTATATACATACTACCTCCAATGTTCACAGGCGCATCGGTGGGCAGTTGGTGCAAGGCCAGCGTATAGCCGCCCCCTAAAGGCATGGCTTCCACATAGCCGTCCAGATTTCGGATTAGCTTGCCTGAATAGTCATACAACTCCGTGAATGACCACTCTTTTCCACCGCCTTTTGTGGGTACACCTTTCGCGTTCACTTCCGTGGTGTAGTTGTTCACGATCACGCCATCTTTCCATTGGAGTCCGAAATTTCTTGTAGGATACCATCTATCAGGGTTGGCCGGAAGGATAACCTTGCCTGTTTTATCCATTATGCCTCCCGGAGCATATTTGACAAATCCGTCAGCTGACAAGCCTCCCTTTCCGAGGTACTCGAAGAAGCACACCAAGCCGTCTTTGTAGCTTAAGGCACTTCCGTCATAGAGGTTCTCGCCGCCGTACTGATACGGGATGACCAGTTTCCCTGTTGTGTCGATATAGCCAATCTTGCTATAAGAAAAGCCATATTGTGAGCCTTGGTACTGGAGCACCGTCGCCCGACCGTCCTGAAAGGAATAGGCTTCATCAAATTGCAGTGGTATGACCTCTTTTCCTGTTTTGTCAATAAAGCCGTATTTGAGTTCATATTTTAGTTTTTTGCCGCTTTTCATCACGATTACTGTTTTATTATTTTCTGTTTCGCTGCTATATACGCCGTCCCCATTCATAATGGCGTTGACAACATCATTTCCGTCGATTGCGACCCGCATCAAACCGCTATAAGCGATATGTCCGCTGGCGGCAGCGTCATATTTGAACGGTGTGATGAGTTTGCCTGTGGTGTCGATATAGGCGGCCGCACCTTTAGCCTTATCGTAAATCCGTGCGATACCTTGAGAAAACTTTTCTGCGTCATCAAACTGAGCCTTAATCACGACCTTGCCGCTCTGGTCTTTGTAGCCCATCAACCCGTTTTCTTTATAAGTTGTCCATCTCTCACCGGTAGGATCTGCGGATATGTTGGTTGGAATAAATCGAAATTCGGCATGATTGGGGGCGTCTAACGCCCCATGTGTCCATATAATAATGGCAGTTCCGTCAGCATTTTTCTCACCGGATGCATTAATGACCATTTTTGTAGCTTCGGGTGGACGCAAACTGAAAATGTCCGACTTTTCTTTGTTAAAGCTAGTGGCTTCCCAATGGATAAGCCAAGTGTAAGGGCTATTGACCGCTTTTACTCGCGCACCGTCTTTTCTCGGATCCTCAAGCCCCAAATATCTGCCATCTTTCATTTTCAAGGTATATTGGCTGCCGCCCTTGCTTTCCACATAAAAAGCTTCATTTTCAGAAAGCTTGCGCAGCTCTGCCGCTCCGTCGGCAGTCAAATTGAGGTAATTGTTCATAGAGCGAAGATGGTACCAACCGTCAAAAATAGTATTACTTGTTGTCCACTCCGTCGCAAACGCCGTTGTTGGCAGCAAGGTAAGCATCATGCACAGGGTGAGCAGGATGCCTATAAATCGTTTCTTCATACTGTTGTTCCTCCTTTAGTGCGCATATGATGCGCTTTATAGTTTCAAGCTATCAGAAATTTCTTCCCAAAACCCTCTGCTGCATGAAACATGATTTTTTTGACATGAACCATGGCTTCGGCTCGTCGGTTTTTATGGTAAAATTAGCTTGGAGAACCTTTTTCATTCATCAGTGGCCCGGTCTAACATCAGTGATGCCGCACGCGGCATGGAAGTCTGATATGCTAAAGAAATGGAGGAAGGCTTATGCTGCAGATTGCGATCTGCGACGATAATATAGATGAACTTTCCAATATGGTGCAGCTGATCAATCTCTATCGGTCAGCCAAAAATCTCAGTTGTGAATACGCTGTCTTTCCCAACGGATTTGAGCTGGTTGCAGCCCTGGAAAAAGGAAAACGGTTTGATGTCTATTGTCTGGATATTATTATGCCGGGCTTTATGGGCATTGATGTGGCCAAGGAAATCCGCACCTTTGACAAAACCGCGCCGATCTTATTCTTTACCTCCTCCCCCGAGTTTGCCCTGGCAAGCTATGCGGTGAAAGCCATCAACTATGTACTGAAGCCCATCTCCAAAGAAAAGTTTTTCTTCACCTTTGATGAGATGCTGGAACAGATAGAAGCGAAAAAAGAGGAGGATGCGGTGATCGTGAAGAGCAGTGAGGGCCTGCAAAAGATACGGATTGCCAACTTGGTTTTTGCCGAGGTCATTGGTAGAAATGTGCTCTATCATCTGCGCTCCGGCAAGGTTATCGAATGTACGGAAGCCTTTTCTTCTGCTTGCGCTAATCTTCTCAAATATGGATGTATTATCAAGCCCCACCGTTCCTATCTTGTGAATATGCAGTATGTGGATACCATCGAAAATCATCAGATAACCTTACAGACCCTTTCCTCTGTCCCTATTGCCCAGGGCAAGGCACGGGAGATTAAGCAGCACTATCTGAATTATCAAATGGAGGGAGAATAAGGGGATGATAGAAACTGCCATTGCCTTCTCCCGTTACTTTGTTGCCTTGATGTTCGGTGCGGCGGTTGCGGTCAGCTTCGCCGGAATAGCGCGTACACGGAAAAATTATCTGGTGCTGGGGTGTTTTACCGTCATTTTATTTATGCTGCAACTGGCAAGTCTGCGGCTCTGGGGTATGGAGACAACCATAAAAATATATCCGCTGCTTTCCCACTTACCGGTTGCTGTTTTTATCGCCCTTTACTTAAAACGCTCGTGGCTTATTTCACTAACCAGTATGTTTGTCTCCTTTCTGTGCTGCCAGCCTCCCCGTTGGATCGGCACGGTTGCCGGCGAAATGTTTGACAGCGCTTCCATGGACCATGCCGGTTATATAGCCGGTGCCTTGCTGATGTACTATTTCCTGCAAAAATATGCGGTAAAATCAGTCCGGCATCTGATGGAGCGTTCTCTGGAATCCTGCCTCCTCTTTGGCGCTATGCCGGCTTTTTACTATCTGTTCGACTATGCCGCCACGGTGTACACCAATTTTATGTACAGCGGGGCACGGGCTGCTGTACAATTCATGCCCTTTGTAACAGCGGCCTTTTATTTTGTGTTTGTCCTCCTGTACTATGCCGAAATCCAAAAACAGGCAGCTCTGCAAAGAGAGCGGGACATGCTGGACGCGCAGTTTCGGCTGGCCCAGACAGAATTTGCTTCTCTGCGGCAGATGCAGCAGAATGCCGCAGCCTATCGGCACGATATGCGCCATCATTTCTCCCTTTTGCAGGGGCTGGCCGCCGAGGGACGCCTCGAGGAGCTGAGGGAGTATTTGCGGACCGCCCAGTCCGACATGGACGCCATCACGCCCACGCACTTTTGCGAAAACGAAACCGTCAATCTGATTTTGTCCGCTTTTGCCGCCAAGGCAAAACAAGGGGGCATCTTGTTGACGATGGATGCCAGGCTGCCTGACTCCCTTCCCTTCAGCGATACCGAGCTTTGTTCCCTCTTGTCAAACGCTTTGGAAAACGCTATACAAGCCTCCGGACAGATAGCCGACAGCAGCAAACGCCTTATCCGGCTGCGTGTGTATACCAAGAATACGAAGCTGTGCCTTGACATTCGCAACAGCTATCAGACAGAACCGGTCTTTCATCAGGGCCTGCCAGTATCAAAAGAACAGGGGCATGGCTTTGGCACAAAGAGCATGGCTCATATCGTGGAAAAGCATGGTGGTGTATTCCAGTTTTCAGTCAAGGATGGCTGGTTTATATTTCAGGCTACTGCATAAAAGGTTGCTTTATTGCGTGCTGGTTTTCATGACAACAAAGTTACCCTTGGGAATGGATTTGAGTTCGTAAGGTGTCATGAGTGGACGCTGCTCTATCATCTGTAAGGACTGGCTGGGATCATTTTTCCACGGCTTACGCTGCCGCTCATGACGGTGCGTCTGCCCAACGCCTTACTCAGTACCTCGGCGTCGCCCCTTCTCCTCCATTCTTTTAAGTTTGAGTCCCTAAAAAAGGGCATAAAAAAGCGGGGTATCTTCGTTAGAAAATACACCCGCCGATTTTCGCATTTAAGTTTTTAGCCCGTAGTGAATCATAAATTTGTGTCTTTGTATTGCTTCTTCAATTTTATTGGAGAGAATTTTTAGTCCAGTTAACCCTGTTGTATTAATTATCATTTTAAATTGAGGTAGCACTGACGGCGATATCAATGTTATCCCGGCATATTCAAGTCCATTGGTTGGACGAGAAATCCTGTGAGAATATGTTTCCATCAAACTCTATTCGGCGAAACATGCTTGAGGGTAATCATATATTGTCGTTTCGCATAGGTATCTGGAACCTGCGCGGAACAACAATATATGACAACCTGTTAGTCGTTCCGCCGAGTATGGATTGGTGTCATCTTAAATTCTTTATCTCCTCTTCGGACATACCTGTAATGTCGGGGATTAACTTAAAATCCATACCCTTCTTAAGAAGTTTTTTTGTTACTTTCTTTTTTCTGCTGAGCATGTCACCAAACGTTTAAAACGTAGGCGCACATGCTCCTTTGACATTAGGGGTTAGGAGATTCACCCTACTTTAATCGCCCGCTCATGGCAGTTAATCTGACATTTTCTACACTGGGTGCAGGCCGATGCCTTAATGACATAAGCTCTTGAATTACCCTTGACTTTGATTTTCAATTTCCCAAACATACCAAGCCGGTCATAGTCCTCCTGCTGGATTTCTTTTAAGGCCAGTACCTTAGCCGGACATTTGCTGTCACAGACACCGCAGCCATCGCAGCGATTCAAATTAACGTTTACACTCATAAATCAACACTCCTCTGACTACTTTGCACTTTTTCTTTTAATGCTCATTAGATGCACGATTGATAACTTGAACTTATAAGTCTTCAGGAATTAAAGCGGTAACCAGTTCCCCAGAGGGTCTCTATATATTCCGGATTGGCCGGATCTTTTTCAATCTTCTTCCTGATCTTTTGGATATGAACAGCCACAGTTGCCAGATCACCATAGTATTCCGCACTCCAAAGCTTATCGAAAAGGTGCTCTTTACTGAACACCAGGTTGGGATTGGAGGCAAAAAAGAGCAAGAGTTCGTATTCCTTGGCCGTGAGCTGCACTTCTTTGCCGTTGACATAGACTTTATGGGCGGCTGTATTGATTTCCAGCCCGCGGTAATTGATGATTTCCAGAGCTGAATTCCTGCCCGTCAAGCGTTCATAGCGGTTTAAATGGGATTTGATGCGGGCCATCAGCTCCGCTGGACTAAAAGGCTTGGTCAGATAATCATCGGCCCCATAATCCAGTCCCTTGATTTTATCAATATCCTCACTCCTGGCCGACAGAACGATAATCGGAATCTCCAGCTTCCGCCGGACTTCTTTGATAATCGTAAAACCATCTTTTTGCGGCAGCATCAAATCCACAATCAGAATGTCATAGACCCCGGTGAGAGCTTTCTGTAGCCCTGCCTCCCCATCCATAACGATGTCCACCTTATATCCGTTTAGCTGCAGGTAATCCCGCTCCATCTCCGCAATATTTAAATCATCCTCAACGATCAGGACACTTTTCATGATCTCCCACCCACTTTCATGACCTCTATTTCTGAACAGGCAGCTTGATTGTAAAACGGGACCCTTCCCCGCTGATACTGACAACCGCTATTTTTCCTCCCTGGGCCTCAATCAGCTCTTTGGCAATCGCCAGCCCCAGCCCTGTACTCACAAAATCCTTGGAACGTTCAAGGTCAATCCGGTAAAATCGGTCAAAGATGTGTGGGAGCCGGTCGGCCGGAATTCCCGGACCATTGTCTGCGATATTGATGCAAACATACTCCTCCTGCTCAGATAACTCCATGACCACTTTTAAATCCTGCTCCGAACCATATTTCACAGCATTGTCCACAATATTCCTGATTGCCTGATAGACCCGTTTCCCGTCAATCCTGACCGGATAATCCTGGTCTGTCTGATCCCGGTAGGAAAACTCAAGTTGCTTTTCTTCAAATTCAAACTTCAGTTCAATTGCCAAATCTTCCAGGTAGGCTTGGATGTTCAGGATTTCATAATTCATATTTAATTTGTCCATATCCAGTTTAGAGAATAAAAACAGGTCATCAATCAGCTTGTTCATATACACGGTATTACTGTAAATAGTCTTCAGGTACGGATTCAGTTGCTCCGGCTGGGTAACATATCCCTCCATGATCATTTCCAGGTAGCCCTGAATCGACGTGATCGGCGTTTTTAAATCATGAGAAATGTTGGCGACCAAATTCTTTCTGTTTTCCTCATACTCCTGATTGATTCGTTCGCTTTCCTGGAGTTTAAGGGCCATCTCATTAAATGAATGAATTAACTGCGCAAACTCATTTTGAACCTCTGGCTGAATCGACACATTATAATTGCCTTGGCCGATTTCGGTGAATCCATTCTTCAGCTGTTCGATCGGCTTAAAGACCTTCTTTTCCAAGCGCCGGTAAAAGGTAAAGTGGACCATTTCCTTGGTAATAAGGATAAGTGCAAAAATTACGCCGATGGCCTTCAGTCCCATCCAATAGTACAGCAGGAATAAAAGAAACAGAGTTAAAAGGAAACCGATGGGGCGGAAAAACTTCATGGATCTGCGCATGCTGCGGAATTCCTCGTAATTCCAGTCCGGGAATTCCCCGTGCTTTAAATGACGATATTTCTCATGATGCAACTTTTCTTGATGAAGCCGATGATAAAACTTACGAAAATCATGGTTTGATCTCAACTTTGTTCACCTTCTTCCTTGATAATTTTTAACATTGTTTTTCCCTTTATCATAAACCGCTCCTGCTGTTCTCATGTGTTTATTTTAATTCATAGTTTTAAATATACTATAAAGCAATTTTAAAAACTTTATAAAAAATTTATGTTGGATCATTAGCGTTGCATTTAGTTAACTCCAGGTATGTCAAGTAAAATCAATCACCAGTGCTTGTTACTATTTATTTCAAAAATGATATATTTTAACAGATATTTTACAAGTACAATGGGTCGTAGGTTATGTCATTCGCCCAGTCTGTTTCTTCATTCAGAACTTGATTCTCAGTCAGGTTGTACAGCAGTTTATTATCGACTCGCTTGATTCCTTTTGCCTTTTGTCGCCGGAGCTTACTCAAAAACGAGCTGTAGCTGTCGAAGAGGCATGCGATGCATCCAAAACGAGAAAGGCCTGACTTGGAGCGCAAAGATGCGGGAACTGCTGAGGGAGATGATCCACTACCGCAACAACCTGGAGCCGGATGAGGATTTAGACTCGGTCAAGGTCGAGGCGTTCAAGGAACGATTCGGGCAAATCCTCGACCTTGCGGACCGCGAGTACGAATATGAACCTCCCAGCAAATACTACAGGAACGGGTTTAACCTAAAAGAAAGGCTGCGAGAGTTCAGGGAGGCGCACCTTCTGTTCCTCTACGATAAAATGTTCCTGCCCCTATGGGGGCTATCTTTTTAGTAGGCGTCAGTATTACACCCCGTCTGAACAGTAACTAATGGAAGACTACACTCCTATAATTTATTCAAATAGCTGTTTATTGTACGTGCTATACGTGTTATAATAAACACATTGAGAGACGGTTTACGAATGAAACCCCGGGAACTTGAAAACATAGTTAAAGCCGATGGATGGCAATACACTGACACCAAAGGTTCTCACAAACATTATAAACATCCATCAAAACCGGGAAAAGTTACAATCTCATTTCACGGAAAAGATTTAAAAACCAAAACAGTAAATTCTATCCTAAAACAAGCGGGGCTGAAATAAGCCCCCTTGCCTAGAGTTTACGATAAGCATAGAAGCTGAAAATAATTAATTAACTAGACGAAAGGCGGAATAAGCAATGAGACTTATTTATCCTGCTTGCTTTTACCCAAACGAAGATGGCTATACTGTGGTCTTTCCTGATTTACCAGGATGTGTAACCGAAGGCGATACTTTACCTGAAGCTATGGATATGGCTATCGACGCAGCTTCCGGTTGGCTGTTAGGCGAAGTTGAGGAGAATAAGCAATTACCTAAAGCTACAAATATTAAAAATGTAATCCCTAACGAATATGAGAATGGTTTCGTTAGTCTCATTGGTGTTGACTTAGACGAATACTCCCAAAAGCGCGGACATAAAGCTGTAAAGAAAACCCTTACAATCCCCGCTTGGTTAAACACTATTGCTGAGGAGAATAATGTAAACTTCTCTCAGGTTCTGCAAAGCGCTCTAAAAGATCAGCTTGGTATTTAGTAATAAAAATAATTTCAGCAGCCTAACCGGCTGCTTTTTTATTGCCTAAAAACGCTGATTTATCTAGTTAAACTTGCTCAGCAATTAATTAATCTATAAGGTCATTTTGGAATTTTGAAAGATGCCGATACGTCAAACTTCTGGATTTTTCCATGAGGTGCGTCTTTCCATGTGATCAGTCCCATATGCTCTTTTTCTGCGTTTGCTCGGGTATAGATAACTTCTGAAGCAGTCTGCCCGTGAATCGCCCAGTGAAGCTTGTTCTGGATAGTAGCGAAAAACCGCTTTGTGGCGCTTGCATTTACATCATAATCGATGGATGTTGCATAAATATCAGTGATTTTCTGATAAAACTTCCGCTCGCTTAAACGAATTTCGCGAACACGCTGAAGCTGTTCCTCAAAATACTCCTCTGCCAGAATTGAGCCGCCATTTTTTAAGCGTTCATCGTCCATGGCAAATCCCTTGATCGTGTACTCCTTCACGATTTGATTCGCCCATTTGCGGAATTGAACGGCTCGTTCATTGTTTACTTTAAAGCCGATAGCAATGATCATTTGCAAATTATAATGCTTAACATCGCGCGAGACTTGGCGCGATCCCTCTGTTTGAACTATCCGGAAATTCCGGATAGTTGCTCCCATTTCTAATTCATTATCTTCATATATCTTTTGTATATGCTCATTTATTGTACGGACATCTACGTCATATAGCGTTGCTAGCATCTTCTGCGTAAGCCAAATATTTTCGTCTTCATAACGCATTTCAAAGCTTTGAGGATTATCGCCCGTAGCCGCAACATATGTAAGGTATTCGGCCGCACTGGAACGGATGGTAATTTCGTTTTTCTTCTTCTTCACCATTAGATTTTTACCTCCACCCTTTAATAACCAATCAGTAACTACAATTTGTAGTCAACCAAATTTACCAAACATATGTTCTGTGCGCAACCTTGTTTCATCAGCCTCATACATTTGCTCTTCAGCCATGCCTCATTGGCATTGATTTCACTGGGTTTATCAGCAATGTCATTTGTTCTGTATCCTCAAGGGTAGCACTTAGATGTCATAGTTCCTGCTAAAACCCTTTATTTTCAACGGGTTTAAGCCTGTTCAAGGGTCACCACACACTCAACATGAACCGTCCACGGAAACATATCTACCGGCTGCACCTCAGCCACCCGGTATCCCCCGCTCTGCAGTATCTCCAAATCACGTGCCAACGTCCCCGGATCACAGGAGACATAAATGATCTGATCCGGTCCCAATTCCAGCAATCGATCCAGCACTCTCTTGTGTGCTCCGGCCCGGGGCGGATCGAGAACCACAATATCCGGACGATCGATGATTTGCCGGAAAGTATCTTCCACTTTGCCAGCAATAAACTCTGCATTATTAATTCCGTTACGCCTGGCATTTTCCCGGGCATCTGCCACAGCGTAAGGATTTTCTTCGATTCCCCAAACCTTTTTAGCTTTGGACGCCAAGGCCAAGGTAATAGTCCCGATTCCGCAGTAAAGATCCCAAGCAACTTTCTCTGTTGAAAGCTCTGCCCAATCCAGCACTGTGCTATAAAGTCTGCGGGTCTGAGTTAGGTTGACTTGCAGGAACGCCAGAGGGGAGATCTTAAACTCCCCTCCCAGCACATCCTCCGTAAAATCCCCTTGACCGGCGATGCGCTCCGGCTCTCCTGAACTGTTGATCCCCCAAACCCAGCGGAGCCCTGCACCTGCTTCCTTTGCGGGTTCTGCCCCCTTCCATTCTTTGCCCGGACCAACCCATTCTCCCAGCTTCTGGGCAACTGGCCAAGAAACATCTGCCAGAAAAGTATCCGGCAGGGAGTCCAGAATCAGCATCCCTTCTCCCCGGGAATTTTCCCGGAAGGTCATCGAGGTCAGCTGTGGGAAGGATTTCCTATCCCCTTTGCCCAGAAGCTCTTCTGCTTCTCGGACCCAGCGATTCATCTCCTCACTGATCAAAAGACAGTCGGCAAAGGGAACCGTCGCTTTGCTTTTTTCCTGGTAATAGCCCAGGATACCTTGTTCCCCATAGTGCAGCCGGGCTTTATTGCGGTAACGCCAGGGATCATCCATCCCAATGGTCGGCTGAATCGTTACACTATCCAGCGGGATTTTGCCGATCCTGACCAGAGCGTCTGCCACCCACTGCTTCTTCCAAGCCAAGGTCTGCTCATACTTCAGGTGCTGCAGCTGGCAGCCGCCGCAGACAGAAAATACACTGCAAGGCGGCTTGACCCGGTCTGCAGATGCTTTCAGAATTCCCAGCAGTTTTCCCCTCTGCCAGTTCTTCTTCACTTCCACAATCTGAACCTGGCCAATTTCCCCAGGCAGCAAACCAGGCACAAAGGTAGCTTTGCCTTCATAATATCCCACAGCCATTCCCTCTGAGGTAAGACGAAGGACTTCTAAATCAATAACCTTATTAATAACGCCGCCGGCAGCGTTGTTTTTCCCATTGACCGGATACTTTGATTTCACGGTTTTTTTCCTCCCAACCATATTCCAGTTCATTGTAAACCAAGGCGTCCCTCCTGTCCAACAGCTTCCCCTAGCAAAACCATAGGGCATGATCCCCTCCCCAGCTTGGATTCATGCCCTATGATTATTCTATCTCAAGTTTATTTTGCATTATTTATAGTAAACATTAGCGTTGCATAAAGTAATCAGCAAATAGTCAAATCACCAATACTGTAGGAAACAAGAGAAAAACAATGGAATCGGTCAACATTCCCGATTACTGCTGTAAACTAATAAAAAATCCATCATACTGTGAGAAATCGTCAAACAAGATGCTTTCGACAAACTCATGAATGTCTTCCAGGGCACTCGGTCATCCATGGCCGGCGTCCACTAAAGCAGCACCTGGAACGCAGGAAAAAAATAGAGTATCCTAAGGAATACGTCTTATTCTGTTCAAAAATTCTGCCATTATCTGAACAAATTTATCCGGATGCTCGAAATGAATATCGTGGCCGGATTTTATAGTTGTCATCTCATTTCCTTTGATAAGGCTATGCACCTTTTCAGCATCTTCGTCACTGTTAGCTGCATAAAGTACCCCATCCTTGCCGTATTGGGTGGCTGCCTTGATATATACGGAAGGACAGTTGATTTGGGACAAGGTTTTTTGCTGATTAAACCCTTCAAACCATGAGCCTGTATAAAAAGTCTCTGAAAAGCCCAGGTCAAAGTCGTCCAAATAAAGCGTCCCATGAATCCATTGATAGGGTACGTACCATAATTTTAACGGTTCTCCCGGGTGTTCGGCCCGATACTTCCTTGCACTCGCCGCGACAAATTTTCGCAAGTCGCCAAACATTCCCCATAAATAGCTATTTTCCATATAGTACACTACATAATCATCCGTACCGGTTTGCTTTCTAAAGTTATGCACTGTTTCAAAGTTCTCCAGCCAGACAAAGGTATTCTGCATTTCTTCCGGCTCCACACTAAAAAACGGCGGATCTTCCAGCACGATCCCTAAAACATCTTGCGGGGCATTGGCGGCGATCCAGGCTGCTAAGATACCGCCGGAAGAATGGCCTGATACCACGCATGGTTCCCCAATGACATTTTCAATAAACCGGACAAAATCCTGCCCCATGGCAACCCCGGTATACTTTGCAGAATCATGACTGGATTCCCCATGGCCATGACAATCGATGGCATAGACATGATAATACTCAGACAATCCCGGCAGGACTCTTGCATAATCTTCCCATTCCATAGACTGCCCGTGTATTAACAAAAGGGCTGGTCCATTATCCGGTCCTTCAGCATAATTAAGTATGGTTCCTCCGGCAAGAGTTATTTGCTTTTCCTGATAACCCGCCTTATAGGTTTTCTCTAATGGCCTTTTGTCATAATTCATATTCTTATAAGCATAAATACCAAGAGCACTTGCAGCAGCTGCAATGATAATGCCCAGCGCAAGCAATACTTTTTTCAGCACTTTAATTTCCCCTTTACCAGCTGTTGTCCTTGATCCCTTTCTCTACCTCTCATTCACTCCGCTACTCCCCCGGTATGCTGCCAATACTTTACATAGCCTTTAGAGAAGAAGCTTTTTCTTTTGATACGATATAACTTTGATACGATGTAAATTATAGGTAAAAAACAGAAAAACTACCTGTATCAAAATTACGTAGGTAGTTTCTACACTTTTGTTGCTTATTATATGATTACAGAGAGAATTATAACTGCGACTTGCTCTCATACTATCTATGGGGCAACCTCGCATGTATGGTTGTTCTGGTTAGTCCAAATCAATAAGTGATAAAGGCCATGCCTGACACTTACCGACTTATTCGTAAATTCCACAGCAGGCTTGAAACTCAGAATACCTTATATTATACTTTAACCATTCCGTTTAAATGGAGGGATTACGTGTGTTGATTTTTTCCCGATAAAGAAAGCCTGCAAATAATTGCATCTTTTAACTCTGCCTGCTGCAGAATAATCGGGATTGGTCTGCCTATACGTAATACCTGCTCATTTTTTCTCAGAATGAAAGAACTTCCCCCCGCAGGGAGCGGTTGTTTTTTGTTTTGATAGAGTTCAGCACAGGCAGGGAGATGTCTGTGCTTTTTTATTTCTTCTTAATTTTTATAGTTCTTTTTACTAAAGGAGGATTTTAATGAACAAGCAAGTAACCTTTGAGCAAGTTTCACTGAACACTGAATGTTTTGGTAATCCGGATAACCCTGCAATTCTTTTAATTATGGGGGCGGCAAGTTCTATGATCTGGTGGGAAACCCCTTTCTGCCAACTACTAGCTGATCAAGGATTCTTTGTCATCCGCTACGACAACCGGGATACGGGTAAATCCACTTCTTATCCTCCCGGCAAGCCGGAATATACGTTCGAGGATTTGGCGGATGATGCAATCCGGGTACTGGATAGTTACACCGTAGAAAAGGCTGTTATTATGGGGATGTCTATGGGCGGCATGCTGACCCAAATGATAGCCCTGCGCCATCCTGAACGTGTACGCGGTATTGTCCTGTTATCGTCCATGTATTTTGCAGCCGGTGCTGAAAATTTGCCCTACTCCTCCGAGGAAGTTAACGAATTTTTTGCCTCATTCGGGCAAAATGAGCCGGAGAATGATCATGAACTTTTAGAATATGCAATCCGTCAATGGCGGGTTACTAATAAAAGCAGCCGTCCCAAAGATGTGGAACACATCAGAGCTATGCTTAAGCTGGATATTGAAAGAGCGGCCAACTATGCCAGCCGCGTCAATCATTCTTATGCTCAGGTAACAGGTGACGAACTTGGCAGGATTGCTGAAATTCAAACTCCCGCCCTGGTTATTCACGGTACGGAGGATGTGGTCATTCCCTATATCCACGGTGAAATGCTGGCGGGAACTATCCCGGATTCAGTCCTTTACACCATGGAAGGGGCAGGCCACGAACTTCATCCCCAGGATTATATACCGGTGGTCAAACAAATTGTCAGCCGGTTTGCACCGTAATCATTTTATAAAGCACTTTTATTTGACAATAATTTATCCAAATATATGGATTTAAACTGTTTACTAGCCAGTATCTGCTTTAAAGGCGGCAATTTAAGAATAACTCCAAGCACTGCTGCCATGGCACGATGATTGGCAAATGCCTGGTTATCAAATATGAGATTTTGGAGGGTTCCTTTTTCGATTGCTTGCAGTACAAATCTATGGGTACTATTCACCGGTGTAATGACTTGAACCTCTCGGCCTACTAATTCAATGGCATTTTTGGGACAACTTCGCACACATACACCACAGCCAAGGCATACCTCATTATCTACTTGTGCCGCCGCCTTACCCTCTTTGTTGTCTGGCCTGGAAATTGCTGATACCGGGCATACCGTTTCACATTTACCGCATCCTACGCATTCTTCCGAAATCTTAGGTATGTAATTTGTCGTGGCCACCGGCTGCATTGGGCTGAATTTTCTTGCTGCTTGCAGGGCTTCACAACAACAACCGCAACAATTGCAAATAAATGCCGGGTCTTCACGAACATTTTCGCCTATTTGCACCAGATTAGCTGCATAAGAACGTTCTAAGACATCCATTGCCTCTTTCTTATCAATTAATCTCGCATGCTGCCCATGTTCTGCAAGAGAACGGGCAACATTTCCAAAGGTGAGGCAAACATCCAATGGAGCATTTATTGCACAGGGGTGGCCTGTATGTAACATCTTATGCCTGCAATAACAAGTTCCCAGGCCTATATGAGCTGCTTCCTCAATAATATGGCTTGCTCTTTCATAATCCAGAATATGAATTGTCTTATCATTCGTCAAAATTGGCTCCTGCACATAAACCCGCCCAAGACGGGTCTCTGTTGCGAAAAATAAGTCCTTAACAAAATCTTCTTCTACATTCATGTATTGATAATACAATTCACTTAAATATTTCTGATCAATGTCGCCCCTTGTACGCATCAAGGCAAATTCAATAAATCCTGCCATTGGTGGCGGCATTACAAATTGACGTACTCCATTATAAAATGAATCCACAAGTAAGGCCTTCTGGCAAAGATGCTCTAAAAAAGCTTCCGCTTTCCCTTCACTGGTATTCCAGATTTTTGCTGCTTTCTTGGCAGTAAATGGACGAACCGGCAATAGCGCGACCCATTTGGCTTCAGTATCCGTATACAAAACTTGCAAAATATTATACAGGCTGTCCGATGGCGGAGCCCCTTGTGTAAACCAATTGATTCTTTCTTCTAAATTCTTATAGGCATCTTTACTTGTAATATGTCCCATGGATTCACCTTCCTAATATTAAGTTCATGCCTTGAGGATACAAAAAGTATACCGCATTTCCTTTTACTATGCATAATCCTCCAATTACGTGGTGATTAAGGGCCAATTGATTGCCCTAGAATTCAACACACTTTCTGGTAAACCCTTCTCCATTCCAATAAAAATAGCACTTTACTCCCATAATATAAAAAGGGCCAGATCATCTCATTGATCTGGCTCTGAATCTTGTGACAAATTTGCTTGGTTCTGGGCAATCAGCTAATTAAGTCAACCTCCCTGCCTGCGCTGCCGCTAAGAACGAAAACACTGTTTTCGCCGTAGGACAGGGGCTTCCGGCCAGCTCAATTTCTTGTCCCACGCTATCTTCTTTGGTAGATAGCTCACCTTAGGGATACAAAGATTGACTACAGCCGGCAGCAGTATGCCTTCTATTACCTTTTAAGCCTTCGGCTTGCGATAATAGGTATTCTCCAAAGGATATTTATATCTGAATACCCCATCTTTTTTATAGTAGGCATTTTGACAGGCCGGAGCACCCATAACACACACGATTTCTCCAACCCCCTTAGCTCCGAATGCTATATCAGGGCCGTTTTTCCCAATCAAATGGACCTCGACAGGCGGCATTTGCTGTGCTTTAAAAAGCCCTAATGTACCAAGTTTTACTTGAGGAATCCCATCTTTTAAGGGAAAGTCTTCCGTTAAAGCATAGCCCAGCCCCATAGCTACACCACCTTCGACCTGACCGCAGACGGAAAGCGGATTGATTACTCTGCCCACGTCATGAGCCGCAATAACTTTTACAACTTTCCCTTCTTTATCTATGATAAAAAGCTGGGTTGCATAGCCATAGGCTACATGGCTTACGGGATTAGGTTTTGGCGAACCGATAGGATCGGTTTTAAACTCGAACTCTCCTATATATTCATTTCCTTCCAAATCCCCCAAGGAACTCCCTTTCTCCAAGTCAGCTTTTAATTTCAAGGATGATTGACGTGCCGCTTCTCCCGCAAAGACAGTTTGACGGGATGCCGTTGTTGTACCCGAGTCAGGAGTATATTTGGTGTCCGGATGTTCTACGACAACCTGATTCGTCAGCAAGCCTGTTGTATCGCAAACCACCTGAGTCAAAACGGTCTGTACTCCTTGCCCGATGGCACCTGCTGAGGATCTGACATGTACTTTGCCATCAATTATTTTTAAATTGCAACGTCCAATATCACGAACACCTACTCCAACCCCTGCATTTTTCATAGCAGATGCGATGCCGACGAAGTAATCCGGATCAGCTTCATACTTTTCAAACTCTTCTTTGACCGCTTCCAAGGTATCTACCATTGCCGAACCTTCATCCGCAATCTGTCCATTGGGCAGGGACTGACCGGGTCTGATGGCATTGCGATAACGGATCTCCCAGCCGGAAATACCGGCTTTTTCCGCAAGCTGATTGATGAGGCATTCGACGACTGCACAGGATTGGGTTACTCCAAAGCCGCGAAAGGCACCGGCTGGAGGGTTATTTGTATAATAGGCATTTCCTTCAATATCGACATTTTGATAATTATAAGGACCACCGGCATGGGTACAAGCTCTTTGCAGTACCGGGCCGCCCAGAGAAGCATAAGCGCCCGTATCGGAAATAATTCTTGCTTTCATCCCTTGCAATATACCATTTTCATCGCAGCCAATCTTACAATAAATTTCCATAGCATGGCGTTTGGGATGATAGTTTATACTCTCCTGGCGGCTAAAAGAAACGTTTACCGGTCGTTTTGTCAGATAGGCACAAAGGGCAGCCTGATGCTGAACGCTCATATCTTCCTTGCCGCCAAATCCTCCTCCAACAACGGCACTTTGGATTCTGACTTTTTCCAAGGGCAGTCCGAGATAAGCACTGATTTCATGGAATTCATCATAAATTCCTTGCCCCCCTGTAATCACCTTAACACCATCTCCATCAGGAAGAGCAACCGCAGTTTCCGGTTCCATAAAGGCGTGTTCTGTTGGCGGCATATGAAAAGTACCTTCGACGACAAATTTAGCATTTTTAAGTGCAGTTTCCGCATCACCCCGTTTTACTTCTTCATGGTCAAAAAGGTTATTTTCAGGAATGCGAAACTTCCCAAATTGCATAAATCCTTCACCATGAATTTGATGGGCACCCGGAATTTCAGCTTCTTGAGGCGTACAAATCGGTTTCAGTGGTTCGTATTGGACTTCTACAGCTTTTACAGCCGCGATCGCCTGTTCTCTCGTTTCGGCAACCACCATGGCCAGTGTATCCCCACAACACTTTGTTTGTTCTCCCACATCAATCATACCCGGCCAGTCCTGTGCCAAATGACCGATATATCTCTGGCCCGGAATATCTTTGGCCGTATAGATGGCAACAACCCCCGGCATGATGAGGGCCTTGCTTATATCAATGGCCAGTATTTTGGCACGAGCAAATTTACTGAAGACATTCTTGCCATAAAGCATTCCGGGAAAGCTAAAATCATTAGCGTACATGGCCGTTCCCAGGGTTTTGGGAATAGCATCAACACGGCAGGTTTTCTCTCCTATCTTCCCGGTTTGGGCTATTTCAGGTACCTCCAGGTTTTCCCTTAGTATTTTTGCAGCTAAAAGAATCCCATCTTCAATTTTAGCGTAACCTGTACACCTGCAGATATTGGTGCGGATTGATCGTTTTACATCCTCTCTGGTTGGATCAGGATTTTGGTCTATCAAAGATTTCCCGCTGATAACCATGCCCGGAATACAGAAGCCGCATTGTACAGCTCCGCTGACCGCGAAAGCATAGCCAAATACTTGTCTTTCTCTCTCTGTAAATCCCTCTATTGTTTGGACCTTTTTCCCACCCAATTTAGAAAGCTTTTGAATACAAGCACGAGCTGTCTTGCCATCAACAATAACAGTACAAGTTCCGCAAACACCTTCTTGGCAGCCATTCTTTACTGAGGTTATTTTGAGTTTTTCACGCAAAAAATTCATCAAGCTCATATCGGTTTCCGATTGATAATCTTTTCCATTTACATTTACTATAAACATTTTACTCCCGCTTTCTGACTATCAATTAGCCTGCAAATGTCTCTTGAGCATGAACATTAACTATTGGTGTTATTTATATATGTACCTGGATTCCTTTTAGCCAGTATAGCATCAACCATTACTTGGGGTGCTATACTGGCTATTGAAGGGGCGAAGGCATCATTCCTTCTAATAATTGTAGGCTTTTCAATTTCAAGAATGATTATACTAGTCTAATTTACCAAGACGTCTGAGCATGGTTTTTTCTACCGCAGTAACAACATTTTCATATCCGGTGCATCGGCAAAGATGACCCGAAAGAAGCTTTCTTAATTGATCTCTGTTATATTCCTTACCCGTTTCCAGTATTTCAACGGACGTCATAATAAATCCCGGAGTACAGAAGCCGCACTGGATAGCTGTTTCATCGATAAATGACTGCTGAATGTCGGAAAGCTCCCCATTAGGTCCCAGCAGACTTTCCAGGGTACGAATCTTCTTTCCTTCCGCCCAGACAGCCAGGTAAATACAAGAATTAAAGCATTCCCCATCGATAAGCACGTTACAGGCTCCGCACTCCCCAACCTCACAGCCTTTTTTTACTGAGGTGAGGCGGTAATCGTTTCTCAGCATATCCGTCAGGGAAGCGCGGACATCGACCATGGTTTCAACGTCCTTGCCGTTGATGTTGCATTTTACCAGTTTATATTGTGCAGACATTAAATCTCACCTCCGGACAATCTGATGGCTTCGATTAAACAGCGCTCTGCCAGTTCCACGGCAATGTGCTGACGGAATGCTTTGGAAGCACGCCAGCTGTCACGGGGATTGATATCCTCAAGCACGCCGGCAGCAAAGGCCTTCACTGTCTCACTGCAGACAGGCTGACCATTGGCTTTAACTTCCGCCGCAGGACAGCGCATGGGAACAGGACCGGCAACGCCATAAGCTATCCGGGCCTTGATGATGGTTTTTTTGTCCTCTGAAAGCTTAACATTGACTGAACAGCCTGTCGTTGCAATATCCATGGCATTTCTCATGGCATACTTGATATAGTGCCCTTTATAGCCTACGTAGCTTTCCTTCGGAATGATAATAGCCGTCTGGATTTCTCCCGCCCTGATATCTACAACACCTGCTTTAATGTAGAATTCCTTGATTGGAAGTCTTCTGACTCCTTCAGGGCCTGTGAGCTCGATAATTGCCTCCCAGGCATGCAGGGTGGAAGCGGAGTCTGCCGAGGTAACACCATTGCAGGTATTGCCGCCTATGGTGCCGATGTTCCGCACCTGAGGACCTCCGATCATATCGACAGCTTCACCAAGAACATTGATGTGTTTTTGAATGATTTCATGTTTGGTAATGTGGGAAAAGCTGGTTAAGGAGCCGATTCTGATGGCTTCATTCTCGTCAAGCCTGATTCCTCTCATTTCGTCAATCATATAGATACTGATTAATTCTTTGCCGGCACGTTTCCCTTCACGCATCTGGACCAAAACGTCACTGCCCCCTGCAATAATATCCGCTTCGGGGTGCGCAAGTCTTAATTCAACAGCTTCCCGGATGCTGCCGGCTTCATATAATGCTTTAATGTCGTACATAATAACTCCTTTCAGGCCCGGGGTTTCCGGGCATTTCTGTGCACCATTGTCCTGTCAATTCGCTGTTAAATCAGTCCTTCTTCGCTAAAACGTTCAAAGAGAACATGAGGTGTCATGGGTGCTTTAAACATGCCGACACCTGTTGCATTTAAAATAGCATTTCTAATGGCGGGGGCCACCGGACATACCGGAGGCTCGCCCAGAGCCTTTGTGCCAAAGGCGCTGGTAGGTTCATAATTCTCAACGAACTGTGCTGCAAGATCAGGGTGATCCATGGTTGTCGGCAGCTTATAGTCGAGAAGATTGTCATTGAGTGTCCGGCCTGACTTGGGATCGTACAGAAGCTGTTCCGACAAAGCGTAGCCGATGCCCATACTCATCCCGCCATGAACTTGTGCTTCAGCAAGATCAGGGTTAATGAGCTGTCCGCAATCATGAACATTGATAATATCAAGTATCTTCACTTTGCATAATTTTATATCAACCTCCACATCCACAAAGCAGCAGCCAAAAGAGTAGGCATTGGACTTAATCTGGTAAGTGCTCTCTGCTGTCATATGCTGTGAATGGGTCAGACTATAAAGAGCTTCACAGGCCAGGTCTGCAATTGACATGAGAATTCTGCCATCCGTGGTGCGGACAATATGGTTGTCTGCTATTTCCAGGTTGAAGACAGGCATTCTTGTCAATTCGTGAGCATACTCGAGTATTTTGGCCTTTAGTATTTCAGCGGTCTGTCTGATTGCAAAACCCCCGACGTAGGTTTGCCTGGAGGCATATGAACCTGTACCAAAGGGTGTAACATCCGTGTCCTGACAGGATACAACATTAATTTTATCCATGGAGTAGCCTAAAATGTCTGCTGCCATCTGGGCGAAAACAGTATCGGCACCCTGACCTATTTCAGTTTCGCCTAACTGTATCTGGACTGAACCATCCTGATTAAGAACCATACGACAGGAAGAGGATTCAAGACTGATTGGCCATACTGCTGTGTTATACCAAAAAACTGCACAGCCTATACCACGGCGGGTATCTCCTGTCTGATGCTTGTATTCCTCGTATTTTCTATCATAGTCAATAGCCGCTTTTCCTTTTTCTATACATTGTCTAAAGCTGTCAAAATAGTTCTCATTTTTGGAGAATCCATCAACATAGCCCACGGGCATGAGATGCTTCAGCCTGTACTCCAGGGGATGGGCGCCGATTTTGCGTGCTATATCATCAATCTGGCTCTCCACAGGGAACATTGCCTGAGGGATGCCATATCCTCTCATGGCACCTGCAACAGTGCGGTTTGTGAATACGGTATAAGCATCGGCTTCAACATTGGGGCAGGGGTATAACTGGGGGAAGGCCCCCATGCCTTTGGCTGCAATACCATGTCCATGAGAAGCATAGGCACCCTGATTGGAGAAAGCTTCCAGCTTTCTGGCCACAATGGTTCCGTCAGGACGTACCCAGGTAACTACGTGACTTCTGATGGCATGACGGACACGGTTGTTAGTAAAGGTTTCTTCTCTTGCCACATCAATCTTGACAAGTCTTCCTCCAACCTGAGTTGAAAGGTAGGCGCACAAGGGTTCATATAGAGCATCCTGCTTGTTGCCGAAGCCACCGCCGATATAGGGCTTGACTACCCTGACCTTTCCCCAGGAAATACCAAGGGCCTGGCCAACAACCCGGCGGACGATGTGGGGAATCTGGGTTGAGGAAACAATATTAATCCTGCCATTTTCTTCATAAGCATAGCAGATATGATTCTCGATATGACAGTGCTGAACGGTAGGAGTATCGTACCAGTCATCAAACTTTATCAGTCCGGGTTCTTTAATGGCCTCCTGATAGTTGCCGATTCTTAGATTGGTGTGGCCAAGAATGTTGTTAGGATAGTTTTCATGAAGCTGGGGAGCACCCTCCTTCATGGCCTCCTGAACATCGAGCACAATAGGGTATTCCTCATAATCAACTTTAACCTTTCTGACTGCCTGCGCAGCAGCAATATCATTCTCAGCTATTACTGCTGCAACCTCTTCGCCATAGAATCTGACTCTGTCTGTCAGAAGAAGACGGTCAGCTACGTCCTGATGATGAGGATCGGTTGACCAGGGGTGTCCCGCCGTAGGGAAGTAATATTTAGGAACATCAAAGCAGGTGACGATTTTAACAACACCTTCGACTTTTTCCGCTTCAGAGATGTCAATTGATTTGACAAGACCATTAGCGATGGTGGAATGAACAAGCTTAACTACAAGTGCCTGGCTGTCACACAGGTCATCGGTATACTTGGTTCGTCCTGTTGCCTTGTCGAAAGCATCGACACGAGGAATACTTTTACCAATATTCATTACATCTACCTCCTAATTCCGCACGAGCGAAGAAAATCATAACTTAACATCATTTCGTTGTGAATCATTTCTCAAATCGTTACTTCTGCCTTTACTTGGTTTCTTTTTCCGCTCCATATTAAATTAAAGGGAAACTCATTTTTCACAGGATGTTAATTTCTTCTAATTGCATGTGTTTATCCTCATCTGCCTGATTAAATTCCTGTGGATGATCTTAAAAACAAAAAACCCAGGCACACGAATAACAAGTCAGACACACGCGTTTAGGTTTAATAAACGGCAATCTAAATAAGTTATTCATGTAGCCTGGGCAATTTATGGTTGCCTGGTCGAAACGCTCACACCATATTAATGAGCTTATACAAGAATAAGAGATTATTTTTTTATAAAAGCATTTTTAATTGGAGTTTACGGTTTTAATTATACATTTCCTTAGTTTTAAGTCAACATTTATTTTCAAAAGTTCTTAAAATTTGCTATAACCTTGCCAGCCTGCAGCTGACATTCAGGGGCTGCAGCTGGCAGCCTCTGCAGACAGAAAATACGCTGCAAGGCTGAAAATTCCTGTCTAAGACAATAGCCCTTCTTGACCAAACTCTGCAGCCAGCATATAATTGTCTTGACAACAATATTTATAAAGGGAGCGGCAACGTGACATTCAGACTTAGGAATAGCCTTGGCTTTATTTTAAACCGAACCAACACAAAGATGAAAAATAATTTACTGCACTATTTAAAAGACTATGATGTAACTCCCGAGCAATGGGCTGTTTTAAATTGCTTATGGGATCAGGACGGTATTTCCCCCAAAGAATTGGCCGAACTTACATCTAAGGATCAGCCTACAACCGTAAGAATGCTATCAAAACTCGAAAAAAAGGGGTTTATCACCAGACAAGTTAATCCAGACGATAATAGAGCCTATTTCATTTACCTTACAAGTAAGGGGAAAGAATTAGAAGACAAATTATATCCTTTAGCATTTAAAGCTCTTGACAAGGCCATAAAAGGTATTGATAAAAAACAAATTGAAGAAGTTAAGAGCGTTCTCAACAAAATATTTGATAATCTGGATTGATGGATATTGATGGATTTTATTTTCCCATTTAGTTGTCCTGACAATAAAATTTTAACAAAAGGGTGAAAAACATGGAAAATAACACAAACCTTATTCAAAAAGAACCTCTATGGAGACAGGATTTCATTCTTATTACCTTAGTGAGTTTGTTTACTTCCCTGGGCTTCCAGATGTTACTGCCTACTTTGCCCGTATATGCAAAAAGTTTAGGTGGCGGTAATACTTCAGCCGGTCTCGTAATTGGTATTTTTACGTTTTCCGCTATCCTTATTCGCCCCTTTACCGGACAAGCTCTGGATGTACATGGTCGAAAAAGTATATTCCTGGCAGGTATGATACTATTTACCGCATGTGTATTGTCCTATATCTGGGCGCCTTCTTTGTTAGTGTTGCTTGCAATTCGTTTTATCCATGGCTTTGGCTGGGGACTTACCAGCACGGCAGCCGGTACGGTAGCAGCCGACATTATTCCTAAGTCCAGAATGGGAGAGGGTATGGGCTATTATGGTTTAGCCGGAACTATATCAATGGCGCTTGCCCCTGCATTAGGACTTTTTATGATAGATCGTTTCAGCTTTAATATTATGTTTTCACTCGCAGCGTTTATGGTCATGATAGCCATTATTTTAGCTTGTCTTATCAAGTATAGGAATGTGACTCCAACCAGACAAACCTTGAGTTTGATTGAAAAAGCGGCATTCCGTCCCACTTTAGTGATATTTTTTATTACCATGACTTACGGTGCGATCGTTTCATTTATCGCATTGTATGCCTCTCAGAGAGGCATCGGCAATATTGGTTCTTTTTTTACCGTGTACGCTGTTTCTCTTGCCATATTCCGGCCTTTTGCCGGGCGTTTATCCGACAAACGGGGTTTTGATTTTGTAGTAATTCCCGGTATTATACTCATTGGATTTGCCATGATTCTGCTATATTTTGCGGCTAGCATCCAATGGTTTTTAGTGGCCGCATTTGTGTATGGTGCTGGTTTTGGCACAGTTCAGCCGAGTTTACAAGCACTTGCCATCATCCTTTCATCTCCTGAAAGGCGCGGATCAGCAAATGCCACATTTTTTACCGGATTTGATTTGGGAATTGGGCTAAGCTCTATAATGTGGGGTGTTGTCGCAGAGGTAACAGGCTATAGCTTGATCTACATGCTATCATTGGTTCCGGTTATGGCCGCCTTAATCAGCTATGTATTATTAGGCCGTAATACTAGAACAGCATAGGAAAGAAGCCTTATTGTGCGGCTGCGGCAAGCTCCGCAAGTTTGCTCGCCGTATTTGCATTCCTGACAGTTATCTTTTGGTAGGTCTTGGTGCCGGAAACCTTTGACCATCTTGTTCGGGAAAAGGTTTCCATAGGGGCCGACCAAAAGATGACCCGGCCATAATAGGCAACCCTTTCATATTCCGGTTTGATTTCGCCGACCTCGGCGCAAACATCCTCCGCGGTGGCGGGCTGGATCACAAAGATGGCATTGTGCTTTGCACCGTTGGGTATATTCCACCATTCCGGCGCGTGTTCAAGCGCATCGGTGAGTTCTTCAGCGGAGATAATCGCAACGGCTATGGCTAATCCGAATTGTTCCGAGATCAGGGTCTCACATACCCTTTGAAGCGCCTCTTCGCTGTCATTGCTGGAAAAAATGATATTTCCGCTGTTAATATATGTCTGCGCGTCTGTGTAGCCGGCTTGCCGGAAGGTCTCCTTCAACTGTTGCATGGATATTTTGTTATTACCGCCTACGTTGATTCCCCGCAGGAGAGCAATATATTTTTTCATGCTGCCGTGTCCTTTCTCTGCTAATGACGTTTAGTTCTTAACAGGATACAACCCTGTTTCTTCCATCGGATTTTGCTTTTAGCAAGGCATTATCTATTCTAAGCATTAATTGATCAAAACTTTCATTGGTTTTATGTTCTCCGACCCCTAAACTGATCGATATCTTCTGATCAATTCCAAAATCATGGGTTTGAACAATTATTCTAATCTTTTCAGCAATGTTGACAGCATGCTTTAATTCAATTTCCGGCAAAATAATGATAAATTCTTCTCCGCCCCAAGGTCCATGAGCGACAATAGCACCCCACATCCTAATCTTAACGGGTTCCATATTGAGGTGCAAATCCTAACTTCACACTAAAATTCACGGCTATAATAGGGGCTAATTGTGAGTAATCCGCATTAGCCCTGTTGCTCTATTACCAAGGGATAAAGGCCCAACCACGTGCTATTTACCCCCATAATTCACACTAAAATCACACGCAATTTCACGTCGAATTATAGTAATATATTCAATATGGTTGGAAAATTAGATGTAGGGACGGGCAGCATAAACGCCCTATTTGGCAAAAAAGTAGTAGAATTTAATTGACAATCCATTAGGAGGGGAGAAAAGTGGGGTTAAAAAATATGAAACAATTGGGGACGCTATACTTTTTCTGTGGAAAAATGGGTGCGGGAAAATCAACTAAATCAAAACAATTGGCGATAGATAAACATGCGGTACTGCTGTCTGAGGATGAATGGATTTCATCACTTTATCCCAATCAGGTCACATCATTTGAGGACTATCTAAAATTCTCAGCACAGATTAAGCCATTGGTGAAAAAGCATGTCCAAAACATATTAAGTGTCGGTACAGATGTAGTGATGGATTTTCCAGCTAATACTCAAAAATTGCGAAAGTGGTTTTTGGATATGGCGTCAGAGGTCAATGCAAGCCATCAAGTAATTTTCCTTAATATAAATAACGAGCAATGCTTACGTCAAATTGCACAAAGACGCAGCGAACAACCCCAAAGAGCTGCATTTGACACTGAAGCGGTGTTTATTCATGTCACTAGTTTTTTTGAAGCACCAGTAGCATCTGAGGGTTTAAATATTTTAGAGCTTAATGGAAAAGCTCAGACTTCAACCCCCTTAAAAAACTGTTTCCTAAGGGACAGGTAAAGGAGTACATCCAAAACCGCAACTACCCCTGTTATTATCCAGATAAAGCTCATCATATAACCCACATAAGGGCTGAACTTAAGCTCTGCGTGCATGTATACCGTGCCTAAACTAATGCCCAGGACAAGAGGGGTAAAGAAAAGGATGGCTAAATGTTTTGTCAGGTAGCTTCTGCACTCTTGATTGTTCAGCCCAATTCGTTTCAGCATGGCAATCTGTTCTTTTTCCTCATCAATATCCGTGACAATTTTGTAATACAAGACAATACCTGAGGACAGTAAGAACAAAAATCCTATGAAGCTAAAGGCAAAGAAGGTAAACCCGCCAATCCCGAAGGCGACATCAAAACGCTCCTGCTTATAAATCGGGCGGAGATGGGTGATGTCGTCTTTTATGCCGAATACTAAACTGGAGCTGGCCCATAAGTTTTCATCAGCGCCGTTTAGGTTACGCAGGCCTTTAAGGATAGATTTAAAGACCTGTCTGCCGTCGCCTGATTTCAGATTAAACAAATAGGCTGTTTCCGTATCGGCCCTAAGGCTTTGATAAACCCTGTCGTCAATGACATTGGCCAAAACTCCTGCATACTCAATATTGCCATAGGAATCAAGGAAAGGCGCATACATCTTGCTTGTTTTTTCCCGGGCATAGACCAGATGTTTTGTCTCCTCCAAGGAGGCGACAAAGGTATCCCTATCTGTAGGGCCGGTCCCAAAGCTTTGGGCTTGGGTTACACCTTGCCGCCAGGGCTGGACCGTGATAACCGTATCATAGTTAAGGGGTTCCTGCGCTCTGGCACTGGAATTATAAACCTGCACTAATTCGTCCGGCATAACATCCAGCTGCAGTCCCATATGCCTGTTAAACTCGCTTTCACTGATGACCATACTGTCCCGGTAGTGTTCCAAATAGTAATTGCTAAACCCGTCTGCGCTGTTCCTGTAGTTTTGGCAGCTGGCAAATTCCAAAGCGGAAAAAGTCTCCAAAACACCGCCTGCACCTGCCGTTTTTGCCCGTAAAAAACAATTCGAAAACCCTGGGGATATCTTCAGCTTCTATACCTATCCCTTCATCCCGTATTGTCAGTACCGTGCGTTTTTCGCCCGGAATTATGTCCGCATAGACATTTTTACCTGAAGGACTGTATTTGATGGCATTGGCGATGATTTGCTCCAGGATATAGGCACACCACTTTTTATCGGTATAGACATAGGCACTCTCACCGCAAAGCTTCGGAAACACGCCGGCATAGATAAAGTCACGCTTCTTTTCATTAATAACCTTGCTGACCAAGGCCTGCAGATCAACTCGCTCCGGCACGTAATCGTTGGAGAACTCATCAAGTCTCAGAATGTTCAGAGCCTGCTCTAAATTTCTTTTCAGCTTTTCATTTTCCAGAGCAATATCGCCGAGAGTGTCGGTGGATGGCTGGGCACAGGCCAGCTCAATGACAGCCAACGAGGTTTTCATGTTATGAATAAAACTGGAGAACATGGAATTGCGGCCCTCCAGCTTTTCATTCAGGGCCATGATCCTTTCATTATAATGGGCATGTATCTCCTCAATGGCTTCAAAAACAAAGACTTCCTTACAGGTTTCAGGATATGATTCGTACCCCCTGCTGTGCCTGGCACCGGCTAAATTATGCAAAAAGCTGTGCATCATCACAGCTTTAAGGATTAAGTAAGCCGCCAATATTATCAGGCTGATCAGAGTTGGATAGACAATGATACCTCCCGTGAAAGTAAGATTGAAAATCAAGAGCAGAACCGCCGTGTTTGCCAGATAAAAAATAATCCCTTTCCGCTCGCTGTCAATGGTTTGGCAGAGCAGCCGTATTAAATGCATATCCTACCCCTCTTTTCGTTTCAAGACAGTTTTGCAGTCCGAGCTCCATGAGCTTCTTTTTCACGCGGGTAATATTGACGGTTAAGGTATTGTCGTCAACAAAGCTCACATCGTCCCAAAGCTCTTCCAAAAGCTGTTCCCGGCTGACGATTTGCCCGGCGTTTTTCATTAAGAGCCGGAGTACCCGGTACTCATTTTTGGAAAGCTCTGTTCCTGCGCCCTTATACGCTACACTCAGAGTGTCTTCATTCAAGCATAGCCCATCAAGGGATATAACCCTCTTGTGCAGCTCTGCCTCCCTGCGCAGCATGGCATTTATTTTCGCCAGCAATACACCAATGGAAAAAGGTTTCGTGATATAATCGTCCGCGCCGTTTTCTATGCCCCGTATCTGCTCCCCTTCTTCGCTGCGCGCTGAAATGATGATGATGGGAATTTTATAATGTTTCCGTATCAGCTTCAGATAATAGAAGCCGTCAAATTTCGGCAGATTGATATCAAGCAGAATGAGTTTGGGTCTACAAGCCGCTATTGTTTCGGGCACAGCATCATAGTCGTCAAGAATCCGCGTCGTGAAGCCGTAGACTTCCAAATACTCGGAGATATATTTCTGCAGCTGCTCATTATCTTCAATAAGGAGAATAGTATTCATGTGCTCACACCTTTCTAGGACAGTCGATGGCTTCTAAAGCCCTATTTCTCTCTGCACAAAAACCTTTTAATTTATTGTTATTCAACGTTTTCTAAGCATTAACTTCATTTTTCATTCCGGTGATACCGACAAGTCAAAATCCGCCCTAATATTCAGCCATTCCCGATTATAGTTTATCTGCATTTCATTTTTCATAATCTCTATCACCCTTATGTTATCAAAAAATTCCCCATATCATCTATAAAAGGCCGAAAAAGAGGGCCGAAAAATTCACTTTCAGCCCTCCGCTCTTTTTTTATTCTGAAACCAATATACCGCTCAAACCGTCTTGTTTTCCTTTCAAACCACTATTGTCATCAAATTAATCCTCTGTCTGATGACAGGGTTATTAAGCTGCTTTAATAAGTAAACGCCAATTTGTTCAGGATTACTTTACGGATACATAGGGGTTGGCTTCTATATAAAACCGCCACTGGTAATCCTTTGCTTCCCCGGCATAATCAATTCCGATCCGTTTGGCTGACACGACAGAAAAGTTTTCCCCCTCACCCTCTTCTATGTACAGCTTCCTTCCGCGCAAATCTTCTCCGTTTAAACTTTTATCGATTAAAAGTGCCCTGCATAATTTTCCCGGTCCATTGGTCAGCCCCTTAATCTGGCTTTTGCTTAACTGATGATAAGCCTTTTGGAATCTGTTGGCGGACATTTGCTCAAACCCTTCTGCCGGCTCGACGGCCCTGATCAAGACAGCCTGAGGAATTCCTTCTTCCCTGGTGACTACATTGAAGCAATAGTACATGCCGTAAATCATGAAAACATAGGAACATCCCGGCCCGCCATACATAACCTCCACCCGGGTCGTTCTTTTTCCGCCGTAGGAATGAGCCGCTTTATCTTCAATCCCCATATAGGCTTCCGTTTCCACGATTTTTGCGGAAATCCTCCCGCCCTCTGTTTCATGGACCAGTACCTTTCCCAAAAGTTCCCGGGCCACTATTAAGGAATCTCTATTATAAAATTCTCTGCCGATGGTTTTCATTTTCTTCAGACACCTTTCTCCACGGTTTTGGAGGACTGTGAGTATATCTTTTTATATTAACATAAGGACGCTCCCTAAACAAAAAGTCCGCCTGGAATATGATTCCGGGTGAACTTTTTATTCGGGAATCTGCGTCCCATAAGGTTTTGCAGATAGCTTCTGCTGTGCCCCGGGCCGAGGCTCATTTTGTATTCCGAACTTTCCTTAACTGCCTGCTTAAGCTCCCGGGTTGGCATGCCGGCTACATCATTCTCTGCCATGAAGGTCCCCCTAATCGCCTGGGTGCAGCTCAAATTCGGAATTGATTCCGAATTTGAGCCGTCCTGGGCAGCGGTGAGCTTGCTTTGGGAGGACGGATTTGAACAATCTTACTCATAGCCTATGTGTTCAAGCCCTCACTTGTGACAATAACAAAGTCAAGACCGGAAAGAACACCAGAGCATAGGCACTTCACGGTTTTGCCCTTATTTTGTCACAAGTATCCCGGACAAGGGTAACCCCTGCCGAACGAGGGGCATAAGATAAAAAGACAGGTCACGGCCTGGTTTATCAAAATCCGGAATAAGGGAAGTTTTATCCAGACCCATTCAAATGGCACTGATTTTGCGGATATTTCAAATTCGGAATCGATTCCGAATTTAAGTCAAATCCATTCTCTGTAAGATCCTTCAATAACTCATGATTCAATGTAAAACCATCAAAGGCTCAGGCAAAATATAGGATGATTGGGAGGGTATTCTGATGGCCGTTTTTGATACAGGACCCATTGAAAACAGGGCTGTACCTCGTACAACCCAGCTAACCGTTCGCTTGTTCAATACCGGTAAATTACCTGCACTTGTTGGGGTTGAAGCATATAGTATCAATCCGGCTGGAGATGGATTCGCCAGCGAAACCCTCTTTGCGGTCAATCTGGTTTCCCTTAATCCATTTGGTACTCCGGGTTCTAGTTTTACCGTAGATAACATTATTCCCAATCAGGATGTCTTTGGAGTCAGGGTTCTTACCAGCGGGCTTGGTGCCAATAACATTGCCATAACCATTTTGGAAAAAGGTTCGAATGGGCAGATTTTAAAGGAACATGTGCTGGAAGGGGAACTTTCTCAAATTCAAGAGCTTTTGTATGCCTATGTTTCAAATCCGTATTCTGATACCGTTATGATCATTAACACAGCAACGAATACTATATTGACTACGCTGTTTTTTCCACCCGGAAGCAATCCGGCAGGTACAGCGTTTACCCCTGACGGTTCGTTAGCTTATATCGTAAATTATGGTAATAGTACTGTTACAGTCGTCGACACAGCAACGAATACATTTAAAACTACTATAACCTTGTCCCCCGGAAGCAACCCTATATTAATTACTATAACGCCTGACGGTACAAGGGCTTATGTAGCCAATCGCTTGGCTTCTACAGTCTCTGTAATTAATACGGCAACCAATACCATATTGACTACCATTATTTTACCTTCCGGAAGCAGTCCTGTAGGAATTGCGATTACCCCTGATAGTTTACAAGCTTATGTAGTAAATGAAGATAATGACACTGTTGCGGTAATCGACACTATAACGAATACAATAACAACTACGATTAATTTCCCTTCCGGAAGCAGGCCCGTATTAATTGCTATTACTCCCAACGGTTCGCGGGCTTATGTCACGGGTTATCTTAATGATACCGTTACGGTAATTGATACAGCAACGAATACTATTCTAACTGCGATTACTTTACCTTCCGGCAGCGGTCCGGTAGGAATTGCAATTATCCCTGACGGTTCACGTGCTTATGTCACGAACGCAAGCAATGATACAGTTACAGTCATTAACACGGCAACGAATACAATATTGACTACTATAGATTTACCTCCCGGAAGTGCTTCGGAAGAAGTTGAGATTACTCCCGACAATTCACGAGCCTATGTCGCGAATACGGGAATTAATTCCATTACGGTGCTTGATACGGCTACTAATGAGGTAATTGCTACTCTGCCGACCGGTGAACTTCCTGTTGATGTTGCGATTACACCAATTCTTTTATTTTAAAAGGATATTCATAGTATCTGCAACTTTAGCCGCAAGCCGCAGATGCTGGGCGATGTAAATCACCCAGCATCTGCGGCTTCATTTTTCAATCTACGCTCCCATGAGGGAGCGACCTTCCGGCAGCAAGTGCAGCAACCCTTGAAGCTATTTCAATCCGCGCTCCCATGTAGGAAGCGACATGTTAATATTTACTCCGATCAAACTGTGACCCTTATTTCAATCCACACTCCCATGTAGGGAGCGACATCCGTAGCAAAATGCCGGCCGCATCATTAGTCGGATTTCAATCCACGCTCCCATGAAGGGAGCGACGCAAAAATCAGGAAACAACCCTATCCTTGCATTTCTACATATTTAATAGAATTCTGCCGCGGCAGCATGGGCAAAAGAGTATAGACCAAAGAGAGCAGTACTAATATTCTTACAAAAAACATGGAAACACTTATGCAAAGCGTTTCCATCATGCTAACTATTTAGAAGGTTTCAATTCTTCTTACCGGCCCGATAAGACTCAGCCAGGATTTGAACCGTATGCAATACTTCTTCGTCAAATCCGGCATTCTCCACCCCGCTTTGCAGCTGCAGCCGGCAAGCCGGACAACCCGTTGCTACGGTATCCGTATGGGTCATCTGGATATCTGCTGTTTTACGATCAGAAATCTGTCCGGAGAGATCCGGGTGGATAAGGCTGAATGATCCTGCCATACCGCAACAGCGGCCCGGCTCTTTCATTTCAACCAATTCCACACCGGGGATGCTTTTTAAAATCTCCCGGGGTTCCTTACTAATCCCCTGTCCCCGGTTTAAGTGGCACGGTTCATGATAGGTCACTTTACGCGCTACCCGGCCCAAACCTTCTTTCTTAAAGGGAACTTGATGAATCAGAAACTCAGAAATATCATAGGATTTTTTAGCCCATTGATCCGCCAGGGCTTTAAGTTCGTGATCATTTTCCAGCAGCTCTCCAAAAACATGCTTCCAGGCAGTACCACCTGAAGAACAGGCTACCACTAAGGCATCCGCCCCCACCTTCTCAAAGGCCCGCAAATTGCGTTTGGCCAAAGTCCGTGCTGAATCCACATCCCCATTGACCGAGGCCGGGATACCGCAACAAGCCTGAGACTTAGGAATAACGACCTCAATGTCATTTTCCCTAAGCACCTCGATCACCGCTTTACCGATGTCCGTGTAAAAATAGTTAATCATGCAGCCCGTAAAGAACCCGACTCTCAGCTTAGGGTTTTTAACCTTGATCACTTCAGGGAACTGGGAACGCAAGGTCTTCTTGGCCAGCATGGGGAAGACTTTCTCTTTACCTATCCCCACATCCACGCGCATACGTGCCAATTTGCTGTGCCGGTTCGGTATGTTTTTTAAGGCAACACCCTGGAAAATACTTCCCGCCTTCATCCCAAAATCAAACACCCGTTGCATCTTCAAGGCAGTAAAGGCAATTTTTTTGGCCGACTGCAGTCCTTTTTTACGGACGGCTTCCGCTCTTGCTGCCAGAATAATTTTATCGAACCGAACCCCACAGGGACAGTTGGTATTACAAGCCATACAGGTCGTACAAAGGGAAAAACGATCCCCCATGCCCTTCGTCATCTCTATTTCGCCGGAGAGAATGAATTCCGCTAAACTGATTTTTCCCCTGGCAACTCCGACTTCCTGACGGGTTTCCTTGTAAATGGGGCATACCGCCATGCAATTTCCGCATTTCATACATTTATGGAGTTCTCCGGTAATCGAATCCAGTGAATCATATACGGACACGATCAGTCCCTCCTTACAATCTTCCCAGGGTTCAGCAAATAGTTGGGATCCAGGGCTTCTTTAAGGCGCCGCAAGGCTGCCACCCCTGCTTCCCCAAATTCCCGGTTCAGATATTTCATTTTTGCAATACCAATCCCATGTTCACCGGAAAGGGTTCCGCCCAGGGCCAGCGCCGTTTCGAAAATCTCATCCACTGCCAGGTGCACTCGTTTCATTTCTTCTGCTTCCCGTTCATCGGTTAAAATGGTGGGATGCAGATTTCCGTCTCCCGCATGCCCGAAGGTAGCAATTTGCAGATTGTGTTTTATGGCAATTCGACGGATGGCTTTAATCATATCCGGAATTTTACTCCGGGGAACGGTGGCATCTTCAAGTACGGTGGTCGGCCGTTTTTGAGCGAGAGCAGGCAGGGCGCTGCGGCGAGCCAGCCACAAAAGGTCGCGCTCTTTATCATCTTTAGCTATGTTTACCTGAACGGCTCCTTCTACTTTCAGAATTCGTTCCACCAAAACAGCTTCCCGTTGGACAACTTCCTTGTAGCCGTCCACTTCACATAAGAGGACTGCTTCCGCGTCCATGGGGAGTCCCGCATGGACAAAGTTTTCCACGGTCTGAATCGTCACATTATCCAGGATCTCCAGGGTCGCCGGAATAATTTTATTGCGAATAATGGCTGCGATGGCCCTCCCGGCTTTATCAAGGTCATCAAAGACCGCCAAAATGCTCTTACGTGCTTCCGGAGCCGGAATTAATTTGACGATTATTTCAGTGATAATTCCCAAGGTTCCTTCAGCCCCGGTAAAGAGAGCCACTAAATCATACCCGGTCACGTTCTTGACCGTTTTTCCGCCCCAACGAATGACTTCTCCATTGGCCAGGACTATTTGCAAGCCCATAATATAATGTTTGGTTACACCATATTTCAGGCCGCGCAATCCACCTGAACACTCTGAAACCGAGCCGCCCATAGTTGCTGTGGTGACGGTGCCGGGGTCCGGCGGATACAATAAACCGTGTTTTGCCGCTTCATCATTGAGAGCCTGAATGATCACCCCAGGCTGAACGGTTGCCGTTAAATTATCCTGGTCTACTTCCAGAATTTTGTTGAGGTTGAGCATAGAGAGAACGATACCTCCTGCAATGGGAATCGTTCCCCCGCTAAGGTTCGTTCCGGAACCACGTGTATAAATAGGGACCTGGTAACGCAGGGCGATTTTCACCACATCTGCCACCTGTTCAGTCGATAGAGGTGCAACCACGACATCCGGCTTATGATGTTTCATCGCCGCAGTTGCGTCATAAGCATAGGTCAATAAGTCTTCCTGCTCTGTGAGGACATTTTCACGACCGAGCACTCGAACAAGTTCATCCAAAACTTCACGAGCTAACATCCTTATACCTCCTTGTAACGCTTCGAATATGGCACGCCTGCCGGACCACTTAATTTCAATTAAAGGGAACCTTCACTAAAGAACTATCATTCTCTGCCGAACAAACAAAGGGGGAAGGGGCACGAACACTACCTCTTCCCACCACGGGCTGTAAACAAGCAACAAGAGATATAACTACGATCTATTAACTTAGAAATCACAGCATTTCTCTAAAACTTTGAACTCTGGTTTTAGTCTGTTCAAAGGAGGTTGGTTCCAGGTCAATTTCTATAAATAAGCTCTTAATTCCGGCTTCTTCAAACTGTCTGTAGTAGATTGGATAGTCAAATTCTTCAGGGTCACAGAACTTCATCATGCAAACCACAACGGCATCGGCCTTAGATGCTTTAACCATATCCATCAGCATGGGGCCTCTTGGTTTTTTCGCATCGACAGCCAGAGAACAACCATCGAATTCCTGCCACCATTTAGCCAAGCGATAGAGTGGGTCTGTCCCTGAGGGAACATCATTTCTGAACAGTCTGGATTCCTGGGCCAGGTCATCTGCCACAACAGCAAAACCGTTATCTTGCAAAATGTCCAATACTTCATTGGGTTCAGCCATAATGCCTGTCAAAACAACCTTTTTGCCTGTAAAGGCTTCCACCGGTAACGCTTTAAGCTCTGCATTCAATTCTTTGACCAGAGCGGTATGTTTGGCTTTTTCCATAAAGAATCTGGCTTTGATAAGCGCATGACGTTTTACGGGATCAATAATGTTGGGATAATTAGCAGCTATCTCTGTAAATTCACGCATTACTTTACGATTTTCGTTATAAATTTCAATGCTTTGGTTAAGTGCCTCGTCTGTAATCTTAACATTCAGGATTTTTTCCAGTTTTTCACGCACAAGCCTATATTCCTCAGCAAGAAACTTATTGGCTGCTTCCAGTTTTCTGTTTTGAGGATGAGTTAAAACGATGACAGGGGAGGTTCCTTTCCATTTTTGGCTAAGACATTTTAAGGTGTCACAAGGAACAGGGAAAAGGACCGCTTCTAAATCGTCATAGACCCCTTCAAGCTGCATTTCCACCACGGATTGCATAATTGAACAAGCAAAGGGAGGCAAATAGGCCCGGGCCTTGGAAATACTCTTTTGTCCTCCCCAAATACCTACGGGCAGATACCCTGCGGCATGAATGATTTCTTCAGGAGCATAATAAGGCATAACCCCAACCGACCCTTTGCCGGTTTCTTTTTTATAATCTTCCATAGCCTGGCGGGGATTATTGGCAATGGACGTTAATTCACTGATAATCGTTTCAATTCTACTCATTGGAAACTCCCTCCTTATTCTGCTTCATCATTTCATCTAAGGCCTGGATACGTGTATCAAACTGGGCAGGAGCAAAGTTACGAGGATCCGTTTGGTCCCCATCAAAGCTGACATAGGGTAAATGATTTTGTTTTTGGAGTATATCAGCCGTTTCGACATTGAGAAGACTCATGAGCTTACAGCTTCTGTTCTGATGATAAATAACCCCGTCACACTTTCCGCCGCTGATGACGTCACTAAGCACCTTAACTTTGTTATCGAGACAAGTATTGATATAAATTCTGGTATAAGCTTCCGCCATGGAACTCATATCCCCAGGTGTGTAGGTAAGATTCCACAAACCGGGATAAGCCGAACCTGTCATGATATTGCCCAGATTCTTTAAGCCTTTAAATGTATGGCCCAGATGCGGCCAAACAGCTATGCCCTCCCAAGTTACACGCTTTTGTTCATTTCCTTTAAAGGCGTAGATACCGTTTTTGAGGTTTTCTTCAAGTTCATCGGCAAACTTTTTAAAGGTAATTTCCGCGTAGTCTCTGCTTCTGGCACAAACGATCAGGGCCATATAGTTGAAAAGATCAAAACCATTTAAAGGAGATGGTTTATGTCCCGACAAAGCAGCAATTCTGTTCCACTGGGCCACAGAACGCTGGGTTTGTTCCTGTACTTTCAAAAATTTGTCGTAGTCGAATTTCCTGCCGCAAATTTCCTCAAGCTGAGTAATAGCCTCCTTAAACTGTTCCGCAATATAGTCCTTAGCATACTGGGGAATGGGCATGGTATGATTAAAGGGAACATCAATGATGATGCAGGGAATATTTAATTCAACGGCAAGATTCTCATACCACTTAAGCAAGGTGTTGCAAATGTTGTTGCAGGTTATGACAAAATCGGGCAGCGGTATTCTGGCCGCCGGGGATTTTTCAAGCTTTTCCGGCGTTATTCCTGTTAAAGCCTCTTGTTTCAGAAGTTCCATATAACCCATATTGACTCTTGCATAGGAGCAAGTATCCAGGTTATAGCCTTTTTCATCGGCAACTTCCAGCACATCTAAGGCACCTTTTCTTGCCCCAATCCCCGCAGCATGTGTTTCAGGATAGATCATCGCCACATCCATAGCCACACAAAACTCCGAAGGAGCAACCGATGCAGACCAACAAACAAGTTTTCCTTCTTTTTTGGCCTGTCTCGCTTCTTCATACAATTCTTCCTGATAGAAACCTAACAATTCTTTGGCACTCATAGTTGTTGTATCCGTCATTTCCTATACCTCTTTTCTTTATTTATTAGCTCCCCTAACTTCTTCGAAGGCAACCATAACAGTTTCCATAACTTCTTCGAAGGCAAATATAGCAGCTCCAAGTGCAGCTGTAATTTGTGGATTAGGAGCTACAATGACCGGTTTTTTCAGTTCTTTGCTGATTGCTCTGACAACCCCTAAGTCCTTAGCAACGCCTCCGCACATCACGATGTCCTCTTCCACCCCACATCGATAGGCAAGTCCACAGGCTTTGCTAGCAACTGACTGGTGAACCCCTGCAATAATGTTCTCTTTAGCAACTCCGTTGGCAAGCTGAGATATTACCTCAGATTCTGCAAAAACTGTGCAAGTGCTGCTGACCGTGGCAGGTTCTGTTGCCCGGGCATCGTATTCCGCCATTTCATCAAGATTAACTTCCAGTACCCGCGACATAACATCGAGAAAACGTCCTGTTCCGGCGGCACATTTATCATTCATAAAAAACTGCTTAACACAGCCTTTACTGTCAAGTTTAATGGCCTTAACATCCTGACCGCCAATATCAATAATTAATTTTGCTGAAGGAACTAAAAAGAAAACTCCCTTAGCCTGACAACTGATTTCGCTGATTTGTTTGTGTGCTTCTTCCACAGACGATCTTCCATAGCCTGTAGCAATAATTTTAGCCATGTCTTGCAATGTAAGACCTGCTTTGGCAAGAGCTTCATCCAGTACACGTTTAGGTCCCGTAGAACCTGTTCCAATCTGAATAACTTCTCCGGCGATAATATTAACTCCATCTTCAAGGATTACAACCTTTGAGGATGAGGACCCAATATCAATCCCCATTGTAAACATAGCTTAATCTCCCTCTTTGCTTATTTTTTCAAGTTCATTAGTTCTTCACTAAAAAGTCTTGCGTCCATGAGCTTAAGTCCGCTGTCAATCTTAGGGGCAAAATCCATTAAATCGATAATTTGGGTTTGGATATCAATTCCAGGAGCAACTTCTATTAAGTTAAGTCCATCTTCTTTTAATTCAAATACAGCTCTTTCTGTAATATATAAAACCGGTTGTTTCGTTTTAACGGCATAATTTCCACTAAATGTAACTTGTTCAACTTCTTTAATAAATTTCCTTTGCCTGCCTTCTTGCTCGACTATTAGCTTGCCATCTTCAATTCTTTCTTTTAAGCCCCCGGCTGTAAATGTGCCGCAGAAGAATACTTTTTTGGCATTTTGGGTGATATTGATGAAACCACCGCAACCTGGTATTTTGGGGCCAAATTTGCTGACATTAATGTTGCCCTGTTTATCACATTCAGCTAAGCCTAAAAATGCCATGTCCAGACCGCCGCCATCATAAAAATCAAACTGACTATTTTGATCAATAATAGCGTCAGGATTTAAAGTAGCACCAAATCTGGCTCCGCCTTGAGGACTGCCTCCTATTGCCCCTGATTCAACTGTTAAGGTCATATAACTTGCTATTCCTTCTTCACTGGCAACTTGAGCAACATACTCAGGTGTTCCTACACCTAAATTAACAACGGTATTCTCTACCAATTCCATAGCTGCTCTTCTGCCAATAACCTTTTTAATACTTAATGGGGTCGTTTCAACGCCACCTTCAGGTGCTCTTGCTTCCCCGCAAAGTGCCGGGTTATATTCATGTCCAACGCTTTGTTCGTGATCTTTCATATCAGCTACTTCTACAACAGCATGAACATAAATGCCAGGTATTTGAACCAGTCTGGGGTCTAAAGTACCGCCTTTTACAACCTTTTCCACCTGAACAATGACTTTTCCGCCATTATTGATAACTGCCTGTGCTATAGATGTAACCTCAATAGTAGCTACTTCTTTTTCCAGGGTTACATTGCCATACTCATCCGCATAAGTACCTCTCAGGAAAGCGATATCTATAGGAAATGCTTTGTAGAAAAGCTTTTCTTCATTGCCAATTTTTATAACTTCTACTAAATCTTCTGTCGTCCTGGCGTTTATTTTACCTCCGCCATTTCTCGGATCAACAAACGTACCTAACCCAACATGGGTAATTGTGCCGGGCCTATGACCCGCAGCATCTCTGATAACATATTCCAAAGCACCTTGTGGTAAGTTATAACCTTCACACTTATTAGCCAGACACAGTTCGCCTAACTTCGGAGCAGTATTTAAATGACCTGCTATGACTCTTTTAACCAAACCTTCGTGAGCAAAATGATCACCGCCTGTGCCGTTCCTGCTGCCTTGTGATGCCGGATAAAACAACGTTATATTTTGAGGATAGCCGGTCCCTAAAAATTTCTTTTCTATAGCCTTAAAAAGTGCTTCCGGAAGACTATTTCCAACAAATCCACTTGTACAAAGAGTGTCCCCATCTTTAACTAAATCTACAGCCTCTTCTGCTGTCAGAACGATAACCTTCTTCATAGTATGCCCTCCTCCAATGTTATCCTCAGTGACTTAACCTGCCCCGCAAATTGCGGGGCATTTGATATGAATAAAGAGACCCATCTGAATACCAGGCTAATTGAATATTCCGAAATCAATTAACTGAGTATGCTGCTAGTGCGTTCTTGACAAGTACTCAGAAGGGTCAATTTTCTGTTTTAATTCAAACATGAATATGATATAATAGTATTGTCCCTGTCTTATGTAACTGAGGAAAAAATGCTTTAATTTCACTTATAGGTGATATTAGAGGTGTAATAACAGCGACGTTATAGGGACGTGTATTCATGTTGCAAACTATTGGGCAGGAGTTTTCTTAAAAATAGTCCTCTGCATAGAGGTTTATAAATCCACAATTCAAACAAACAAACTTTATTATCTTTTGAGTTTGTGAACTAAGAATTGCTTCACTATTCTCAATTAAGGTAAATACATCATCTCTTGTTATGATATCCACCTGTTTTATTTGTCCGGAATGACATGCAATGCACTCTTTCATTCATTCTCTCCTTTCAACTTTAAATCACATTACTCAAAATAGAAAATTAATAAAAGGGCAATCACGATAAAACCGTGGTGTCTTAATACGAAACTATCTCGTTACCATTCCTGATGGGGCTACCCAGTGCTAAGGTATCATTTCGCCCTCTGCCAAGGACGCAAATCTACTATAACTGGGGATCCAAATTAAATTATTTAAAAATAGCTCCGGAAATAATCATTCTCATTATTTCATTTGTTCCTTCATAGATCTGAGTTATCTTAGCATCTCTCATCATTCTTTCAACATGATAATCCTTCATGAAGCCATTTCCACCAAGCATCTGAACGCATTCTACAGTTACGTGCATGGCTGCATCTGTACAAGCCATTTTTGCCTTAGCTGCTGAAACTGAATAAGGTCTTCCTGCTTGTTTATCAAGAACTCCTTTGTACAAAATATACTTAGCTTGTTCAATTTCAAGTTCTAATTCAGCCATTTTAAATGCTAAATACTGATTCTTAAATAAAGGCTTGCCAAACTGGATTCTATCTTTCATATATTGTTTCGCTATTTCAAATGCTCCTTCTGCAAGGCCAAGTCCTTGTGCCGCGACTCCGAATCTCCCGCCATCAAGAGTTTTCATTGCTATGCCAAAACCTTTTCCCTCTTGTCCTACTAGGTTTTCAACCGGGACAACACAGTCTTCAAAAAGCAGTTCTGAAACTTGAGTGGCTCTTATCCCGCATTTGTTTTCAATAGTGCCTATGGAAAATCCGGGAAAACTTTTTTCAATAATAAACGCTGATAATCCTTTGGTTCCTTGACTTATATCCGTTGAAGCAAATACTAAGAAGGTCTCAGATAGAGGGCCGTTGGTAATGAAGCATTTGGAACCATTTAATAGATAGTGATCTCCATTTTTCTTAGCTGTAGTTCTTACACCGGCTGCATCTGAGCCCGCATTTGGCTCAGTTAATCCGAAGGAGCCAAATTTCTTTCCTGAACATAAATCCGGAAGATATTTTTTCTTTTGTTCCTCTGAAGCGTTTTGATATATTCCACCCATACAGAGGGAGGTACTTACAGAATACGAGATACCAAGGGCACTAAACACTTTGGAAATTTCTTCTACGGCTAAGATGTAGGATAAATAGTCTCCGTCGGAACCACCATATTCTGATGGGAACGGTAAGCCCAGCAAACCCATCTCACCCATTTTCTTATACTGTTCTACAGGAAATCTGCTGGTTTCGTCGAGCTCAAGTGCGATAGGTTTAAGTTCCTTTTCTGCAAATAATCTAGTCGTGTTCATAATCATTTCTTGTTCTTCTGATAAATTAAAAGCATTAACATCCATTCTAATTTCCTCCTCCTAAATATAAACAGCCTCCCGGCATTCGCCGAGGCAGTCGGGACAAGGGTGGTTTCCTTGAACCAACTTTATTGCAATCCTCCCACTTTTAGTGGGAGGATATTTGTTTTGTAGGGCTAAACCGGAAATTCACCTGGGATAAATAGTTTTCCGGTGTACCTATAAACGGCTGACAATACTTGGCCTTCTCAAAACATCCTTATAATTGTGTGGCAAGGGAACTAATTCTTATTAAATTTAGGGTGTCGCTTTGAAACCTATACTTATTTCTCACGAACGTATCAAGATTCCGTTCTTCGACTGGCTCTGCTTAAATATAGGTTCACTTTCCATAACGCATATTAAAATCCATATCACCCTCCTCTGATTTTCAATTCAATGCATATTCAAAAACTTTTGACAATTCAATATTACTTGCTAGCAAGTATTTTGTCAACAAATAAATATGTATAAATATAGTACTTTAGACTCAAAGTTCCTTATGAGGAATTTCAAGTTAAATCAGCCAATTAAGCTACTAAATACACCTATGCACGTCCCTTTTGAGGCATCAAACTCCAGCCTTTGGATTCCGAATTATAATGTTGAATTTTTATTAAGAAAATTATGCTTCAGCTCTGACGCTTGCAAACTTCATTGACAAGATTAATAAGTTTGAAATATAGTGGTCATATAACTATAACTGAAAAATAGAGGTGCAGTAATTATGGAAATGGCTGAATGTATTAATTTCTTACTAACTCAGGCACAACAAAAAGTTTTTAAATGTTTAAAGTCAGAACTTGAACCGTTTAACGTAACTCCTGTGCAATATGGAGTATTACAATGTCTTTGGGATGAAGGTGGCCAAACCCCCAAGCAAATTGGGAATGTTTTAGGTTTAGATAGTTCAACTATCACTGGAATCCTTGATAGATTGGAAAACAAAGCATTGATTATCAGGAATAGTTGTATAGGAGATCGGCGAGCCATCAAAGTCGAATTAACTGAAAAAGGATCTGAATTGCGTGAGCCAATAGGTAAAATTGTTGAAGACGTAAATATAGAAGTATTAAAACAATTTAGTTCAGAAGAAATAGCTGAATTAAAGAAAATTTTAAAGCGAATTTAAACTAAAAATCTGTCATAAAAGGGAAGGCTGAAGAAAGCCTATTTTTTTCAACGCATTATCTTGTTGACAAACTATTTGTTAGCAAGTATTCTGTAATTAACTTCAACAAGATCAATAATAATAGCACTATATAATAGCAGAGCTGGACAACAAAAAATCTTCCCAAACCCTAAGGCCCGGGAAGGTTTCATAGTTCCATATAATTCAGGGCGTAAAAATACTGCTCGATAATACTCAAGCCACGTCACCAATTTATCTGGTGCAACTTCAAAGCATCCCCGGTAATATCTCCAATCAAGAATACTCCGGTATAGTTACTTTAAATTAGGGAGGTATTTCAAATGAAAAGTACTTTACAATCCGGTTTGTATTATGAGTTTAAGTTTACTGTTCCAGAAAACAAAACTGTTCCTTATCTTTACCCTGAATCGGAAGAATTCCAAGCAATGCCTAAAGTGTTTGGAACGGGATTTATGGTGGGCTTATTTGAATGGGCATGTATTAAAGCTATCAATCCTCATTTGGATTGGCCTAATGAACAAACCGTTGGAACCGATGTTAAATTAAGCCACCTTGCCGCTACACCACCAGGTTTAACTGTTACCGTTAAACTACGGTTAGAAAAGATCGAAGGTAAAAAATTATTCTTTCATGTAGAGGCTCATGACGGGATAGACCTAATTTCTGAAGGCACTCATGAGAGATTCGTCATTGATGCGGCTAAGTTTAATGAAAAGGTAAACAGGAAATCAAAGACTGAAAGCGTGACTGAGTAAGAAGCCCCCAAGAACAGTACAGTTAGAACACTTTGCTTAACGTACCGCACCCAGCATTCTGCAAGTGCTCAGAATGTTCCTATATTCACCTATGCTGACACTGGTTCGGTAATACTTGCGGGATACTCTTCAAGCATTCGTCATATCGACGCTTTGCATGAGCCTTATCTTACTTCTCGAATAAGAGTCATTATCCTCTATGCAGGATATGGCCGCTTTTTTAAGAGCTTCACTCACTGTTCTGATAAAAAACCGAAAAATGCGTTCCTCAAAGCTATTGACACTTAGTCAATGGCTTTCTCTCTGTCTGACTCTTAAAAATCTCTAGAAGCTATACTTCGTCTCCCATGCATGGCTTACGTTTTTAAATTAATTCTTTTCCTGTCCATTGGTCAGCCCCTTAATCTGGCTTTTGCACCGCCCATCCACTAACACAAAAGCCCCGCTACCTGCCGGCAGAAGCCAGCGGATAGAGGGGTTTTTCAATAGACTCTTAGGGAACTTGCGGCAAGAGAACAATTCAGTCAGCATAATTCCAGTATCTTTTCCAGCAAAGCAATTAATTCTTGGGAATACTTTTCTTCGTCATTTCTTAGCATCTCTATGGCAGTCTCCATTTCTTGCGGTTGCTTATAAGGTCGGCCGGAGGTAATGGCATCAACGGCATCGGCAATCATTACGATTTTGGCGTTGCGGCAGATTTCATCTCCCTTGAGTCCTTTGGGATATCCACTTCCGTCCAACCGCTCGTGATGCTGCAAAACCATATCCGTGCATTCCTTGGGAAGATCAAACGGTTCCAGAGAACACATGCCCAACTCACAATGCTGCCAAATATAGACCTTTTCCACTTTGTTTAGAGGCCCGGGTTTTTGAATAATGTGTTTTGGGACCAACAGCTTGCCTACATCATGGAGAAGAGCACCCAATCCTATATTCCAAAGTTCTTTATCATTGTATTTTAGCTCCACGGCCATCATCAACGAAATAATGGCAACATCAATGGAATGTGTATATAACCAATCCACATAATTACTCAAGGCGTTGACGTAGATCCACCAAGGATTTGTTTTAGACTCAAAGATGATAGTGCTTAATATCTTGTTCGGATATTCCAGACCGCGATTGTTACGGATCTTCTTTCTTCCTCCGAATGCCTGGATAATCGAAGACGATGTCGTCTTTTGTTTGGCATCGAAGCCGATCAGCCCTTCTGCTTTAAAGCTGCCAAGCTTTAACAGCTTTTTGGCAACTTCACGCGTTATTTTATGACCTTTGCTCAGCAGCAATACCCCATTCTTGTCATAGATATCTTCTTTTGATAAAAAGCCAGACATTTCATTAACCCCTTTCTATGTTTACTCCCAACTTCCAATAGCTTGTTCTCTAAAAAGTCCGATAGATAAACAGTTGGCTCATGCTTCACTGGGATAAAACGTTCCTTTCCTAAAGTGTCAATGAAAACAAAAAAAGTAAGCAGCATAAAAGCTGCCTACTTTAAGTTTATGGTTTAAGCTACAAGTAGTCCCTTAATTTAAGTTTAATTCCTTAATCCATATCTTTCTCTTGGCAACCCAACGATCATGGCAATTTCTTGCTTTAGACTTGCGGCTTTGCGTCTCCACCTTTCGATGGATTTGCCTTTATCAATTTGTAAGTTCTTGTACATTTCCTATTCAACGGCACATTTAGTCGTCTCTTTTCAACCTTTTAGCCCGGAATTACAGAGAGTCTTTTCCTTAAGTATGGAAATAATACAACATTCTTGAAATTTTGTTGCATTTTAAAAATTAAAAAATCCAATTATACAAAGGGTTTGAGCTAATGAGTTTTAAAATCACCACAATTTTTATATGTATAGTAGCTTATCTTTTTGTATAATATAACATGCAAAAGATACATTAGGAGGACAAAGATAATTATGACTGTTGAACCGATTAGAGAAAAAGCCAAGATTAAGCAGCTTTATCAATATTTGAATGGAAGCGATCCGAAATATGCCTTGATTTTTAAGTTTGGTATTAATACCGGCTTGAGAATCAGCGATATCATATCTCTTAAGGTGACTGATATTTTTAACGAAAAGTTGCAATTCAGAGAGTATCTGATTATAAACGAAAAGAAAACAGCCAAAGAAAAGAAGATTAAAATAAATGAAACCTTGCGCAAATGTCTTCATATTTATGTTAAAACACGGAATCTAGCCTTAGATGACTACCTTTTTCAAAGTCAAAAAGGCGGTTATTTAGGAAGAATCCAGATTTACAGGGTGCTGAAGGAAGCTGCAACGGTAATGGGTATTGAAAACTTTGGCACTCACAGTTTAAGAAAAACATGGGGTTATTGGACATATAAGATGTCTAAGTACAATATAGGGCTTATTATGGACACCTTTAATCACAGCTCAGCCAGTATCACTCTCCGCTATATTGGCATCAATCAAGATCAAAAAGACGAGCTGTATTCTATGGTTCAACTATAAAAATTGTTTTTTCGTGTAGATTTATTAACATAAAACCAATATGTTGACATTTCAGTAATGATAATATAGAATTAGCACTAAACATAAATGCAACAAAATTTCAAAAACGTTGCATTTTATGGTTTATTTTACCAAGAAAATTTCTTTTTTTGCTGATTTTTAAGAATTAAGAAGCCGCAGAGTACTTGTTTTAGTGCTTTGCGGCTCTTTTTATATTTATATGGCTGTGTTTTTATTTTCTAAAAGCAATAAATAAAAGTTTGCATTATTTTAATGATCTCAAAGAGGAAACTTCTCATCTGAGGCATAATTATGGCTAACCTAAACATCATTTGTACTCATTTTTATTATTTATTAAAGCACGACGTGACATTCTTTCATTAATACTCGATCTCATTTTTTCCAATTGAGTCTGCGGGCCGCCGTCTGGTCGACAATGGCTATCGCCTCAAGATTTCAATCCACACTCCCATGTAGGGAGCGACATTGTGTAAATGGAAATCAAGTTACTTATCGAGGGTATTTCAATCCACGCTCCCATGTAGGGAGCGACTAAAGGGATTACGAATACGGATTTAAATTTTGAATTTCAATCCACGCTCCCATGTAGGGAGCGACCTTATTTTAGGATGAGGATAATTATCGATGTTCATTTCAATCCACGCTCCCATGTAGGGAGCGACGCGTAGAGTCATCATTGTATTGAGCCTGGATATCCAATTTCAATCCACGCTCCCATGTAGGGAGCGACCTGACAATGCAGGATAAGTAGGAGGTATTTCAAGTATTTCAATCCACGCTCCCATGTAGGGAGCGACACAACACCGGGAGCAAAGTCTTCTTGAAGGCAAGCGATTTCAATCCACGCTCCCATGTAGGGAGCGACCTGCTGGCCCCTTTGGTGCGGGTCGCTTCGTGCAAATTTCAATCCACGCTCCCATGTAGGGAGCGACAGTGGACTGGATCTCATCGAAAATCAATATTGTCATTTCAATCCACGCTCCCATGTAGGGAGCGACCCAAACTTTTGTTGATAGCGATATTGGCTATAGATTTCAATCCACGCTCCCATGTAGGGAGCGACAAAAGGTATCGGTAATACTTCGTTAGTGCGTGATATATTTCAATCCACGCTCCCATGTAGGGAGCGACGATGACGCCAAGCGACTCCCGGAAAATTTGTAAATTTCAATCCACGCTCCCATGTAGGGAGCGACAGCAAAAATCAGGAAAAGCTATCTCCTATAACACAATTTCCGCCCATCTTCTTCCGTATCACACCAAAACCGACAGCCCTTCCCGCGCATTTCTATATATTCCAACAAATTTCCTTACATCTCGCGGTGCGAACCTCCCGGGGTTTTTATGTGCACTATAGGTTCGCACTAAATAATCAGCGTATCCTCAACATCAAAAGAAGCCTTGGCACCAATGTGCTCAACCTTATTCTTGTAATTATTCCCCAACAAATAAAACCTCAGGCTGTCCTTCTCCACATCAATGATCTTCTCCAGCTTATGTTGGACCTCACGGAACTTCGCCGCATCCAGTACGCATTCAAAAACCGAATTCTGAACTCTCTGCCCATAGTTCACACATTGTTTGGCGACCTGACGCAAGCGCTTTCTCCCCGCTGCCGTTTGCGTATTTACATCATAGGGTAATCAGCACTAAAATTTTATCTCACCTACTTCCACATAAAGGCCGGATATCCGTCCAGATCCCCCCGAATAAACCGGGCCAACAACATGGCCTGAGCATAGGGCACAAGCCTCCACTCCATTTTCTCCTGCAGAAAAGGATGCTTTATCTCCTCCTGTTTCCTGCTTTGCCACGCCTTTAGGACATTTCTTCTCGTATCGTCATCCATGATGACGGCTCCATTTTCCATCCTGGTAAATCCATCGGGACTGACCTCCCGTCTGTTAATCAGAGAAAGGACAAAACGATCCGCATAGACGGCCCGCAGTTCTTCCATCAGATCCAAGGCCAAGGAAATCCTCCCCGGCCTGTCCCGGTGCAAAAATCCTACATAGGGGTCCAACCCCACCGTTTCCAGTGCCGCAGCAGCATCATGAGCCAATAAGGTATAGGCAAAAGAGAGCAGGGCGTTGACATTGTCCAAAGGAGGGCGTTTATTCCGAACCTTAAAATAAAAGTCCTCCTTTTGCCGGAGAATCAAATCATCCAGCACCCTGAAATATTGGGCTGCCGCTTCCCCTTCCACTCCCCGCAGCTGCTCCAAATCCTTGCTGTTCTCAACCGATTTCAGAGCATTGGCCAAGGTTTGGCAGACGCCTTTTAACTTTTCTACATCCAGCCTGGCCCCATGATCCCGGGTAGCCCGCTCCACCACCCAGCGGGAGTTATATATTTTTCCCAAAATGAAGCTCTTGGCGATTCTATGGCTTTCCGTCCCATCGTCGGAAAGTCTGTACTGGGCTTTTCTTAGGGTGACATTCCCCCTGACTTCCCCCACTACCCTGCCCAGGAATTTCCCGCTGGATTTCATAAAGCTCAAGGCGATATTGCGTTTGGCACAAGCCCCCATCAAGGCCGGGCTGGCCCCGGTATAGCCAAAGGCGATAATGCCTTCCAGATTATGCAGAGGAACTCTCAAGGCCTCCACATCCTCCTTTAAAATCACAATATTTTCTCCATCAAGGGATAGATAAGTATTAGGGGACGTCACATAGAGGGTATTCAATAATTTTCTCATGGATCAACCTCAATCTCTGCAATGGTTTTCCTCATATAGTCCAGGGCCGACGGATTCTTGCATAACTTAGGCAGACAAAGCTCCTTAAGGGAACAAGCCTTGCAGGCCTTAGTGGTTTTGACTTTAGGAGTGTATCTCTTGTCATAGAGCTCATGCATCTCCCAGCAAATCCTGATGACTTCCTCCCGGATCTCCTCGTCCAAGGTAACTTTTGTTCTGCGTTTGGGTTCTCCATAATATAAGTACCCCTCCGGGATAGTACATAAAAGCATCTCTTCCAGGCACATAGCCTGGGCGCATAATTGGAGCACATCCGCATTATCCTGTTTGGGTTTGCCCCGTTTGTACTCCACCGGCACCGGCAAATAGGTTTCCTGCCTGCCGTAAAGCGTGACGCCGTCCCGGGACTTATGGAACTCCACTACATCACAGGCCCCGGTGATCCCCAGGGTACGGGAGAAAACTCCCATCCCCCGGGAAATGATCAGAGTTCCCCGCTTTTCCCTGATGGTGCTGTCATGGGTTTTCTCATGCAGAATGGCCCCCTCCACGGTACGCAGATTCTCCTGCCACTGCTGTTCGATGTGGATCAAGGCCCACTGGCGTTTGCAAAACACATAGTGCTGGATGCCCGACAAGAGCAGGAAATCGTCTTCTTGATATTCCATCCTTAAAACCTCACTAATCTCTCACTACATCAATGCCCCGCTGACACCCCAACAATCTTTCTCCGCCAATTTTTGCTTCGTTTGATCCAACGGATCATTAAACCAAATCGATGATTTCAGGAACACACTCCGTCGGCTTCAGCTCAATCTCATAATCAGCAAAGGATTGGGGAACATCTTTTTTAGGCGTGATATGCAAAGCCCGCTGGATCATTGCCGATGTTTCTTTCGGTGTTTTATCCCCATGCTCCCACCAGTAAACCCTGCATACTTCACAAGAACCCTCGGGCCGCGCCGAAGAGGCATCATTTTCAAACAAGGTGCGCAATGCCTCTTTAAACCTTTCGGCATCCTCATGAGTGAAACCGGTTTTCTCCGCCAATTGGCAATTGATGCTGCCCCGGATCACATACAAACCGAAATTAACGAAATGCTTCATTCCCATGGTGTCCGATGATTTGCCGCTCTTTCCCGCTTCACTGTTCACGCTCTTGGTGATTTGCATACCCACAATATCAATCGGTGAAACACTGACCGCCTGCTGCACCGACACCGGGCCGCGCACTCCCACGGATACCTCATCCCCTTTAAAAGCAAAGACCTGGCCGAAAGCCCGCACATCAAACCATTTGCGGCAAGCGATTTGCATGCACTTATCCCGGTCTGCTTTCTTCCCTTTGCCCATTTCCGCTTTAAACTCCTCATAACCATCCGCCCGGTCCTTCAAACTTTTGTACCCGTCGTCCGAACGGTCATCAGACTGGACAAAGATGCACTCACCCAGATCCTGAAGCCGGTTGCGAAGCTTGCGCTTGACGGCCACATCCGAAAAAATCCCATGCCCGTCATAATCTTCCCGGGGACGGTTTCCGTTGAGGGGGTCCCCGTTAATATTGGCCCGTGTGACTGAAACGATGGCCGCAAAGTCAATCTTATTTTGCAGAATGCTCATCTAGGTTCCTCTCCTTCTCCATCATCATAATCTTCATCCGTTTCTTCCGGCGAAAGAATTGCCCCCACCGGAGCAGACTGCTCCTTGGGCCAGCGCTTCAAATCCGTTCGTTGACAGTCATAGCCGATCAGGTATTTTCCGTCCAGGGCTTCGTTAGATACGCGGTCTTTGTATTTAAATAACCCCGTGATTTCACCACTCAGCAGATTCTTGTAATACTCTCTGGAAGCAGGATTCAGCTTTGCCAGATAGGGCTGCAGATTTTTCCAGATAACATTCCAGGTCCGGAAGGGACTGCGGGAAAATGCCTGCATATACCGCTCCGCATTAGTAATCCGCGTTTCCCCTTTCTCATAGGTGGCTCTCTCCACCCGTTCCGCCACAGCCAGCATGCGCCCGTAAAGATAGCTCCTGTCCCGGTTCGTTTTATCAAGCTCCATCCCCAAAATCACTCCTTCACTTTCCTTGCGCTGCAGCTTCTCCCAATAAAGACGCTTCACCATAGAGCAAGCGATATGCAGAACCTTATTGTAATGAAATTTCGCTTTATAAGCCAAAGGGTTGGAGGCCTTCAGGACGGCCGCCCGCACCATATCCCGGGGGATCGCCCCGCCGTCAATAATGCACGGGCGCAATCGTTCAAAAACGGCAACCAACAGGGGCGCCTTATTATCGCTGTTCTTGGCCAGCTTAAGCTGGGAGTTATTGTCCTCCCCTTGCTCCGTACCGTAAACGGCCAGGGCAATCTCCCGGAGGGAAACCATCCCTTCATAAACCTTCAGTTTCTTATCCTGAATATATTCATGTTTCCAGGCACAACTGTCATGCCACAGGCGAAGATTTTTAAGATAACGGGAGGCCTCCAGTTCCTTATAATAAGTCATGGCCAATCTCCCCGGCGTGGCACTGTCCAGAGCCAGAACCACCATCTTGGAAATACCGCTCAGCTTCGAGGCATAGCCATCCAGCGCCGCATTAAATTTTGCCGCACTGGCATAATTTGTTTCCGGAACATCCCCTTCGTCCTCCTCAGGCAGGCTCTCTTCCTCGAATTCAAATTCAGCCTCATTTCCCGCTTCTTCTGTTACCCTGGACAGAATATCAGCCGCACTGGCGTAGAAATCGGGTAGATCCCGCAAGGCATTTTCCCAAGCCACAATGCAGACCCCATCCCGGCTGAACCCTTGCCTGCGAATAATCCATTTCAAAGCATTATGGGCTTTCTGGGAAGTGACATAGCCTATGGACAATGCCTCATTATAGCCTGTTTCTTTGTCTTTAGTATTGAACCTGCCCCGGTACGTAAAGTTCGCATCGTCATTGGCGGAAATCAATTTGGCCTTGGTATCCCATTTCCCCCGGATTTTCAGTGGATGGGTTTTGGCGCGGGGCATATGTTCTCCGGTCAGATAGCAAAGGTCCGTAGTCTGAAAGGTGGATAAGTAATAGTCGATAAAGCTGCTCTGCACCGTTCTGTCCAGCCATACGGCACTGTCATAAGCGTTGTTCGGATCACCCAGAATATCCTCCGGCAGAAGTTCATCATTCATAAATACGCGGAAACGGACAAAAGCCTTATCCAGAGAGGCTTTTTGGATTTTCACTTTATCGGAAACGATACCATTTTCATCAGCCCCTAACACCTGGCTCCCGATTAAATCTCCCGCAACGGTCTGCTTGGCAACATAGCGATAGATAGCCTTTACTTTGGGATGGGAAAAGGGGGATTCGCACCAGACCTTAAGGTCTGCAAGGTAAAGAGGAAAGGACTCTTTCAGCCTCACCAGTTTGCGCTGTCTTTCTTTTTCATTTTTAGCATCGGGGAAATAAAAGGTCACCGCCTCCGACAGGTCACCGGCAACATAGGCCAGGGAGTCAAAAAGAGGCAACGCTTTGATGCCGCTGGTTCTGCTTTCCGGGTAAGGGACCAGGGTTTCCGCTTCCTCCTTTTCCAGGATGCGCGCGCCGAGGTAGTTTCCCTCCTGATCAATATGAATTTCGATTTGCGCCTCCATGGTATCGTACCCTACAGGGAACAGCACCAGGGACTTCCCCTTCCACATCTCCGCTTTACCGGCCCGCTCCGCGTTGGCATCATACAAAGCGCAAAGGGATGATACCCAATTCATTCCGCCACCCCCTCCCCGGCAAATTCGGCCAGACCTGAAAAATTACCGCCAGCTTCTCCGAAGGGCTTGACCGGCATTTTATGGAGGATGCGTCTGTCCCGATCCGGAATCTCTTCCGGGCCAGGGAATTCGATCACACCCCTTTTCATGACCACATGATGAAAGCGTACGCTCATATGCCCCTTTTCCGCCTCCCGCAGCGCTTCATCCGCATAGGTAAAGCCGTGAAACATATAGCCCAGATGAAGCTCCTCCACCTGATCATAGATGCCCGCTCCCTCGCCGAAGACACAGGGTTCCACCGTCCCCTGACATTCCCTGGCTCCCAGAAAAATATCCCGCCTTCCGCCCCGCTCAATCATGCGCCGGGCAATATTGTGGTGTTTATGCTCATTACGGTCGGCAGCCAGCTCCGGCCGGTTTTCATTCCAGATGAAATGGGCCCGGACCTGATAGCTGACATCTTTCAGATAGGTATAGACAGACAAATCGTTGCCGCCATCGTAATTTCTGGTGCGGACTCCTTCTGACGCCGTTTGAATCATGTTCATCACCCGGACCGCGTCAATCATCCAAACCAGGGTTGGCTTCCAGTAGACGGAGGCCAGTATCCCTTTCAAAGCTTCATAAGTAGGCACATAGTAACTGGTTTTTTCTCCTCCCACCCGGGTGACCGGATCGGCAAACAAGGCCCTGTCTCCCCTGACCAGGAACTCCACGGTATTTCGCTTGACTTCCATAACCATCACCTCCTCAAAAGATCAGTGTTTCCATCTTAATGTCCAGGGTTTCATCCACTCCATACTCCCCGTCATAGTAACCGGGGGGGAGCACCAGAATGCCCGCGTCCTCCAGTGTCAGAGCTAAGCGCTGCCTTTGAATCCAGTCATTCTCCCGCAACTGAACCATGTAAGGCTGAAGCTGCCGCAGGGCTGAACGTTTTTCCTGGAGGGTCGTTGCCGCCTTCAGCTTTTGCAGCCTGTTCCCGGCCTCATGGTCATAGTCAATAAATACATCTACTTTTCCGTCATCCTCGATCACGGAAAACGCCTTACCCGCTTCTCTGAAGGCCTGCTTCAAATCGGGAAGCCGCTCCTGAGGATATTTTTCCTCAAATCCTCTTTGGCCGGAAGGATTGCTCGTCAGCAAATGGAGCAGGTTGTGCTCCGGATCGAACTTCAGGGGATAGGCCATTTCCGCAAACAAAGAGTAAAAGTATCGTGCATAATATTCTTTCATGGCGGCCTTGGACAAAGCCCCTCCCGGATAACGCCCGGGAGAGGTTTTTATGCTGTACAGCAATTCCTGAGTGGCCTGCCGGGCTTCTTTGAGATAACCCAGCCTGCCTGTCTGTTCATCCCGGAGGTTGATGATGGAGACGATTCCGCAGGCGGTTTCATAATTTCGGTTGCAGCGTCCCGCCGCCTGGACAATATTATCCAGGCCGGTCAGCGAACGGACAACCCGTTCAAAAGACACATCCACTCCCGCTTCGATTAAGGATGTACTGATACAGATCATCTTTTCACCGGACTCCTTATCCTCAAGCCCTGCGCGCAATTGACGCAGGACTCTGCTGCGATGAGCGGGGCACATATTGGTGGAGAGATGGACAATCCGGCAGGGCGTTTCATCTGCCAGCCTGTTCCGTATCTGCTTAAAAATTTCACGAGCGCCTCGTTTGGTGTTGACAATGGCCAGCACGGACCGGGCCTCGGCCAGTTGACCGGCAATAAAATCCGCCGCATCTTCCCGTGAATAACCCCGCTCCGTCATGCAGTCCACAATTTTCACCCGTCGGAAAGCCTTGATGTATTTTTCTTCATCGGCAATGATGCTTTTCGGAGGTAAGATCTGATATTTATCCACCTCATCCAAAAGAGGCTGAGTGGCGGAACAGAGGACCACAGAAGTTTTACAGAAAGTAGCCAGAAAATTCATAGCCCCGTTAAAAAGCTTCAAAACCTTAATGGGCAGGGCCTGGATTTCATCCAGGATAATCACAGAATTCCCCAGAGCCTGCATCCGGCGCAGGTTGGAGGTCTTACCCCCGAACAACGTGTTCAGGAACTGAACGGCGGTGGTAGCTACCACCGGGGACTGGGCCCAGTTTTCCGTCAGCAGTTGATACCTTTTCTCCTCTTCCTTTTTATCGTTGCTCTCATTATCATTAAAAATAATGTTGGAATGATGTTCCAGCACAGCGTCTGGGTCCCCGATAAACCTGGAGATTTCCGCTGCGTTTTGCTCCAGAATGGAGTTGAAGGGAGCGACATAAAAAATGCGCTCTTTTCCATAATCCCGGGCAGTATGTAAGGCATAGCGGAGAGCGGCCAGGGTTTTTCCTGCCCCGCAGGGCACCACCAACCGAAAGATCCCCGCTTCGCCGCCGTCAAATTCGGCACAGGACCTGGATATTTCCCCTCGGTAAGGATCCAGGCTGGATGGTTTTTTCCCTTTTGTCAGCTCTTCCAGTTCTTTTTCATAATGGGCTAGATAGGTTTCCCACATAGCCCGGCGCTCGTCGAGTGCTTTGGGCTGGGGCAAGGCTCGCTTGTCTTCAAAACAGGCGGTATCTGTCCGGTCGGCATCTATGACAAAGGATGTGAGCAGGCGGGTAAACATAGCCAAGTAAAATTGGAAAGAACCTAAGGACTTATCTTGTTTGGTCAGTGACTTAATGCTTTTGATCATGGCGCGGATATCAAGGCAGGCATCTGCAAATTCCTGATTGATCAAATCCCCGCCATAACAGTGATAAACAACCTCTTTTACACTTTTATAGGAATCGGCAACCTTTTCCGCCGCTTCCGCAAACACGGCATCCCCGTCCAGAGAAAGGCAGTCCCTCAGTCCGTGATGGCTCATAATCGCCGTCCGGACCATTTCTGCGGTTAAGCGGGGACTCAGCTTTGAGGAAGCCAGTTCGTTGACCAGCATAGCGCCGTGAGTGGAATGAATAACCGAACCGCGGACGACTTTTTTCCCTTCAGCCGCCGCCCGGATATATGCGGCAAACTCAGGCGTATTTTTGCCGTCGTCATGATGCCGCCCCGCAAATTTGGCGATATTAGCTAAGCCGTAGCTCTGAGCCATAGCGGCGGCCAAGTCTGCTACATGATCATTGTGCTCATCCACATATTGTTCTTGTTTATCTGCCGCGCGGATATGAGCAATAAAACGCTTGGAGTTCGTATGCATCCCCCCTGCTTATACTTGTCTTTTTATTATAGCTCTCCTTTTACCATATTTTGTGTTATAATTTGTCGTTTCTTTTGCTTTGATAAATAAAAAGAACGTCTTAACCAATTTTTATGGGAAGACATTCTCTTTACATAAATTTCAATCCACACTTCCCTATGGGAAGTGACCTGGATCTGAATCAGATTTTCTTCTAAGTTCTTTGTATTTCAATCCACACTTCCCTATGGGAAGTGACAGCAAAAACTAATAAAAACTATCTTATTTCAGATAGTTTTATCCTATTTTATTCCGTTGTTTACCAAGAACCTAACTTTTTCCCCAATAATCCTTACATATTTCAGCAAATTCTCGCACGCTTCGCGGTGCGAATCCCCCAGGAATTTTATGTTCGCTACACATTCGCACTAAGATAATGCATATATCCTCATTCTCCTTTTCTTGATATACCTTCGACCTAAATATTAGAAAAGGTCTCTTTTTTATTGGCTGCGAATGCATTTTTTACTCAAATTAGCCACGCACTTGGAGAGCATGGTCCGTTTTATATTAAGCTCTTTTGCCCGTTCTGTCTTAGCCAAATCAATGGCTTCATCCGCATTAAGGTTTATTGTAGGCTTTAACGCTCCTATTACTCCTCGGATTGACTTCTTAGTTTTAGGTTGAACTTCAATAATTCCTTCTTTTTCATTTAAGATAAAAGCTAGTCTATCTCCTTCATTAAGTTTTAATAGGTTTCTCAACTCTACCGGAATAGTCATTTGCCCTTCGCTGGTTAACTTTCCAGAGAGAAGTGCTTGGCCATAATCAATTACCCCTTTACAAAAAGTATTACTTAAAGTATAAGTAATACTTTTTGTAAAGTAAAGTTTTTCCAAGTTGCTTTTCGATCACCAAGGCCACTGTCTCAACGCGCAAAATTTTAATTCTATTTTCATCTGAAATACCAACCATCATTTCCCTCTCCTTTTTCCTATTTCTTTTTTCTTATCGGCTAACCATTCTCCTTGCACCTCCATACTGCCGGTTAAACCGTTGGAATCTATTTATTTGAATAACGTGGTTTTTAACTCAAAATAATTTTTAATCACAGCTACTTGAACCGAAAGAGCTTGAATACGAGCCGTCTCCAAAGAATCGACCCATCCCGCCGTATCGTTTTACAAGACCCTCAAGCCGGTGCGTAATATTCAGGATAATTGTAATAAAAGGGAATAGGTCAAGCGTATTTGAGGAACAGTCAGCAAATGGATGGGAGGCTAAGATATGCTCTTCCAAGATAATATGGAACGAGACTGCTTGCCTCCCCCTGCAGTGAAGATCATTCAAATTCGTCACTGGCGACGAATTTGAATGATCTTCAACATACCACGCAGTCTCAAAGGAGTTTATATCCAGATATTAAGTGAATTTCATAAACTCAATAGTGTCCTATCTTAAATTTAGGCTTCCCTGTGGGAAGCGAAGCAAAAAATAATAAAAAACTCTCTTTAGTAAAGGCTTTTGTCTAAATTCTTAAGCTTTTCGTCAAAAACTACAATTACAAATCCAATATTCTCCTATATTTCAGCAAAATCTTCATGATTTCGCGATGCGAATCCCTCGGTAATTCTATATTCACTCCACATTCGCACTAAATGATAAATGTGTCCTTATTCTCTTTTCCTTGTATGTATCTTCGGCATAAATACTTGCAAAACCTTGTTCTTTGATAGATTTATGCCGATCATCACCAATTTAAATAAATTCTATTCTCACGAGACCATGAGGGCAGCTTATTTTCAATTGCATTTCTGTATCAGCAGATTGGGGATTGAATTAATATGCTTAAGGACTTTTCGTTCAAATCATTTCCAGCCTTTAGTTTCTTTTTATGTTCTTTGAATTTGTCGTAATCAATATCCCAAAACGAAGACCGTCAATAGCTATTTTGCCGTCAAATTTCAATCCACGCTCCCATGTAGGGAGCGACTGAGTGTTGGAAGAAGAAATGCACCTGCGGCGCTATTTCAATCCACGCTCCCATGTAGGGAGCGACCGTCTCATCCATTGCATTTGGTTCAAACTCAAGACATTTCAATCCACGCTCCCATGTAGGGAGCGACAATTTTATCGTCTTGATCCATGTCGACATCTAATATTTCAATCCACGCTCCCATGTAGGGAGCGACTTCGCATAACCGGGATTAATATCTACTATTGTTGATTTCAATCCACGCTCCCATGTAGGGAGCGACAAGCAGCATTACTGAATAAATAACGGTAAACCAATTTCAATCCACGCTCCCATGTAGGGAGCGACGAGCGTCCAAGATCGCACGGTTTATTTGATGCAATTTCAATCCACGCTCCCATGTAGGGAGCGACCGACTCCACTTGCAATAGCACCAAATACTATTAATATTTCAATCCACGCTCCCATGTAGGGAGCGACAGATGATACTTGCCAGACATCACCATTCACGTTACCCATTTCAATCCACGCTCCCATGTAGGGAGCGACACAGCGTCTGGTGCCGGCATTGTTTCCCCCTCCAAATATTTCAATCCACGCTCCCATGTAGGGAGCGACCAAAGACAACGCGGTTGTCGATCCGATCACCGGCATTTCAATCCACGCTCCCATGTAGGGAGCGACAATGGTTTGTATGTCTGCGATTGTATAAGACACGATATTTCAATCCACGCTCCCATGTAGGGAGCGACGCCATGACGTTGAGGATTGGTTGAACATGGTCGAATTTCAATCCACGCTCCCATGTAGGGAGCGACAGCAAAAATCAGGAAAAACTATCTCCTATAAAACAATTTTCGCCCATCTTTTTCCATATTACACCAAAACCGACAGCCCTTCCCGCGCATTTCTATATATTTCAACAAATTTTCTTACATCTCGCGGTGCGAACCTCCCGGGGTTTTTATGTGTACTATAGGTTCGCACTAAATAATCAGCGTATCCTCAACATCAAAAGAAGCCTTGGCACCAATGTGCTCAACCTTATTCTTATAGTTATTCCCCAACAAATAAAACCTCAGGCTGTCCTTCTCCACATCAATGATCTTCTCCAGCTTATGCTGCACCTCACGGAATTTCGCCGCATCCAGCACACATTCAAAAACCGAATTCTGAACTCTCTGCCCATAGTTCACACATTGCTTGGCAACCTGACGCAAGCGCTTTCTCCCCGCTGCCGTTTGCGTATTGACATCATAGGTAATCAGCACTAAAATTTCATTTCACCTACTTCCACATAAAGGCCGGATATCCGTCCAGATCCCCCCGGATAAACCGGGCCAACAACATGGCCTGAGCATAGGGCACAAGTCCCCACTCCATTTTCTCCTGCAGAAAAGGATGCTTTATCTCCTCCTGTTTCCTGCTTTGCCATGCCTTGAGGACATTTCTTCTCGTATCGTCATCCATGATGACCGCTCCATTTTCCATCCTGGTAAATCCATCGGGACCGACTTCCCGCCTGTTAATCAGAGAAAGGACAAAACGATCCGCATAGACGGTCCGCAGCTCTTCCATGAGATCCAAAGCCAGGGAAATCCTCCCCGGTCTGTCCCGGTGTAAAAATCCCACATAGGGGTCCAGTCCAACAGTTTCCAGAGCCGCAGCAGCATCATGAGCCAATAAGGTATAAGCAAAAGAGAGCAAGGCATTGACATTGTCCAGGGGAGGACGTTTATTCCGGACCTTAAAATAAAAATCATCCTTTTGCTGGAGAATCAAATCATCCAGCACTCTGAAATACTGGGCTGCTGCTTCCCCCTCCACGCCCCGCAGCTGCTCCAGATCCCGGGTGGCCCGCTCCACCACCCAGCGGGAGTTATATATCTTTCCCAGAATGAAGCTCTTGGCAATGCCGTGGCTAGACGTCTCATCGTCGGAAAGTCTGTACTGGGCCTTTCTTAAGGTGACATTCCCTCTGACTTCCCCCACTACCCTGCCCAGAAATTTTCCGCTGGATTTTGCAAAGCTCAATGCGATATTGCGTTTGGCACAGGCCCCCATCAAGGCCGGGCTGGCCCCGGTATAACCAAAGGCGATGATGCCCTCTAGATTATGCAGAGGAACTCTCAAAGCCTCCACATCCTCTTTCAAAATCACAATATTTTCCCCGTCAAGGGATAAATAGGCATTGGGGGACGTCACATAAAGGGTATTCAGTAATTTTCTCATGAACCAACCTCGATCTCTGCTATGGTTTTTCTCATATAGTCCAGGGCCGATGAATTCTTGCATAGCTTCGGCAGGCAGAGCTCCTTAAGGGAGCAGGCCTTGCAGGCTTTGGTGGTTTTGACTTTAGGCGTGTATCGCTTGTCATAGAACTCATGCATTTCCCGGCAAATCCTGATGACTTCTTCCCGGATCTCCTCGTCCAAAGCGACTTTTGTTCTGCGTTTAGGCTCTCCATAGTACAGGAACCCCTCCGGGATGGTACACAAAAGCATCTCTTCCAGGCACATTGCCTGAGCACATAATTGCGGCACATCCGCGTTATCCTGTTTGGGTTTACCCCGTTTGTATTCCACAGGCACCGGCTGATAGGTTCCTTCCCGGCCATAGAGGGTAACGCCGTCCCGGGACTTGTGGAATTCCACTACATCACAGGCCCCGGTGATGCCCAGGGTCCGGGAGAAGACTCCCATCCTCCGGGAAATGATCAGAGCCCCCCCCGCTTTTCCTTAATGCCAGTATCGTGGGTTTTCTCATGGAGGATATTCCCCTCCACGGTACGCAGGTTTTCCTCCCACTGCTGTTCAATGTGGATTAAGGCCCACTGGCGTTTGCAAAAGACGAAGTGCTGGATGCCAGATAAGAGCAGAAAATCTTCCTCTTGGTATTCTATTGTTAAAACCTCCAGACTCAATCCTTCCAAGAATTCAAATGATGATAGCTTCTCCTCTATATTTCTTTAATTTCACGATACTGGCCATATAACCCAGAAAATCGTCATATTCGAGATTCCACCTGTATATATGGTCCATGATCACGGGCGTTCTCAGTTCATCCAACTTATATTTGGCAATTTGAACCGAGACTTTCTGCAGTTCTTGCCAATCAACTTTTCCGTACTGCAAGCGTTTTGCTACAGCCAGATCAACCACGACAAGACGGGTATCGCTGTCAATTACCTTGAAATTCCGTTCCACCTCACGAAAGTTTCGTAATTTCTCATCAGTGACCAAATTCTCATGCTTTTTGGATCGTCCATATAAGGCGATTTCATCAGCAAGGGATTGGGTGCTCAGTTCGGGAGCAATGGCTTTATCCTCTTCGAAATACCCTTTAAGAACAGTGGCAGAGTCCTTTAAGCCCGGATTAAACTTTAACAACCCGTCTTCCAAAATACAAAATGTCCACATCTCAGCATCATCAAGGAGTCCCTCTCGATTAACACGTCCTGAAGCTTGCAGCAGCGATACCAGTGATCCCAGCTCGCGGAATCCGTTTTTGAAAGACAGGTCTACGCCGGCTTCAATACACGACGTTGCAACCAGGGTCCAATTGGTGTCCTCTTTGTCAGCCAAGCGTTCCTTGACTCGTTTAAGTGTCCTTTCCCGATCGTCTGCAGTCAAAGCCGTAGACAAATGCTCCACACACTCCCGGCCAAAGTGTTCCGAAAAATAGTCCGCTAATACGGCGGCACTTTGAACCGTATTCAGGATAACTAGTCTCGGTCCCGGAAACTTACTGATCCACTTAGCAAGCTCCGCTGTGTTTTTAGGGGATAAATCATAATGATAAGAAATCCGATTGTTTTCATAAACCGCAAGGCGACTGCGCAGTTCGTCAGCGATGATTTCCGGTACAGAGTGAGAAATCTCGCTGGCTGCGATTTCCGGGATTGTCCAGAATCGATTCAGTGAGCCAGAGGCCAGAACCCAGTAGCAGCCCCATTCCGCAGCATAAATATTGATCCACTTCCAGGCAATAGGCAGAAGTTTAGCCGGCAAGGCGGCATGGGATTCATCTACAAAAACGGCACTGCCGGGCAATTCATGCAAGCGGCGCAGAGTTGAGGTGGAATTCGCGGCCAGGGTTTCAAAAAAAGCAACGGCCGTTGTGACAATAATGGGTGCCCGCCAAAGGGCAGTCAGGTGTCTGGCCTCTTCGCTTTCAAAGTCCGCCCGGTGGTGCAGCTCCGCCACAACCTCTTCAGCCCTTTCCCCCGGCAAAACGAGGGTCTTCCGATAGGTATCGACCGATTGTTTAATGATATTCGTAAAGGGCAGCACAACAAAGATGCGCCTCAGCCCACGTTTTTCCGCCTGAGCCAGCAAATGAGCCATAACCGCTGTTGTCTTTCCCGATCCCACCGGGCTGTCACAGGAGGTTATGCCGGCGTTAATGCCGGCATCCCGGCAAGCAAAATACATCTCATTGCGCAGAGCGTTCCGATCATCGTCAGTTCCTTTCTTCTTTAGCTCTGCAATATGCCGGTCTAATTGGGCAAGCCGTTCGGCGGCACACAATTGAACCGGAGTCATTTCAGCCGGATACTTCCGGTAATGAATCGCCGTATCGGTGTGGTCCCCATCGACGAGGCAGGATAAAAGCATCCGCAGGAAAACCGATTGATCTCCTTTGATATCTTCCTCACCATATTCAAAATGACTATCAATAAGACTATTGTGGATGGCTTCAAGTTCCGGCAGCTCTTTGTCCACCTCTGAGGCAATGGAGCTGTCCCGAAAAACCGCATCTCCTCTATCCATCTCAACCGTAAAATCGGGAAAGCCCATGTGGTGAGCCTGGATGACAGCGGCAGAGAGCGCAGAAAGGTGTTCGCCTTTCAAAAAATAGGCCGCTCCCGCATCAACGTGATTGCGTGGAAGGGATTTATCTGATTTTTTCGATTTATCTGGCTTTTTTCCGGAAAGCACATCCTGATTTTCTTGGTTCAGCTTGCCCAGATCGTGAAAGGTGGAAGCTTTTTCTGTGATCTGTGACAGCAGTGTTTTGTCACAATTTGCATAGCGGCTGATATCCTGCACATATTCCTGTACAAGGGTCTTTACACCACGAATATGCATCGGGTACTCCTGCTCGGGAATATCGTCTTTTTTACTGTGCGCGTAATAAATCATACCAGCATCAAGTCGCTTACGGAACTCACCTTAGCCTGCAATTCCTCCGGCAGAGCGGCCCTATCTTCATAGTCGTTCCAGCGGGTCGATGCAATAGTCCCATCGCCAATCCGCTTTGGTGTAAGCGCTTCCAAAAGAAGATAATCCGGACAACTGCCCAAGGCATTCAGATGCTCAATATACCAGGCATGACGAATGCGCACATCGGTGCGAATGGCGGAACGGTTCAAATCATACGCTCTGGGAATTAACAGCTTAAGTAAGTCAATATCTTCCTTCGTGCAACCGGTCTTGCCTGCATAATTGGGATTCACAAAAAACGGCATACAATACACGCCATGTTCCACAATCCGGAAGGCCAACGGAGCCATTCCGCCTTGTTTATCCTCCTGTACTCCGGCTTTTTTGGTGTTCGTGTGGCGTATTACATTGACCGGTGAAATGGATACCCCCACACCGAATTGAACAACACCCGTTTTAATAAATCCCTTATTGGCTCCTTTTTCTAAAAAGGTATTGCCAAAGACCCGGGCATCCCAATATTTTTGCACAAAGGTACTTTCTAAAAATTCCTTCTGATCAAAGTTTTTGACGTCCTTGGACATCTCCCCTGTGATAGACTTCAAGTCGCGGTCGCGGGACTCCAATATGCTGTATCTCTCTGAATTGCTCACATAAATCTGAGGAAGGCTCTGGAAAAATAAACTGTCGTGGTCATCCACTAAATCACGAAGCTTGCGTTTGAAAGAAACCGGTGAAATTTCCCCCAGGCCATTGGGACGCTGGCGGGGATCACTCTCTCTGTCCGGGTCCCCATTCGCATTTGAATTGACCACTTCAATCACCAAAAGCCCGGTTGCCCGCTTAATCTCACTGTTCATCGTCAGTTCCTCCTTCATTATTATCCTGATCGTTATCAGCACCGCTTGCTGTTACTGAAGGCTCTCTTTTAGGAAAGGATGCCAGATAGCCGATAAACAGCTGTGCCTTTTCTATATCCGTGAATCGTGTTGAGCCCGTCACTGTCACTTTCAGTTTGTTAGCCGCATTTTCATACAAATTGAGATACCAGCGTGCTCTCCAACTCTCTTCATTTTTTGTGGAAATATTTTTGAAACGGTATTGTTTGGCCCAGGTTATATAGGGATTCATGCGAAGAGATAATTGAGCCATCGCCTGATAGGGCGTTTCACCGGCTGTTGTAAACAGGGCACTGCCCGCCAGCTGTGGTGGGACATCCCCGCTTCGCACAACTTTACAGTACAAGGTATGCAGTTCGTCGGATATTTTCAGGAGCTGTCCGACCAAATAAGCCATGTTTTCCATGTAGTTCTCCTTTCGATCACCCCGTTTATAAAGCAGCAGCCCAAGGAAAGACAACAACGGAACCGTTTCATTTTTTAATCTTTCTAAGGCCTTCTCCTCTTTCTTGTCCTTGCATTTTGAACCTCCGTGCATCCAGTTGCCCATATAGCTTATCAACCCGGATGAATGATTAAGTACGGTATGCAGGTAATTGTCGATCATACTTTCCTGCATAAGGTCGAGCAGCAATTCCATCCCCTGATAATATTTCATTCGCTCAACGTCAGTCTTGCCCTGGGCCAATTCCCCGTTTTGCTTCCAGACATTGTTGACGATGCGGGCCACCTGCAGGGGAAAAGGGGTTTTGCGCTCACCTAACTCTGTTTCAGGCGTATTCCAACAACCGGCTCTCCAATCTTCCGCCGCTTTGATGAGCTGATCCGGTGAGCAATTGCGGGTAAATACCACCTTAGAGCGGGCTTTGTCTAATTTGCGGATTGTGAAAATCTGAATAAACTCCGGCTTATCCTTGACTGGAAGACCCTTTAGAGTCCGGATAAAGTCTTGAGCAATGTTTTCAAACCGTGCTTCCGCCTGTATGGAACGTTCCGCTTGACTGACGCCGAAAATTGAAACAAATTTTGGCTGAATCTCCGACAGCTTGGAAGGGTAAGCAAATACAATTTCGTTCTTATCGATTTTCCGCCATGTGACACCCTCCCGCTCCAGGCCGGCAACCCATTCCAGTGATTTTTTGACAAGTGAACGATTTTCCAAAGCAATAGGGTAGGAACCATCATCGATCTGTTCATAACGATACTGGCAGGGTTGCCCGTTAAACATCGAACGCAAAGTTACCTCAAATCCACTGAGTTTCACGCTTGGCATCGGTTCATTGGGATTAACAAAAGGAATTCCAAAGGCGTCATTCCCAGCACCTTCAGGCTCTTTCGAGGCATTCAACAAGCTGGATGCCAATAGCCTATCGTTGATCCACTCGGTGGTGTGCCGGCTTGTTACGGGATACCCATACTGTCGCCAGTCAAACAAATCTAAAACAACGGAAATTGATACCCCAGTGTCGTCGTGATGATTTTTTTTAGGGTCGCCTTTATGGAATAGCACGGCAAGCAGAATACCGAGGTCCTCTTGTTTTTGAAGCTTAGTAAAAATGCACTTTTCCAATGCGGATTTGAAGCTCTTGTCCGACCCGTTTTTGAAACCGGACGCTAAACGGATTAATTCTGAAAGGAGGGTTCCTTCAGGTTGTTCCTGATTTCCAATTAAGTCCGAAAGGGTCTGGGAAATACTATGTAAGCTTCTCTCGATTTTTTTGACAATACTTTCTTTCCAATTGTCATCGACACACCATAATTTAATTTTTTCAAAATCAGGGGGGATAGTACCTTTTTCAATCTGCTCCAGCTCGGAAATCTGATTTTCATTGGTGATGCGGTATAGGGGAACGATATTGAAAGCGGGAAATGTTCCTTGATTGTTCCCGTATTTTCTCAGCGACTGGGCAAGCTCTGCGCTTATGCTCTCAAGTCCACGAATCGAGCCGTCCTGGGCAAGCCATATCCGTATACAGGGGGCTTTGGCAGTAACCTTGGGTAAGGGTTTATATTCTCTATGCCACTCCTTGGTGCTAATCCCTTTATTTTTTAAAGCAGTGGATAAACTATACAATTCATTGAGCATAGGTTTTACCCCTTTGCGGATACTCCAACACGCCGTTTTGAATGACAAGGTCATTGTCGTATACATAGGAAACCGGAGAGGCATATCCTTTGGCAAAAACCTGTCTCAGCATAGAGGGTATGATTACGGAGCTCGTACCAGACAGCACCTGTGTCGTGTCCCGAAATTCACCAAAATAGGAAGGGGTAAATTCTTTCCACCCCAAGGTCGGAAGGGAATAGCACTGACCTCGTTTCAGTCTTCTTTCAAAAATACTTTGATAAGCATGGCCGGGTGAGGTCGTTCTTTTATCCCATTGCACCGCCCTTTCCGGCAACCTGCCTTTTTCTTTGGCGGGAACAACTTCTGCGTACAGTCTATAACAAACATCAATTAACACAGTGGCATACAACTGATAATTATTTCCCTCTTTAATCGATTTGGGATTTCGCAGAGGTCCTCCATAGTTAGTGCAATAAGAATGGTATTGTATGGGCGCACACAACTCCACTTTTGTGGGAATTATTTCTACGCCAGGCCCCCATAAGACGGATTCAAAAATAGCCTTAACTGCAGAATAGGTGGGGGCCGGATAGCTGACCGGACAGTCGCCGCTGTCCGGTCTTGTCCACATGGCGGTGTTGCCGGCTATCTCCATGGCAACTGGATACGACAATTGAACCATGAACATCCTCCTCTCTGATCAAATTATGCTTGTCTTCCTAAATTATAGCTTTCCTATTACCATATTTTGTGTCGTATTTTGTTGTTATTAGGATTGATAAATAAAAAGAATGTCTTAACCCGATTTTGGGAAAGACATTCTTATTGCACAAATAGACGTATATATTTCAATCCACGCTCCTATGTAGAGAACGACATCTTTACAATACCATAAATGTTAAAATATGTGAACATTTTATTGCCTTTATTATATTGGTTTTATATAAGTCTACATGTAAAATAAAGTTTTATATAAGTCTAAATGTAAAGTAAAATCTTTTAAGAATAAAGCCTTCACCTTTGCATATCCTCTAGTAGAGTTCAGAATTTCTCAGACAGGAGAGGAGGCTATATCATGATAAAAATTTTTTCTACGAAAAAATTCCTAAGCATTCGCAAAAAAGTTTCAAACGATGCTAGCATCACCGAAACCTGCTGTAAATATAGTATCAGTATTCGTTGCATCAGCTCTGCGATTGGTTTTCCCAAGAAATCGGACATGGCACAAAAGCAGCGAAACAAAATAAGCCCCATCTTTGGACTGTTCATTGCTTTCCAAAGACGCAGCTCCCGTCAGTAACTTCACCTAGGTGATGACTAGGGGAATAATTCCCCCTGCTTCCTATCATAGGGACGTCATCGTAATTCTTCATGGAAAAGCAGAGTTTGGCCTCCTTTAGGTGCTTACCAATCTCGGCGACCCCTAAAAATGAACATAGTTATTTCTATACTTTTCCATTCCGAAGAAAAACAACAATATTATTGCGACTTGCTAAAATTATTTCTCCGGCGGTACAAATTCCAGCAGATCGCTAATGTCACAATCAAGTACCGTACATATCCGGGCCAGAACATCCGTGTCCAATCTGCTTATACTGTTATTACAATAATTGTTGATTTGAGAACGCTGCATTTCCGCTCTGTGACTCAGCTTGTTTTTGCTGATTCCCTCTTTTTTAATCAGTTCATCCAACTTTATTTTGATTGTTCCGTATTCCATCGGAATTCCCCCCTTGTCCGTTAGCAACCCGTATCATTGACATATATAGTATGCTCTTAGTAGAATGAACATATAAGCTCTAATATGTCTTGTTAGACTAGTTGCACACTAACGCAAAGGGAGAGAATAAAATGGATACTGCGAAAGCCAAAAAAGCTCTGATAAAGCTTGCCAAGCAGAAGGGTGTAAGCGAAGAGGCCCTACGCCATGAAATCAAACTTGCCATAACGGAAGCCCTTAAAAGTCCTGAGCCACAGGCACAAACGTTTTGGAAATCCATCCCCCACAAGGGAGAACAGCCAACGCCGGAGGAAGTCATTGCGTACATAGCGGATACAGTAAAGGATTAATGCAATAAACATCTGACAGAGTTGGCCCGAAATGCTTTTAAGCAAAGGTATTTAAATCTTGAAAGAAGTCCATCTCAAACCTTAGATGAAAGAGGGGGCAGATCACAGGCGGTCATTATAAAGGCCTGTTCCAAAATCTCAAACCTTTGCGATTTTAGAACAGGCCCAGCCATATAGAATTTATAAATCCGCCAGCATTTCTTCCTTGTCCGGCGTCTCAATAGTTAAAAGCGGAGTATTTTCATGACCCTAACGGGCACGACAAATATTACTTCATAAACTTCTTAAGCAGAGACAACGGGTACCTATTTCAATCCACGCTCCCATGTAGGGAGCGACGCTGCACTTACAACGGCTACACAGGCCGAAGCCGTTTCAATCCACGCTCCCATGTAGGGAGCGACCTCTGCGCTTATACCAGTCTCACGGCTCACTCGCTGTTTCAATCCACGCTCCCATGTAGGGAGCGACCCTCCGAATTCAACTAACTCCTCAAACCCCTTACAGTTTCAATCCACGCTCCCATGTAGGGAGCGACCTTAGCTTTGAGTTATTGTCAATTGCCCAGCTGCGTTTCAATCCACGCTCCCATGTAGGGAGCGACCCGGCGGTTACCGGATTAGATGCCCCATGAAAGGTTTCAATCCACGCTCCCATGTAGGGAGCGACAGCAAAAGTCAGGAAAAACTATTGTTCAAAGAACAACTCCATCCCACATCCTTCCATATTACACTAAAACCGCCAACTTCACTCTCACATTTCTACATGTTTCAACAAATTTACTTACGTCTCGCGGTGCGAACCTCCCAGGGATTTTATGTACGCTATAGGTTCGCACTAAATAATCTGCACATCCTCAACATCAAAAAAATCTTGACAATAATGTACTAGACCTTATTTTGACAAATAAAACCGCAGATTATCTCTCTTCATTACTTCCATCAGAATCTAAAGTCAGAGAAATCCTGCCCGGTGCAGAAATCCCGCATAAAGGTCCAGCCCAACGTTTTCTAAAGCCGCCGCAATATCATGGACCAAAAAGAGTATAACAAGGGGAGAAAGCCTTTAAAAGCCCTGTCCTGGGGTTTATGGATTCAGGTTCAATTCCTTCACTCTTTGCAGATAAGCAAAAACCCTGCGCAGCCAATCTTCCTTAAGACCAAAGGTTCGGCTCCACTGGGAAATCAGGTCCGGATCGGGAAAACCAGGATTTTCATTGGACAGCTCTTTGCGCTTGGCAAGGAGGGAGCAGATCTCTTCGTCCAGAGGAGCCAACCCCTGGCAGTAATAATCCGTAGGTGGGTGAAAGGGCATAGCTTTCATGCACTCAACCTTCTTTCCAGTTGTTTATGAATCCTACTCCAGTTACTTCCACCATTATCGTCTTTTTCCTGCCTTACTGATTTTTTATGCCTTAACTATCTTCTTATCCACCGGCTAAACGTGGCAGCCGGCACAAACATGTCCCCATACGCGCCAACGTGTCGCGTATGGGGACAAACCCGATTTCAAATGATTATAACCGAAGAGCCGGTAACTGTGATTTTAATCAAGGTTACCGGCTCTGCTATTAGGCCTTAACAGCAATCTCCCGCTCATATAGTTTGCGGCCCTCATCAGTAAGCAGAGGAATAACCATTCCCCAGACGCATTCCTTAAGTTCAACCTTTTCCGGAAAAGACTCTGCTTCCAGCTTGCTAAGCTCGGACCAGTACATTGTGACCATTCGCAAGGCTTTGCATAAATGATCATACTGGTGAGGATAGTCTTCCTTTTTGATCAGTCCGGCCAAGCTAAGATTTTGGAAAGTCCTTTGCCAAAGAATCTTATTTTCTCTCAGCATTCTGATTTGTATTTCATTAATTTTGGCACTGACTTGAGCCAACTGAGTACGATGACCGAAATAAAAGGCAAGCTGCTCCTGGAGCTCCTGAATGTGAACGATGAGCTCAGCCAGCTCCCCAAGGGTTTGAGGGGCTGGTCTGGGCTTATACTCTTTTTGCATGTCCAGGACAATGGCTTCAATAAGCTCTTCTTTGCGTTTAAAATAATAAGTCACATTCCCTACACTAATCCGGAGGGACTCTGCTATATCCCGCATACTGACACCGTTGTAGCCCTTTTCCGCAAACAGTCTCCGGGCCAGGTTCAAAATTTCCTGTTTTCTATTCACTTCAGCTGCTCCTCCCTTCGATCACCCGGCCTTAAGTTTCCTTAAGCTTCCCCCGGCTTCTCACCGGACCGGAAAGATTTCATTGCTTTCAGCTCCCGGCTGATAAATGACAGGGACACGATGACAGCCAGGGAATCGGCGATAGGTCCCGCAAAAATTGCTCCTTCAATGCCAAACCAGAGAGGCAGAATAATCAGAAGAGGCAATAAAAATAGTCCTTGACGGGTGAGGGCCAGAAAAATTCCCTGTTTGGCCTTCCCTGTGGCGACAAAAAAGTTGGAAGTTAAAGGCTGAATACCGCTGATAAACATCATCAGCATAAAAATACGCATATATTGGGATGCAAAGGTAAAGTAAGTCTCACTCCCCTCTCCGAATATCCCCACAATCTGTCGGGGAAAAAGCTGGAAGCAGAAAAAGAAAAACACTGAAGCGCCCACGATGCCCGCCGCGGCTTTCATATAGGCTTCTCTGACCCGGGGATAATTCTTTGCTCCATAATTAAAACTGATAATCGGCTGAGTTCCCTGGGCAATGCCGATTACAAAGGCAAGGACGACAAAATTGACCTTTGAGATAACTCCAATGACGGCCAGAGGCAGTTCACTGCCATATTCAGACAAGCACCGTAATGGGTAAACGTATTATTCATGGTTATTTGGACCAGCATCATAATAAAATGGTTTAAAAAACCGGCGGCCCCCAGGGTGACAATACCCTTGACATAGCTCAGCCTGGGCAGCCAATTCCCCTTGACGGGATTGCCGGCTTTGAATTTTGTCAGGTAAACAACGGTTAAAACAAAGGACAGGATCTGCCCTAAAACAGTAGCCAAAGCCGACCCGGCAATTCCCCATTGCAAAACCAGCACAAAAAGCGCATTCAAGGGAATATTCAGGATGGCACCGGAAGACAGGGTTATCATGGCAAAGGTTGGGCTGCCGTCGGCGCGTATTATGGCGGAGCAGGCCGTTGCAAAAAGAAGAAAAGGCATACCAAGGGCCGTAATCCCCAGATAAGTTGCCGCCAAGGGCAGGATTTGCGGCGTCGCCCCAAAAAGAATCAGCAAAGGTTTCAGGAATAAAAGGGTCGCCCCGGTTATAACCAAGCCCAAAATCAGCATCAGGCTGATACCGTTGCCCACGTATCTGAGAGCATCCTGCTTTTTATCGGCTCCTAAATTCAAGTTGAAATTGGTCGCAGTGCCCAGGCCGATCATCAGGGCACAAGCGGACAGGAAGGTTGTAACGGGAAAGGCAATATTGGTGGCCGCGTTACCAAGCATACCCACCACATGACCGATAAAAATCTGATCCGTTATGTTATATATGGCATTAATCAAGGTATTTATAATTGCAGGAATTGAAAATTGCACAATCAATTTTACCACAGGAACCGTGCCTAGGGGATTACCCAGCGGTGAATTCCCCGGCCCTTTAGTGCCCGGGCCTGCCGGAATTCCTCCGGGGCCCTGCCCAGGGACATCGGGTGGTCGATCCTCAAGACCCTCAGCCCTTGAATTCTTATCCTTCCGACTTGGATTTTTACGTTCCATAACCGCTCCCTCCTTATTTCTTTGACCGAATAATTTAGAGATTTGTGCCGATCAGATATTAGTACATTTGTACTAATGTTGCCAGAAATTTTTTTGCCTTAACTATTTTCTTATCCGCCGGCTAAACATGGCAACCCGGCACAAACATGTCCCCATACGCGCCACGTGTCGCGTATGGGGACAAACCCAATTCACCATTTTTAACTAGACTGTAACCTCCTGAAAAATCAATTTATTCACTATTTACTGAGGTTGATACGACGAGGGGAGAAGCTAGACTGCCCTCCTATGTATTGCAGATTTCCGTAATGGCTGGGAATGAATGATGCGTGGTTACCGGCGGCGAAAAAACTTGTCGATGAAGTTGCTGAGATGGCAGAAGAATTAAAAGATGTTCCAATGTTATCCCATACTCATGGACAGCCGGCCTCGCCAACTACTATTGGGAAGGAACTGGCAATATTTGTTTATAGATGGAACCGACAACTAAAGCTAATTCGTTCACTTGAGTATCTTGGTAAATTTAATGGCGCTGTAGGTAATTTCAATGCTCATAAAATCGCGTATCCCAATGTTAAATGGGAGAAAGCAGCCAAGGGATTTGTCAGCGGTTTGGGCCTGGAGTATAACCCCATGACTACACAGATTGAGTCTCATGATTATATGTCTGAATGTTTCCATGCCATCAGTCGTTTTAACAATATTGTTTTAGATTTTGACAGGCAGGTCAACCGTCTTGAATATCCTTATCATGACAATAAAAATGGTCCCGGACCGCTTGCTGCAAGCCCAAAACCACAGAACTTCCGCCTTATTTTATTAGTTTCCTGATTTCCTCTTCAGCCAGCCCTGTAGCATTCATCACTTTAGCCCAACATTCAGCTTTGCTAATTGTTTCTCTTGTCGAAAAGACTTTTTAGCCAAATAGCTAACGTCCTCGGCAATCTCATCTAATTTTTCATCCGTAATTCTTGACTCAAGTTGCAGCTCCTCAATCTTTGTCCCAAAGGTGGTATGAGCATCTTTATTATCGTTGTTTACCTGATCCTGGCTGACTCTAAAATCGTGTAGGGCACTGATCTGTTTATCAAACTTATCTTCCAAACGAACTATGTCACTTTTTAACGCTTGTATGTCACCCTTTAATTCAGTCCTTAACCCTTGCATTTCACCTTTTAATTCAGTCCTTAGCTCTTGCATGTCACCCTTTAACTCAGTCCTTAACCCTTGCATTTCCTTAAACATTTTAGCAAACTGATCTGCCATAAACTCTTGAAATTTATCGTTTTCCATCTGGCTTTTCCCTCCCCTCTCATAATATTAGCCTGGGAGCCGGCAAGTCAACCGTCCAAATACGATAATACAGAAAATATTTATTCCCTTACTTGAAGTAAGCGTTTCAATGATTCTGCCAATACTAAGCCAAATATTGAGGCGGTTAAAAAGTTAGAGATAACTGTATAAGTGTGCATATGTGCTAATTGTGCCTTAAGTTTAATGTGACAGCTTTTGTCTCTTATAGTAAACTATTCACAATCAGATACAAGGCGACTCTGGCAACTGCGCGAATATGGGGCGTTTTCATTTGAAATAAACGCCATCAAGGAGGAGCAATGAGTATAACTGCGGTAAAAAAATGGAGTGGCATAAAAAATACGAAAAACAAAGTATGGTGTACATCCTTGCTGATTGCCATGCTGCTGTCCGGCTGCGTACCCTCGGTTCCGTCCGTTGATAAGGCGGAAAATACGCCTCCGTCTTCCGAAATGTCTGCCGTTTCAACGCCGGCGGATACACAGCCCGCCGGTAATGCGGAAAAGCTCCGGGCTGGGACAGCACCGGCTAAAACGGAGCCGGCAGACCCGGTTATACTGAAATACTACAACTATTTTGTGGAGCACCACACCTTGGTGGACAACAGAATATTTACTGTCAACGAAAATACACTGCAGGACGATATAATATACTTTGCCTTTATGAACACCGAGCCGGCGGACGGAAAGCCGGCCAATATCCGCACGAAGAAGCAGATAGATGATGTCTTGATGAAGTACTTCGGGATAAAACCCAAACGATACAGCACGGGGATCTCCGGTGCGGCGTCAAACGGAGATGTACAGCTTGGCAGTGTGATTGAGGACGTGGTACGAGTGCACCGGCTGCTTTTAAAGCAGCTTACCGATAACGGCGATGGCAGCTGCAGCGCGGTTTTTAAACTGTACCAAATCCCAACAGACGGCGCGCGGCCCGATTTTGACCGCAGAATTCTTGAAAGGGACCCTGAAATGGAGACGTACCATAGGCTGGACGTGAAGACGACCTTCACCGGGGTCCCGGAGGGAGGGTCGTATTATTTAAAGTTCAGCGAATTTACGCTGATACCCCGTGAAGGACCCTTTGCCCCGCCGCCCCAAGAGACGGATTACTCAAAAAAGGTGAGCCCCGCTGAACTAAAATCCTTTCACGGGCTTTCCATCGGCATGACCCTGGACGAAGCCAAAAAACTGCTTAATCTGCCTGAAAGCGCCTATGAGTACCATGAAGACAGCTATGCCGATTACACCCTCGTCAATGCAGACGGCTGGAGCTATACATTCCGCACCCCTTCCAAGGAAAAGAGCGATGACAAAAGCCAATATCTCATGAGCATCAACATCCGCGAATTTCCCGATGTGATTTTCCGCGGCATCAAGCTGGGCGATGCTTATGCAGACGTGATTAAAAAGTTCCCGTCAGGCAAAGAAGAGGGTCAGTTACTTGGCTCGCCGGACAGCTATTTTACCCGCGACTACGGATTTGCCTCCACCCTGCACGCTGTGGATATTTTTACCGGCGATATGCATATTTTCATGCTGTTCGGGATGTACGACACGCTGGCTTGGGCGGATATCTACTCCAGCGATTCCTGAACCGGCAGGAATCCCTATTTCTGAAGCTCGATCTTAATTTTTAAATCCTCCATAAAATCGATCGTGGCAAACTGAGATGTGCCGACACTGTACCCTTGGCTTAAATCCAGGGCCGGAAATACCATGGTAAAGTCATTCGGGTGATTTTCATCCCTTCTGATATCATATCGTTGGGGATGGATATATTCCCCAGCGGCATTTTTTAAATATAAGTTGGTTGCCTGAAAATAAGGCGCTTTGCCTTCAGCCGTATAACGAAGCACAGTTTCCCCCTTCGCGGTAGTGATATTTTTAATGATTAATTTCCCCATCTTCCCCTGAGAAAGCTCCAACGGATAATTGCCGTCAATTGCTTTAAGACTTTCGGCGGGATTCTCTGAGTTGGCACTGTCGCCGCTGACAACCGGAAACCTGCAGGGAACGATGGTAAGGGAACGGGGAAGGTTTTTTACGGCCTGAAATTTAGCTGTTCCCTGGAAATCCTTGCCGTAAGGAGCGTTATTACCGCCGAAAGTGCCGCCTCCCGAGGAGAGCTCTATTCCCTGGTCATCAAAAACAAACCACCAGTAAACTACCCTATCCATGGCTTTGGTTACGGCGTCTTGGTCTTTGTAGTTGCCGCTGAAGTGAATCGTACTGTCGATCGGTGTCAACACCACCTGATCTACCGTCACCAGGCCTTCCGGTAAATCCACTTGTTGATTGGTCTTAAATACCCTGGTCTTCCGGACCAGTTCCGTTTTGGCCACCGTGAAGGAAAAATCCCAATGACCTTTGACGCCCATAAACTCATCTACATTTAAATCAATTTTCAATATATCCGCAGCCGACGGAGAATGATAAGTTATACTAGCAACGCCGACGTAGGTTGTTTCGTCAAGATATTCTCCGGAAAAGCCGCCTCCTTGGGGCGAACTGCCGTTAATCCTTAAATCTCCCATTATCATGGCCCCGGCCAGCTGTAAATCCTCAATTTGGCCGCTGCTTTTGACGGTATACCCTAAAACCAGGGTAGAATCGTCAGCCAAAGCTTCATTAATGGTCAAGGTTATGCCCTGATCGGTGACACTCTTATCCACCAGTTGAGAATAGGGAATATACTCTTGGTAGGTTCCGAATTTATCATTAAAGATCTTAAAAATTGAATTGATGACCGGAATATTCCTGGCTACAGCCGGTGACACCGTCCCGGCGCTTATCAATATCACCAGCAATACGGCGGCAGCGATTAAACTTCTTTTTGCCTTCTGCAGATAGTTTTTATTCCTGATTTCTTTCTGAACATTTTTCCTGACCTTGTCCTTAAGGCTTTTCGGCATTTCATCGGTCACCGGCTCCCCTTCGCTCTGATCAAACCTGACTTCATTCAACAGCCGGTAGATATCCTTTTCTTCCAGATAAAATTTCAAGTGTTCCATCAGAGCCTCTCCCCCTTCGCGACCAGTTTTTCCTTTAAAAACTTCCGGCCTCTGGAAAGCCTTTGATCCACGACATTTCTGTCCACAGAAAATGTTCTGGCGATGTTTTCGATGTCTTCGGCAAGAAAGTAACGCCGGATAAAAATCTCCCTGTCCTGGTCATTCATATCCCGGATAGCCGCCAAAAGCTCTTTCCTGGTTTCTTTGGATACCAGAATATTTTCCGGCGTAAGCTCCGCCGATAATTCCCTGTCCGTAGCCCATTCTACAGAGTCCCGCTTACTTAGCTTCCGCCGATAATCAATGGCTTTATATTTGGAGACGGCAGCAATCCAGCTTTTGAAGTTGCCTTTACTCTCGTCAAAACTTGCCATGTTGTTCCACACAGACAGGAAAACATCGTTCAGACATTCTTCAACATCAGAGTCGCCGAAGCCGGCCTGAAGCACCTTGCGTACAATACTGTAAACCAGATTCCCGTAGGTCTCCATGACAAATTCCAATGCTCTTCTGTTCTTCTTTTGCAATTGGGCTACAAAATTGGTATCATTGATCTCCATCTTTCCGCCACCTTCATCCATTCCTTGAGAAGCTTATCACCAGCTAATACGAAACAATTTGGACTTTCTGACATAAATATCGAATATTTCGCCTAAATTCCTGCGGATTTCTGCCTGAGGATGATTGTTCAATAATCTGATCTGAACAATGTCAAAAGCCCGTTCCCGTTCCGGCCGGTCGGCTGGAGATTGCCGTATTTTTCCGTCATACTGCTAAGGCTGTTGCTCTTTAAGGACTTACGTGAATATTACGGCTCAATTCGCTCTGGATTATTCATTACGACCAAAGTTATAAACTGACCTCCCATTAATACTAATTTTAATATTTGAATTCAAAATATCCATATTTTGTGACCAAGACAAAAGCAGCCTTTCAGACTTACTCTGTGAGGTTTCTCCGACCACGACATTGGCAAGAAGCAAATTTATTGAATAAATATCAATCCACACTCCCAAGTAGGGAGTGGCTATCTCAAAGTCCTCTTCCAATATCCTCATCCTGACAATAAAAATGGTCTTGGACTGCTTAATGCAGCCCAAGACCACAGGCCTTCCGTCTTAATTCATTAATTTCCTGATTTCCTCCTCAGCCAATCCTGTAGCCTTGATCATGTCTACATCCATACCCAGCCCCAGCAAATTCTCTGCCACTTCCAGTTTGCCCTTTTCCATGCCTTCCTCCATGCCCTTTTTTATACCCTTCTCCATACCTTCTGTAGGAAGATACAGGCTTATTCCGCTGATAAAGCCTGCTCCCCGTAACAGCCGCAGGCTATGGCGCACAACGTGTTTACATCCCCGTTTCCGCATCCGTCACTTCGTCAACCTTGGTGATTTTCCAGCTTCCATCCTCTTGGAGCAAAGAAAATACTACAGCATAAACCGCGGCGGAATCGCCGTCAGCGCGGAGGATCTTCTCCTGAACCCTGATGTCGGCCGTAGCTGTGCCCCCGTTAACCAGCACAATGGGATCATCAAAAACCACGGCATACTCTTTGACGCCTAGGGGGCTCCAGACCTGGAACCCGCGCCGCCAGTCATTAATCCCGTCCCCGTTCCGGCCGGTCGGCTGGAGCTCGCCGTATTTTTCCGTCATACTGCTAAGACTGTTGCTCTTTAAGGCCTGGCCATAGGTTGTGTAATAGTCCCGGACAACGGCCATGATTTGCGCTTCGGCACTGTCGGCAGCCGATTGGGGCAAGTTGTCCGGATCAATGTTTAGGACCGCATCCTCCTGCCTGATCCCCAGCCTGGTTATTTTTAAATCCGTGCCCTCGGGGAAATCGGCTTCGCCCGGTGAGGGTGTGCCGGTGTTTAAGACCAGCTCCTGATCCTGGCCGGCCGGCCCCGGCAAACTGTCTCCCCATACGGGATTGGGCCTCCTGTAATTATCGCGCTTCTGATAGAACCCGGCGTCAATGGCGCCGTCCACCAGGTTGCCTGCCCGGTCCAGGATGCGGTAACTTAGGATCCAGCACCCTTTGTCTTTGCCGCGTTTTAGAGACTTCAGCTCGATAGTGTGGTTATGGACCGGCACTTTCCGGTTGATCTCCAGTTGATCCGTGATCCCGTCTAAAAGGATGATTGCGTCGACGTTATAATCGCTGTAAAGATCAGTCAGTTTGAGCTGGAGCGTACCGGCCGTTGCTCTGTCGAAGTAAGCATGGCCGACACAGGCCTTTCCGTTCAGGGACCTTGTGTAAGAGAGAGCGGAAGCAAAAGGATAAGGCAAATGCGGCTCCAAATTTTGACCGCCTGCAGACAGGAATAAAATCTGCGGATAGCTTTGCTGATAAGAACCGGATAACCAGCCGTGTTCGACTCCATCGTAGTCACCCGCAGCCGTCAGCCGATAGTGCAGTCCGGTTTCACTGAGCCCATTCTCCAAGGACTTGATTTCCAGACGATACCCTTTCTCCTCCAAGGCCGCAAGGTCAAGGTATTCACTGAAGTACTTGGCGTCGGCCAGGTGAAACGGGATATCATTTAAGATTAGGTTGATATTCCCGCCATAACCCACCGGACCGCCGAAAAATTCCAGGCGTAAAGCGGCGGGAGCTTTGGCCAGGGCGTCAAAGGTCAGCAGCGCCTTACCGTCCGGCAGTTTTTGGGTAAAATCGCAGCGCCCCAGGTCCTGGTCCTGATCCCCAAAGAGATCCACGGTGAGAGAATCCATAAATCCTTGAGCTTCTCCGGCGACGGCGGCAACCAGAAAGGTGTGGGTTTTATCCAGCAATATTTTTTCGATGGTCACTTGCGCCCCCTTGCAGTCCACCGACCGTTTGACCGCGCTAAACTGCCCTTCCTGTTCAGCCAGGGCAAACCTGTCGGCTTTCTCCTTTGGCTGAATCTGAAGGGGCTGGGCCGAACAACCGACCGTTAAAGGCAAAAAAGTCATAAGTAAACAGAGAAAGAGCATCCTTCCTCCAGCAGCCTTTTTTCCCGGCCGCGTTATAGACCGGACAATTGCGTTCATATTCATCCTCCCCTTGGCTATTCGACTCCGAGTCTCTATTTCCGCCGGGCCGAATCTAAGACAATATATCCAAACAATAACACTATGCTTGCTTTTCGTTATCCTCTTGTCGGCTTCAATGGTAACTTACCTCCATTCAAGGCCCATAGGTTCATTTTGAGAACCAGGCAAAATTATCGTGCCAAACATAACCGTAATAACCGAACAGGTCTTTACTCCAATCCGGGAAAGGGCCAATAATCTTTTGCGGTTTTTCACTATCGACTTCAACCAGCCATAAGGAATTGTCCCGGACGTATAGAATGGCCGTTCCATCGTTGCTCCAGGACGGCTGATAAATACCGCCGCCAGCCGCTTTAAGCGGATGGGCACCGGAACCGTCACTGTTCTCCAGCCACAGCGTCCGGGTAGCAACCCAGTCCTCCAGTTGACCGGGTTCACTGAATCCTCCCATCTCCCGGCCGAGGTTTTGGGCGGCAACAAAGGCGATCTGCTTTCCGTCCGGGGACAGAGCCGGGTCCACGGCCACGCTGCCTGCAGGATTGGGCAGGATTTTGGTATTTCCTGTTTCCAGCTCACACACAGCCAGGTTTTTCTCCGACCAATTAGAGCGTCCGCCGCCGGCAACCATCAATAGCCGGCCATCCGGGAAAAAAGAAAGCCAGGGCCGGTATCCCAGCCCGCAAGGCAGAACTTGCGGCTGGGATTCTCCCCATCTCAGGCTATGTAATTCCAAGCCGTCCGCCGCCAGCGAAGCCGAGTAGGCAGGGTCGGGCCAGTACAGCATCCCTTGGACATCAGGCCGCCAGGCGGCGAAGAGAGTCCCGGTCCCGGCGGGCATTTCCAACTGCCCGGTCGTTGTCAAGCGGCCGGTATCGAGATTATAGGAATAAAAGATCATCCGGCGCTCTCCGGAAATCTTGTCCTTTTGAGACAGTGTCGGTTCGCTGTAGCAAGCCAGAGATTTCCCGTCCGGGGACCAGCCGCTGAGACCGGAAAATTTTTCCGTTCCAGGGACCTGATACGGTTCTCCCTTGGCGGGAACCAGCCAGATTTCACCCTGACCTTGTACCGCTAAGATGCTTCCGGCCGGCGACCAGGAAATCCTCGCCGGCACAATGGGCAGTTCCGGCAAACCCTGGATCACGCGGCTTTCCCGGCCATCCCGGCTGACCAGCCAAAGCTTGCCCTCGTCCATATTCGCACTGCCGGCGGATGCCGCTCCCCGCTCCCCATCGCCTTGCGGCATGGCGAAAAGCATGTTTTTCGCCATTGACGTCAAAAAGGCAATCCATTGGCCATCGGCAGACCAGGTTGGATAAAAGGCTTGACCGGAATCAGACAGTTGTTTCACTTCACCGCTGCCGCCGTAAAGTACGTAGAGTATCCCTCGCCAGATAAAAGCCAGATCCCCCCGGTTTTTAAAAGCGGCTCCGTTGAGATTCATCCCGGCCCCAGCGGCCGTTCCGCCGGCGAAGCGGTCCGCCGTTTGCTTCCAGATATGACCGCCGTCCGTTGTTTTCCACAGGTTCCCCTCAATAATGGCCCATCCTGTACTGGCGGAAACATTGAGATCCTGGCCTCCTGTCGTACCGGATTCTGCCGGAGCACAGCCGGTCAGCACTGCCAATCCGCTCAGCAAGAAAACAACAAGAATCATCCCTCCGCAAAGTTTTCTGAATCTATGGTTGATTTTGTAAGGCATGGCAAATCCCTCTTTACTTTTAGTCCTTATTGATGGTAAAAATTGCTTTTGTTAATCATAACAAGTTTTATGATCCGGTGCTTTACAAAAAATTTAAATAAAGTTACGAAAAAATTACGCTGGACAGGTAAGCATGGAACAAATAGTGCTATCTAAAAAAGTTGGTCCTGATTTTCAATCGTGAAAATCAGGACCAACTTAGGTTCTTACCAAAATTCTTCACCTGCTGCTTCTTTGATGTATTAACATGGACACTGGGCAAGGTCTACCATACGCAGACGGGCTTTGACAATTATTACTTCATAAATTTCTTGAGCAGAGACAAATGATTTTTAAAAGGCGGATAGCGGAGAGGAACATCCAGCCTATTGGATTTTTTCATAATGCTTTTCAAGTGTGAAAAGGTGTCATAACTTCCTTTACCGTGATATTGCCCCATGCCGCTCTCTCCCACACCTCCGAAGCGCAGATTAGGGTTGGCCAGGTGGATGATGGTATCGTTTATGCAACCACCGCCAAAGGAGGACCTGCGAATTGCCTGAGTCTCATTTTCCTTACTTCGGGTAAACAAGTAGAAGGCCAGAGGTTTGGGATGCTGATTGACCTGAGAAAGCGCGGCATCGAGACTTTCAAATTCTAAAACAGGGAGCAGCGGTCCAAAGATTTCTTCCTGCATCACCGCGCTTTCCCAGGTTACATTATCCAGAATTGTCGGCGCAATCTGCCTTGTTTTCTCTTCAAATTGTCCGCCCTCGACAACCCGTCCGCTTTTAAGCAATCCTAAAAGCCGCTCGAAGTGTTTCTGATTAATAATCTTGGGATAATCCTCATTGGTTAGAGGATTGTTTCCATAAAACTTAGCAATGTATTTTTTCATCTCCCTGATGAGCTTTTCTTTTATACTCCCATGAACAAGCAGGTAATCCGGGGCAACACAAGTCTGTCCGGCATTCAGAAATTTTCCCCATACAATTCGTTTGGCCGCCAATTCAAGATCGGCAGTGTTATCAACAATACAGGGACTTTTCCCACCTAACTCCAGCGTCACCGGAGTCAGGTGCCTGGCAGCGGATTCCATCACTGTTTTCCCTACGGCAGTACTGCCGGTAAAGAAAATATAATCAAATTTTTCTTTGAGCAGGGACTGGTTGGCTTCTCTGCCGCCGCGCACAACTGCCACAAAAGACTCGGCGAAGATTTCTTTGCTTATCCTTTCAATAATTTCCGAGGTGTTGGCCGAATACTCCGATGGCTTAAGAACCGTGCAGTTTCCCGCCGCTATTGCGCCGACCAGGGGGGCCAGGGTCAGTTGAAAGGGATAATTCCAGGGTGATATGATTAAAACCGATCCATAGGGCTCTGTATAGAGATAGCTGGAAGAGGGAAAGTGCACCAAGGGAGTCCTCACACGCTTGGGCTTAACCCAGCTTGAGATATGCTTAAGGGTATAGTTGATTTCTTCCAGCACCATGCCGACTTCTGTGGCATAGGCTTCAAAGGGCGCTTTATTCAGATCATTTTTCAAAGCAGCCATAATTTCCTCTTCATGGCTTTTTATGGCTTCCCGCAGTTTATTCAGCATAGCAACCCGAAACTGAAGATCCTTGGTTTTTCCGGTCTCGAAAAAAGCTCTTTGTTTTTCCAGCGTTTCTTTAATATCCAACATTTTTAAATCTCCTCCTTGTTGGCTGCGCTGATCCGCTGCAGGATGCTGCTCAGGTCATTCTTAGACAAAAGCTTGGGTACGGGATAAAGAGGAGTAGCCTCTTTCCAGGCATGCTCTACCAGCAAAGGAATATCCCGGTCAACAATTTTGTCAATGGTTTGTGGAATATTCATTTTTTGGCTCAGCTCCTTGATGGCTGCTATGAACATAATTGCTTTTTTCTCATGGGTATCCCCAAGTGAACCAATTGCCAGGACATCGGCTAATTCGGCCAGCCGTCCATGGACCGCTTCCCCATAGTATTCCAGGACATAAGGAAGTATGACGGCATTGGCCAATCCATGGGGGACTCCGTAAAACCCACCCAAAGCATGGGCCAGAGCATGAATATATCCCACATAGGCGCGGGTAAAAGCCACTCCGGCATAATAGGATGCCTTCAGCATATTCTCCCGGGCTTTTACGTTCCCGCCCTGAGAATAGGCCACATAGAGATTAGCAAAAATTAAGCGCACTGCTTTCCTGCTAAATTCCTTGGTTTCCTTTGTATTGCTTCGGCCGATATAGGCTTCCACGGCATGGGTAAGGGCATCCAAGCCTGTTGTCGAAGTGATGTTCTTCGGCAAACCGACAGTAAGCAGCGGGTCGAGGACGGCATAGCGGGGTATAAGTGCCGTATCATTAACCGGATATTTTTCACGGGTTCGGGGATCTGAAACGACAGCGACAATAGTGGCTTCACTTCCCGTCCCGGCTGTGGTGGGAATAGCAAACAGCGGGGGGAGTTTCTTCCTTACTTTGAGTACTCCCTTCATTTGCGAGATACTCTTACGGGGATTGGCAACTCTGGCTCCGACACCTTTGGCACAGTCCATAGGAGAACCACCGCCAAAGGCCACAATACCATCGCACTGATTTTCCTGATACAATTTGAGGGCTTCTTCAATATTATCAATCGTAGGATTGGGGACTGTCTTATCATAGACAATATACCTAACCCCTACCCGGGTGAGGTCCTTAAGAAAACCGTTCATCAGTCCTAATGAAAAAATTCCCTGATCTGTGACAACCAGAACCTTATTAATGCTTTTGCTCTGTATTAACTCAGGCAGCTTGCTTAAACTGTTTTCCCCTTCCAACAATATGGGTTTACGCCAGGGAAGGAAATAAGATGCTAATTGTAAAGACCTCTGATACAATCTGCAATACAACCTTTTCATTTTGATCGTCTCACTTTCTTTTACAATTTCCGTATCTTATCAGTCGGTCGGCTGACCTACTACGAAAACAATTTCCAGCCTTAGATATAGGCTGTTAAAAACTATTCAGCACTTACCAGCAGCTTGACAATCTCTTCAACGGGAATAGCCTCAGTTCCAAACAGCTTTTGAATAATCAGCCCGTCAAGGGCAGCCAGGATTAAGTAGGAAAGCACTTCGTTCTTATTGTTCTGAGATGGTAAAACCTTATCTAAACCATATCTCAAAGTTTTTCTCCACTCTTTATACTGTTCTTTAAATTTTTCTTTCAGAGCAGTATTGGTTGTTCCTGCGTCGCTAAAAAGATAAAGGTGAAGTTTTCCCCTCGTTTCAGCCGCCAATATTTGTTCAAATACTGTTTTCAAGATTTGTTCAGGAGCCGCCTTTGTATTGGCATCGTCAATCCAGGCCAGCAGACCGTCCGTAATTTGTTTTAAGTTATGGTTTGCGATGTCATAGATAATGTCTTCTTTGGCTGAGTAATAGTAATACAATGTCCCTTTGCTGATCCCAGCTTCCTGGGCAATGTCTTTAAGGCTGGTTTGTTTGACACCTTTTTCAATCATTAATCCACTTGCTACGGTGAGAATATGCTGGCGCATGTCTACTAGTTGTTCTGTATTTTCTTTCAAACCCATTAAATTGAAAGCCTCCTCATCAGTCGGCTGACCGACCGGTTAATTGTAATTTATCAGATTATTCTCAAAACGTCAATGGGAACCTAAGTGCATTTTCCATACTGAATTGCTCCCCCATTCCAGTGATAAAGCCTTCTGCAACACACTGAAAAAACCTCTCAGCTGTGGGCGTTGAGAGGTCATGGCAGAATAACCGCCTCTGTCTCCTATGCTACTGCCGCAGTTTTTGCGTCACTGCTCCCAGTATCACGCCGATACCTGCACCAATTCCTAACCATAGAACCAGATTGTTCAGCAAAGCCCCCAGGAAAATCCCCACTGCTGCGCAGAGTCCGATAGCTGTCCCCAAATTCCAGTAAGCCGCTATAGGGTACTTTTTATTTTTTGGCATCTGCATTCCCCCTCGACTATTGGTAGCGGATGGCAACCGGCGCTTCATTTTGATTAAAGTAAACGCAGTCTCCTTGCTGGTAGTGCCAGACGGACTGAATGACCCCCGGCTGCAAAATCCCGTTCACCGGATGATACTCCCGGAAAAAAGCGGACCAATCGGCTTGAGTTTCCCGGCCCTTCATATCAATCGCCGCTCTGTCCTTTGTGCGGAAGGCAATCAATTCTCCTGTTGCCGCGAAGGTAAAAACCCCGCTTGCCGACAGGCCTTTCCAGGTAACCACCGCTTTTGCGCAGGTATCATCCATCGGCTCCCATTTTATACACTCCTGCAGCGCCGCATTGGGAACCATCAGACACTCGGCAAGCCAGGTCACCAGACAGGCGCGGTCCATGCTTTCCCCCCGCTGGTCAAATAAGGGGATAACTTTCCCCAGCCTCCCCTTCATACCTCCCTTGCCCTGTTCGTAAGAATCAAGCCCCTCAAAAGGGATTCCTGACAGAGAAGAGGAAATCAGCGCCAACCGTTCCGGCCGCTGGGCAAGATTGAACTGTTTATAGTCAATTTTTATCTGTTTGCTCTCGGACATCACAAAATCCACATTGTCAAGAGAAGCCTTCATATAGGTCATTTTAGGCGTTCCCAGATACCCGCAGCAGCGAAAATAGCGCTGGACAGGTGTTGGCAGTCCCTCAATGTCCGCCTCAGTGAACACGCCGGAAGCACCTGCCTCTGATTTGATTTTTTCAGCAACGCGGCGCTCAAAATCCGCTTTAACCGGAGAAAAAGGCAAGCGCCAGAACACCGCAACTCCCACAAGCAGAGAAAATACCGTTAAAATCCCAATCCACATCGTCCTATACTTCCTTCCTCGCATCTTTACGCCCCATCTCACCTACGTTCTTTTCAAGCTTTCCGATCATAGCCGATAAATGCAACAGTTCCCGGGAATCAAAGCCCTGAAACACTTCCTCAAGAAAACGAAGTTCCATTTCCTCGCGCTGCTGCAAATGCCTTCTGCTCGCCTCAGTCAAGCTGATGCGCAGCATTCTGGCATCCTCCCCATCCCTCTCCAGCAGAACAAAGCCTTGTTTTTCAAGAAGGGCTGCCATTTTCTTCACATTCTGCCGCGAGCTCCCGATGCGCGCGGCGACTTCGGAAAGCGTGGGTGCGGTGCTTTCACATCTTAGGACGCCGGCCAGAAGAAGCCATTGCTTGACTGTCAGCCGGGGGTCCATTTTATCGCCAAGAATTTGCAGCTTGTTGGCGAGTGTGAATATAGTGCCGAAAACATAGGCCTTTTCTTCAATATCCTTCATCAATAGTCCTCCCATAAAAGCTGTATAGGTTTGCGGACTGCCCAGCCTCTCTCTGATTTTCCTGCACTTCCGGAGAAAAAACTGCCTTTGTGGCCTTTTTAAAAAATGAGTAACCGGTTACTTAATATTATGCGTAACCGGTTACCTATTGTCAAGGGTGCCCTATACATCATGCGATTTCAATCCACGCTCCAAATCATATTCCCATTTATACTTATCCATAAAATCAGATGGAAAGCTATTATAAGAAGGATCAGGGGGCCTGATAATAATCTCCCAACTCTGTTAAGCGATTGGGGGATATTGACAGGCTGTTCTTGTTCCGTAATATTTGAATGCGGTCAGACCAAATATAAAGTTTCCAAAAGGTCCTTCTTCGTTCGTTGTTGTAAAAAGCTGCTTCCTCCGTAAGATAGGGCTTCAGGTTACGGAAGTCCAAGTAATAAACTTGATTACCTTCTACCCGAAAAGCAAGTATCGAATGGTCAGCCTTGTCCAACATAGACACTTGAACAGTGGTTAGGTCAGTACGTCCGCATCTCCTCGGATATAATTTAGACTGTGGCGTACAAATAATCACAGTACTTCCATCGTTTAAAATGCCGTTAAAAAATATCAGACTCCTTGGAACTTGGTAAAGGTCAGTTTTCAGATAATCTTCTAATTCTTTTACGACCTTTTCTTTTAACGGAATACTCATATAACCACCCCTAATGTCCTATCTATTATTGGCATACACCCGCCGACTCACAGCCTCGCCCTCCTTGTCAGCCTCCAGTTTCCCCTGCAACGTCTTGATGCTTGACTTCTGTTTTCTCAACTCGTCGCGCTCAGAGGCTATTTTAAATAACTTACGTTCCCCGGGAACTCCCAGGAGGATAATTACCTGGGTGTAGTTCAAATTCGGAATCGATTCCGAATTTGAATTGTCCCGGTGGCCGGCAGACAAAGCAGATTTGAACAACCTTACCCTAGCCTATGTGTTCAAGCCCTCACTTGTGACAAAAATAATGGCAAGACCGCACAGCGCATAGGCACTTTGCGTTCCTGCCATTATTTGTAACCAGTCCCCCTAGACAAGGGTAACCCTTGCCGGACAAGGTGCATAAGATAACAAGATAGACCAATGCTTGGCCGGTCAAGAACCAGCATAAGGGAGATTTACTCTTACGCTGCCGGCACCACGGGAAGATCTGACCGCCGCGGAAACTGAGGCCGCTATGGAACTGATTATCAAAAATATGTTTCTCACCACCAGCGGTAAGTTGATCGGCAAACGAGATATTACAATCACGGATTCAACAACAACGGCTCTCTATGATCCCGCCCCTGTATTAAAGCCCGCCAGACGGGAAATGCCCCGCCTGCCGATGGCGGTTGATTTTTTCGGCCCAAGGGCTGCACTTGGATAAAATCTGCCCGCCTCTTTGAAAAGCATGAGGCCAAACCGCCCGCCTCTGGCCATAGTAATTCAAATTCGGAATCGATTCCGAATTTGAGCCGAAAACAAGCGATGGTCCTCCGAAGAGCAGTGAATTTCTCCACCTTTTGATTTATTGGCAAATTTCTTTTCATCAGCGCTCTCTGGCAAATAGCATAATCAGGATGGGATAGAAGGCTGACCCAGGGTACTCGGCCCTAATCCAAAAATACACTTGCCCAGACAATCACCTGACAATTCAAAGGCACTTCTCAATGAGTAGGCAGGAAAATATTAACTTTAACAGAATATATTATATAGTCACATTACATCCTGAAGAGCAGCTCAGCTTTTTTGCAGTTTATCCACCCCAAGCTTCAGCTCCCCCCTTAGTTTTCAGCCAATCAAATTTATTCCTCTTTTCCCTGCACTGTACCTAATGCTTACTCAGCTTATAAACTCTCCTCCCGAAAATCAGTGAAACCTTCAGCTTTGGAGGTGCCCTATGACGCAAAACAACTTTAATTTAGATTTCACAAGTTTTCAGCACTTGCTTCTGGAGATGGCCCAACAGCGTTCGGTGGATGAATTGCTGCGATTGGTCACTTCCTCTCTGGCTTCCACCCCTAATGTAGCCCTGGCCAGAGTCTGGATGATCGCCCCGGGGGATATTTGCAGCACCTGCACTGAATACGCAGCCTGCCGGGACCAAAGCCGCTGCCTCCACCTGACGGCCAGCCGCGGGCGCTCTCTGGACAATACCACGGCCTGGAACACCATCGAGCACGGTGCCTTCAGACGCTTCCCCATGGGAGTGCGCAAGGTTGGCCGCATTGCTTCATCAGGCCAGCCCGGCAACATCTCGGCCATCAGCGGCAGCTCCGACTGGATAGCCGATAAGACCTGGGTGAAAAAAGAACGCATCACCAGCTTCGTCGGCCAGCCCTTAATTTGCAAAGATGAAGTCCTGGGCGTTCTGGCCATGTTTACGCGCATCCCTTTAGACCAGGAAGCCCTGGGACTTATGCGCATGATCGCCGATCATTTGGCTTATGCCCTGGCCAATGCCCGGGCCTTTGCGGAGATCAAACGCCTGCAAAGACAAATTGAGAATGAAAACGCTTACCTGCGGGCGGAAGTCAACACCGCTCAGTCTTTCAGCGGCATCATCGGTCAAAGCAAGGCCCTCCGGGAAATCTTACGCCAGATCCTTCTGGTTGCGCCCATCGACACCAGTGTGCTGATCAGCGGGGAATCGGGCACAGGCAAAGAGCTCATCGCCAGGGAAATCCACGCCGGAAGCAAGCGGGCCGGGCATCCGATGATCAAAGTTAATTGTGCCGCTATCCCTAAGAATCTTTTCGAAAGTGAGTTCTTCGGACATACCCGGGGTGCTTTCACCGGAGCCCACAAAGACCGGGAGGGGTTTTTTCAGATCGCCGACCGCGGAACCCTCTTCCTGGACGAGGTCAGCGAGATCCCCCTGGAACTGCAGGGCAAGCTTCTGCGCGTCCTGCAGGAAGGTGAATACCAGCGGGTAGGCGAGGAAAAAGTCCGCAAAGTTGACGTGCGCATCATTTCCGCCACCAACCGGGACCTGGGGCGGGAAGTGGCGGCAGGGCGCTTTCGTGAAGATCTTTACTACCGCCTTAATGTCTTTCCCTTCCTTCTCCCTCCTCTTCGTGACCGCAAAGAGGACATTCCCCTTTTGGTCAGCCACTTTTTGGCTCTTATCTCGCGAAGACTGAACCGCCCGAAACCCGGCCTCACCCCCTGGGATATGGACGCCCTGACCCAATACGACTGGCCCGGCAATATCCGGGAACTGCAAAACGTCATTGAGCGGGCAGTGATTACGTCTCATTTGGGGAAGCTGGACTCGGGGATTTACGCCATAACCCATTCGGAAACCGGCACCGCCGCACCCGTCTCCGACAACCACAGCAAAGCTCCTGCGGGCAAGGGCATTATCTTAACTGACGCCGAAATACGTCAATTGGAAAAGGAAAATATGATCGAGGCCCTCAGGGTCTGCAACGGCAAGGTCTACGGACAGAGAAGCGCCAGCGAAAAACTGGGGCTCAAGCCGACCACTCTCCTTTCACGCCTGAAAAAGATGGGAATCACCTTTGAGCATTGGCACAACTGCAATTAGCTTCACACGCCCCACCCTGAAGCAAATCCGGCTCCAACATCCCCCGGCAGGCTCTCTTACCAGCGGAAGAATTTGACCCCTGCTCTGCCTGCCACTAAAACACGAGGACAACAACGAAATTCCGTTGCTAACAACGGAATTTTGTCGCTGTCCTCGTGTTTTTGCTGTTCCAGAAATCCCCTATCCCCTCTCATTGCTGGTATTTCCCCAGCCCATGACTCTGGCACAGCACTTGCAAAAGTACTTGTTCTAAAGACAAAGGGGATATCTTGATGCTGTGAAAATGCTGCCAGCCTGCCATTCAGATCCCCCCAGTTTCTAAACCGCACCTTTAAATTAGAGAGGAGTAACGACATGGAAGAGAAGAAACATTCCCATACCCATGAAGCTGATCAACACCATCACCACCATGACCACCTTGACCCTGACCATCACCACAATCATGACCACCATCACCACGATAACGATTTTACCGACTACATGAGCGCCGTCACAGAGTATCGCAAGTCCTTCGCCAGCAAAGCCGACGTCATGGCCCAGGCTCCCGATCCCGCAGTAAGGGAAATGGTGGCCTACATGGACAGTATCGGCAGCGAAAACTGTTTCGACCGTTTCGACAAGCAGAAACCTCACTGTGCCTTTGGCCTGGCCGGCGTCTGCTGCCGCATCTGCTCCCTGGGTCCATGTAAGATAACCGAGAAGTCTCCCCGGGGGACCTGCGGAGCCAATGCCGATCTCATTGTAGCCCGCAACCTGGCCCGGGCGGCAGCCGGAGGAGTGGCAGCCCATGGAGCGCGCGCCCGTGAAGTCATGTTAACCCTGAAAAAGGCCGCCTCGGGAGAGATCGAGCTCCCTATCCTGGGTCAGGACAAAGTGCTCGCCGTGGCCAACATGTACGGACTGGAAACCTCGGGCAAGACCGTCGCAGCCCTGGCCGGCGAAATTGCGGATATTTTGCTGGCAGATATGAGCCGTACGGTGCCCGGCCGGCATAGAACCCTCACTGCCGTGGCCTCGCCCGAACGTCAGCAGGTCTGGGAGGAGCTTGGCATCACTCCCATCAGCTCCTATCACGAAGTTTTTGAAACCCTGCACGCTACCACCGTGGCAACTCAAGGGGACTGGCGCAAAATGATGGATCAGTTCCTGCGCTTAGGCATTACCTTTTCCATGAACAGCGTGGTGGGCGGTTCCATCGCCAGCGACTGTCTCTTCGGCATTCCCAAGCGGAGTACCGTCAAGGCCAACGTCGGGGCCCTGAAAAAAGACTTTGTTAATATCGCCATTCACGGTCACGCCCCCATGCTTGCCACAGAAGTGATCAAAACGGCCCGAACGGACAAATTCGTCACTATGGCCCGGGAGGCCGGAGCTCAGGGCATCCAGTTTTACGGAATTTGCTGTTCCGGCCTGTCAACCATGTACCGCCTGGGTGGGGTCATTCCCCTCTCCAACGCCAACGGCGCCGAGCTGGTCGTGGCCACAGGCGCCCTGGATCTTTGGCTGGCCGACATCCAGGAAGTTTTCCCCGGGATCATGGATGTGGCCAACTGCTTTAAAACAGTGGTGGTCACCACCAACGAATCCAACCGCCTGCCGGGAGCGGAACATATCGGCTACAAGCGGGATCTCTCCGACCTGGACCGCCTGCCGGAATTAGCCGACAGAATTGTAACCCGCGCCATCACAAGCTTCAAAAACCGGCTGGACGTGAAGAGACATATCCCTCCCTACGAAGTGGAAGCGGAAGTGGGATTCGGTCCGGAGTACCTCAGCGAGTATTATGGCGGCAGCCTCCAGCCCATTGCCGGCGCTCTTAAGGAAGGCCGGATTCTCGGCATCATCAACTTAGCCGGCTGCACAAACACCCGCATCGTCTTTGAAAAGGCCATTGTGGATATTGCCGACATCCTGCTGAAGAATAACATCCTTATCTTTGCCAACGGCTGTGCCTCCTTTCCCATGGCCAAGCTCGGCTACTGCTCGGTCAAGGGACAGGATAAATGCGGAAGCAGTCTGCAGGAATTTCTCGGTTCAGATATGCCCCCGGTCTGGCATTTCGGCGAGTGCATTGATAACGCCCATGCCGTTGGCACCTTCGCTGCCCTGGCCGGCCTGCTCGGCCATCCCCTCAAAGATTTGCCCTTTGCCGAAGTAACTCCGGAATGGTCCAACGAGAAAGGCGTGGGAGCGGCCCTGGCTTTCCGCATGCTGGGCTTCGATTCCTACCACTGTGTCCATGCTCCGGTACAAGGCTCGAAAAAGGTCAGGGATTTCCTTTACGGGGGCACAAGAGAACTGCTGGGCTCCTGCATGAACGTTGACCCGGACCCGGAAAAAGTCGCTCAGATGATCATCTCCGACTTTAAGGCCGCCAGAAAAAAACTGAACTGGGACCTTTAGACCTCTCATTACCCGCCAAATCGCTGCCGTTAAGCCAAAGCTTGGTCTGGAGGGAGAACACTAAGTGCCTAAGAAACTAAATTCGGTGCAGATCAGAGTCAGGTCCATTTGCCGCAGAGAATTTGAGAGGGACGTTTACCGTCCGGGAGTCATTTCCTTGTCCCGCCTTGTCTGGGGCTCCCTTGGCAGCTGCCTGGTGCTTGCCGCCATCAGCCTTCTCTCCAAAGCGGCGGGAATAGCCGTGCTCTTTCCGCCCCTGGCGGCAACCTGCTTTATCAATTCCAGTTGCGTTTACTTGCGGGTGGCCCGGCCCAAACCGGTGATTGTGGGACATTTTGTCTCTTCCATCGGCGGGCTGGCGGGAGTTTGGACAGGAGAATTGCTGGCAGGGGACACGGACTTTGTTATTCCCCTTAAACTCAGTCTAACCCTGCTTTACGCCGCTGTGCTGATGCAGGTTTTTGACGCGGATCATCCTCCGGCGGCAGCCACCGCCGTCATTCCGGCTGTTTTGCCGCTGCCCATGCCCGCCTGGCTGTTTCCCCTCTACATGGCCTGGGGAGCAACCCTCACCGTCCTTTTCGCTCTCGTCTGGAACCGGATTTGGCTGGAGTTTCCGGCTAAAGATGACGATCACAGGGTTAAATATGCCGGACTGTACATGACCAGGGCCCAGGTATGGGGCATGGCCTTATGCCTGCTCAGCATGGTCTTGATGAGCTGCAAACACATTGTGCCCGCCCTCTACTTTCTCGGGCTTGGGGGCATGACCCTGGGGGTCTTGCTGCTGGGAACCCACCATTTTGTGGAGGCCCTGATAACTCGGAAAGCCGGGAATCACTAGGGGATCAGATACCGCGAAGGGAAGCGAATAACTGTGCTTAGAAAACCTGGCTAACAAGTCTATACTTAGAAAATTTGGCTAACAAGTGCAAAGATATTGTCTTCGCACTTGTTAGCCTTCCTAACGCCACGCCACTTGGTTGATTTTTCGAGATTTATTTGCCATCACAAATCAACGTGAAAATTACCGGCACTCTACCATAATCTTTATTATCTCGCTGTCGGTTTCACGCATGCCCTTACTGGCCATCCGTCCGACATTGGCAATCGTATTATCCACGCCCTTTGTTATAATGCCATCCCCACCGCAAAATTCCTGGCCGCTTTGATACATGCTGAAGCCAATAAGCCCAGCATCCACCGCAGAGGCGATTTTTGCAGCACAAGATGATTTTGCCCCATCACATACAATACCGGAAACAATGGCCAGAGCGTTTACAACCGTATGGGCAATGGCATCATAATCGCCATTACAAAGATAAGCAATTCCGGCTCCGGCGGCGCAGCCGGCACTAACAGCTCCACAAAAAGCGGATAGTCTTCCAACACTGGTTTTTTGATGAATGGTGATTAAATCTGCCAGGGCCACTGCCCGAAAAAGCTTATCCTGAGATACTTTAAGCTCTTTGGCATATTCAATAACCGGCAGTGATGCCGTTAAACTCTGATTTCCGCTTCCGGAAAGGATGATGACCGGCTTTTCGCACCCTCCCATTCTGGCATCCGAACCTGCGGCAGCCATCGCCTTTGCCCGGATTTTCACATCATCCCCATAGGTATTTACAAGCACCTTTCCGATATTGGCACCCCAATTATTTTTCATACCGTCAGCCGCAATGGCGCTGTTGTACTCTATTTGACGCCCGATCACATCCGCGATATCCGTCAAATCAACCATATCTACAAATGCCAGGATTTCCTCTACATTTAAGGCTCCGCGATCGGTTAGATTAACGTTATTCAATTCTGCTTCTGAACGGAATAAAGCATTTCCATCCTTTTCAATGTAAACGATATTGGTATGATAGTCTTCAATGACAACCGTAGCATAGGAGTTCCCTGCGTATACGGTTACAGAAATATAGAATACAAGGTCTCCTTCATAGGGAATAATGCGAATATCATGGGTCTCCCGATAGTCCTGGATACGGGGCTTATCCTCTTCCTTGATGTCCGACAAAACCTCCAGGGTTTTGGATGGGTTTCCGGCTATAATTCCTGCCGCCACAGCTGCCTCAATACCCTTTAGCCCCCCGGTATTGGGGACAATAACGCTTTTCACGTTTTTGATTATATTGCCGCTTACGGCTACCCTGCTGCCGGAGGGCAAGACACCTAATACTTCTTTCGCCTTTGCGGCAGCATAGGCGAGAGCGATTGGTTCGGTACACCCCATGGCGGGAACCAATTCTTCTTTAAGAATGCTAACATAGTCCCAATATTTTTTACTCTTTATCTGCATATTACTGCCTCCCGCCATTTATGTCATGATTCCTTCGGGGCTTATGAACTTACTTCCTAAATCTATTCCAGTTCATTGTAACCCAAGGCATCCCTTCCTGTCCAACAGCTTCCCCTCTGTAAAGATAGGGCATGAATCCCTCCCCCGGCTTGGGTTCATACCCTGTCTTTGCTTTTTCATACTCACCCTAACCGGGCCTTTTCAATGGCGGCTATATCCAACTTCTTTATTTTCAGAAAGGCCTCTGTGATCCGCTTTACTTCTCCTTTTGTTTTGTTTCTCCTGCCGGTATGTCGTTTTTTTCCCGTCCTCCTCCAACTCTGCGCGCAGAAAATCGACAAAAAGATGATGATACCGATACCATTGGCGTTTCCCATCAAGAGGTACCAAAGTAAGCTTTCCACCCTGTGTTAATCCTTCGGTAATTTTCTGAGTCAGTGAAGGACGAAAAACTATATTAGGCCTGGATGTTGGTATGAATAATTTTGTCGTTAGGATTGGGTTTATCAATATCCTCGGCTCCTTATTTTGCTATTTTAGCAGGTCGGTGATTATCTATCGGCTCATTTCCTGATATTAGCTTAGAACAAAACCCTCGATAAATTTCATTCCTTACTTCTTTGGCAGCCGTATTATAGTCAAAGGAATAATTTTTCTGTGGATTTCAGCAGCATCCCCTATCAACCGTCCATGGTTCCGCTTTATATCTCTAATCTAAGAGATTTCAAATAAATCCCCAAGAAAGTCAAGGCAACCGCCAGATACAGTACAGAAGATATCGCTAAGAAATAAACACTATCCGCGTAGAAATTCAGTGAAAGATTAAAGCAGAAGTGAATCCAGAACGCTACGAACAGATTATCACACTTCTTCATAAATACACCCATTATAATCGTTAAAGATGTCATTATCACTATATTTTCAATGATATAGAGCAATAACTGCAAACCGCTATAATCAGATGCGACAAACCAAAGCGGTGCATGCCAAAATGCCCAGATTACACCCAAAATGAGATTCCCTTTAATAAACCCGTATCTTTCTTCCAATTCCGGGCGCAAGTATCCACGCCAGCCGGACTCTTCGCCGGATGCTCCCTGTAAAACCGAAAACAAAATCGTGCCAAATAGTGCAGATGGCACAACCCCCAGCTGCGCAGCAATAGATGTTTGTTCAATTGCGGATAAAATCCATGCCGACAGCAGGAGAACACTTATAACGATAACGGGTACAATCAAAATCAAGCCTATTTTCAGCTTGCCTTGAAAAGCCTTCTTATAAAACCCCTTAATCGTCATATGGGGCTTTAGTGTTTTTAGCATTATAAGGAGCACTATAGTTGGTGACCAGCTGCACAATACCACAATCCATTGCATAGCAATGGGCGAAGCATGAAATACCATAGATGCCAAACCGCCAAGCCCTAAAACCATTACCCAAAACAATAGGTAGGAATTGATCACATACTTCCACATCACTTCGATCTTCTTCTCTTTCATATTAACCTCACTCCCTCTTTTTCGGTTTTTGTTATAGCGGCAAATGGTCAGCCTATTCAAAATTCCGATTACGCGCCATTTTTTCTTTCGCTTACTTTGATTGCCGGCTTCCCAAATTCTTGACCGCAACCTTCCCGGTCGCCTTGTCGCCGGTTATTGCGAACACATATTCATCCCTTTCAGATACGGCTACGGTGAATATGCCGGACTGCAAGTCCTTTCCCGTATAGGGTTCGCTGCCGTCTTTGCCGCTGATCGTCAGGGCGATTTTTCCCTCTTCACGAGAAATTTCGATCTGCAGCTCATCACCCTTCTTTAAGGACAATTCGCACTTGTTTCTTGCACTGAATTCCTTGAGTTCCATTGTGAATCCTGTCCCATTTGGGTTCTCAAGGATTATAATACTGCCTTTTGCCGCGAAGCAAGCCGTGAGCCCTATCATAATGGCAATCACCAGGGGCAGAAAAACTACCGCCTTCCTATTCGCACCCCATCTCATTCCTGAGTTTTGTTTTCCGAAAAACATGCCGATACCTCCTTCACAAACTTCGCCCCCTCATTGATCCACGGGCTATGGCCGGAATGTTCAAACCAGACAATTCCCTTATCGGGCGCGTCCAGCACCTGTATATATTCCTCGACCAACACCGTGGGTGCGTTGACGTCATGCCGGCCCAGGAAGAAATAGACAGGAACATCCAGCTTAGTGTAATCCCTCCTCATGTCGATGTCATAAAGCTGCTGGTACACATGGTTATAGGTATTGATAATGCCCCAGGCATAGTTGATTTTGTCGAGCAGCCCATATTCAGCGGAGCCAATATCCCGAAAAGTGTTGTAGCCGGGATTGTCTATTTCGGGATTACCCGCCATATAAGCGCTGAGGTAATTCAGGTACACCGCGCTTTTCCAGATTACATCCCTTCCGTAATAGGGAGGCATGCCGTTTTCCGTAAGCCGTTCTACGAGAGCCGTATCCCCTTTGGATCTCGCGATTTCCATCGCTTTTGCGTAATCCATCCGCTCTGTTTCGGCAAAATCCACCATTTGCGCCGTGCCAATCAATGCGTGATAGGACTCAGGATACCTGTCGACCAGGAAAATACCCAAGGCGCTGCCCCAAGATTCTCCCACCAGATAGATCTTTTCCTGTGCAAAGCGTTCCTTGAGGTATTCCGTCAGGGCGTGACCGTCCTGAATATAGGTGTCTACGGTGATGTTCCCCGTTTTTTCGGCATAATAGGATTTCCCGGAGCCGGGCTGATCCCAGTTTACAACGACAAAATATTTCTCCAGTTCCGCCAGCTCATGCCGCACGGTCGCCATCTGGGTCCCGCCGGGGCCGCCTGCCAAAAAAAGCAGGACGGGCTTGTTCTTATCCCAACCTCTCAGACTGATCCACTGCTTCCTACCCCTCAGTTCGACTTCTGTCAGCTCCGCAATGCCGTTTTCGGGTGCGTTGCCCTTTTCATCAGCGATGCGGGGCGTGGATGCGGTAATCTGGGAAACGGCAATCAGCCCCGCATTCAAAACGATTGCCATGACCAAGAATATCCCTGTCCTTTTTAGGCGGATGAGCTGTTTGTAATTTGTCTTTTTTGTGATTATGGCAATGACACGATGAATCGACAGGAGTAAAATCCCCGCGAGAACAATGACCGATAAGACGGTCAAGCTGAAAAATATTACTGTCTGAATCATTTGAAAACCTCCATTATTCCTTGATATATATGCTTTCAAGGACGTTGCCCATCAACGGGATATCCGTGATCCGGCTGTCTTGGAGGGACAGTCTGTTTTTCTCGATTAACCCTTTGATTAGATTCAGTTTTTTCATTTCATTCAGCGGTTCGCGGAAAACAAACGCGCCCCCTGGTTTGAGGGATTTTGCCAGCGCGGGAATGACCCTTTCCAGTTCCTCTTGCGCAATATCGTGCAAAACAAAGTGGCAGTATGCCACATCGAAGCTTTCTCTGGGCAGTGCCGGGGCCTCCGCTTGCAAAAAAGCGACGTTCCCATATTTGCGCAGGGTTTCGCGGCAGGCATTCAGCCATCGCCCGGAAATGTCCAGGCAAGTCAAATATCCGCGGGGCAGCTTTTTTACGGCGTAATACGCAACCCTTCCCATTCCGCACCCGAAATCAAGCACCTCTTCACTACCCCCAATGGGCAGTAGGTCTGCGAATTCCTTATAGACAGATCTTCCGTAAAAGAAAAACCCAAGCCTTGTCAGAAGCACCTCCAGAAGAGCCGGTTCATGTTGCATCATCCATCACCTCACAATAAAAAATCAGCTGTATTTCAGGCTCTTTGCTATCATAGCAATCGAACCTGTCATACAGCTGATATGAACCTTAAATCCACCTTAAATCGTCGGAACCGTGATCCTGAAGGTGCTGCCTTTATTTCCATCGGAGTCCAGCGTCAAATCCCCGCCGTGGGCCTGAGCGATTTTTTTCGCAATGGAAAGCCCCAGCCCGCTGCCGCCGGTTTTAGAGTTGCGGGAATTGTCCGCCCGGACAAAAGGCTTGAATATATCCTCCGTAAGATGAGCCGGAATTCCGCTCCCATCGTCATGAAAATGAATAACTGCCTGATGATCTTGCGCCGTCAGGCCTACGGCGACTGTTGTTCCCTGCGGATTATACCGCACCGTATTATCCGAAAGGTTTTGAATGATCCGGCCAAACCGTTCAGTATCCAACAGCGCAAAAACACTTTCTTCGGGGATTTCGAATTCATATCGGAACCCTGCGCGCTCCAATTGCGGCACAAGCCCGCCGCATACCTGCCGGAGATATTCGCAGAGTTCTGTTTTTATGGGCTTTATTGAAAAGTCCGGGCTGTCCATTTGGGAAAGCTCAAACAGCTCGGTGAGCAGCCGGTTTGCTCTCCGGCTGTTTTGGTGAATGGTTTGAAGGTACGCACCACGTTCTTGCTCAGGTAACTCCGGTTTCTTCATGCACATCTCCGCATAGCCCTGTATGCTGGACATAGGATTTTTGAGATCATGGGAAATATCGAGAATCAGCCGCCGCCTGTTGTCCTCCGATTTTTTGCGGAGGGATATTTCATGCTCAATCCGGGCGGCCATGTCGTTAAAGGTATTCTGAAGCTCGGCAAACTCATTTTTCAGACGCAAATCCACCCGCACAGAGTAATCCCCTTCCCGTAAAAGCCGTGTACCGTCACAGAGCTTTCGCAACGGCACGGTAATGCTTGCGGCCGTGATTCTCGAAAAAAGAAAGGTGAACAGCGCAAGCATCAAAAGATAAATCAGCGCTACCGAAACCATCGCCCCGCCTGCCCGCACAAAATCACCGGCGGAGGCTTCTTTATTATATACCAGGGAAAAATCCAGCCGGATGGAGGTGGGGAAGGTAACAATCAGCCAAAATTCGCCCCCCGGCTGATAGAGGATATCATAATGGTAGGACTTCCCTTTACTTTCAGTCAGAAACCCAGTGAATTCCTCGGCGCTTAGCTGACTTTTACCGATGGTGTCAAGCCCGTTTGAATAAATGACGCGATATTCCTTGTCCACAACCTGTACGCCGCCGCCGTTTTGCACGACTGGGGATGCATCGATCTTTGTATAATCCTCTTTGATTATCGAGCTTGCGGGGAATCTGTTTTTCGCCAGCGTGTCTGAAATCAATCCGCTCGCAAAGGACAGCAGCATAAACGCAAAGGCCGTCGTCAGTATCGTCAGCAGGAATACCACCATATAATTGGTGAGAAATTGATTGGACAGCTTTTTTTTCATGTCTTTTCACCGGAATAATGGAGCTTGTACCCGATTCCGCGAATGGTTTTCAGATATCTTGGTTTTTGTGGGTCGTCCTCCATCCGGCTCCTGATTCGGCTGATATGAACCATCACGGTGTTGTCGTCAACATAAAACTCCTCATCCCATACCGCGTGATAAAGCTGCCGTTTCGTGAAAACCCTTTCCGGGTTTTCCATAAAATACAGAAGCAGCTTGTATTCCTTGGCACCAAGCTCGATTGGTTCCCCATTCTTAAAGACGCAGCATTTTTCTTTGTCTATGGACAACTTTCCGTATGTAATGCTTGCGGCTTCTTTTTCCTTCGGAGATAAATACTCGTTATTCCGGCGCAGCTGCGCGCCGACGCGGGCCATCAGCTCAGCAATAGAAAAGGGTTTGGAGAGATAGTCGTCCGCACCCAGCCCCAGGCCCAGCACTTTGTCCATGTCGTCAGCCCTCGCGGTCAGAAAGATGACGGGGATCGTGCTGTGTTCCCGAATTTTTCGGAGGAGATTGAAGCCATCCATCACCGGCATCATCACATCAAGGATTGCCAAATGGACGTCCTGTGTCCTCAGGATGTCCCAGGCTTCCTTTCCGTTCTGTGCCGTCAAGGCAGTATATCCGTTTTCCGCAAGGCTGATTTTTATCAAATTTCGGATGTCGCTTTCATCATCCGCAATTAGAATATTCATACGCTTTAGGCGCCTCCCCCTCATTTATCACCTCGCTGAACCCAATCTTCAAACGGGTGCCCGGTGTATGATACTTTTTTATCATTCAATTCCCCTTTGGCTTTTTCTTCCTCGGCCGAGGAACAGGGATGAAGGGCAGCAGCAGGGATACGATCTCTTTGCTGAACTTCCTGTTATCAATATCTAATATATAATGTTCCTTAGCGCCGTCATAAGGAAAGCCTTTTTGAGCTTCTTTCATTTTATCCCTGATACAATCAAGAATTTTTACATAAACCGTATTATCACAAACCAGAAGAACAGGTTTCTCTTCCACATAGACCATGTATTCACCAAACATCTTTTTATATCTGATTGCGCCTGCACCCGAGATTTGTTCACAAACATACTCTATAAAATCCGAACTCGTAGCCATGTCATACCTCCTGACCTATTTTTCATCCCTCTGCTCTTATCTTCAATAGATTTATCAGCATTCCCATCCTAAACCCAGACCTCAGGATGTTCGGCAAAGAGGATTTAAGGGAAAACCATAGCCCCTGCAATTTCCAAATCAGAAAACCAATACGACCGAACTGTCTCCTGCTTCCTGTAGATCCTAAAATCTTCAATATCCAGATCGCCTCACTGCTTTTTTACCGTTTTTGGTAATTACCACTTCATTATTATGGATGACATAATCCAAATACGTCCCGAGATTGCTTTTAAGCTCAGTGGCCGTAATTATATTGTTCGGTTTTTGACGATTGTTATCGTTTATATCGTTCATAATCCTAATCACTCCGTACGATAACTATATTATATCGAACAATGATTAGCAATCCTTTTAGCTCACCACATATATTCTTGGAATTGATTTAACAAGACCATTAGCAATGGTGGAATGCACAAGCTTAACTACCAGTGCCCGGCTGTCACAAGTCATCGGTATACTTGGTTCGTCCTGTTACCTTGTCAAAGCTAACATTATTTTTATAACCAAAAACCCAGGCACAGGAATAACAAATCAGACCTACGCGTTTAGGTTTAATAAACGGTAAGCTAATAAGTTATTCATGTAGCCTGGGCATAGCTGCAAACGCTGTCATCCGACTCAGTAGGTTTCCCGGCAGTACGCAGAGCGTAATTGTTTAACCGGAAGGAACTTGGACAGGGCTGGGAATAAAACCGCAGTTCAGATTTTCAACAAAATATATTGGCAGCTATAAGAGCTTTTAAAACGAATCGCGCACTTTTATTTGCCAAAGGGCGAGTCTTCCCGGCGGACAAAAAATCCCTGATTATGGCTGCAAACTGGACAGGTTTGCGGCGCTCCGATAGCTTTATGGATGTGACCGCAGTTTAGGCAGATATATTCAGTGATCGTTTCGTTTTCAAATAGTTTATTGTTTTGTATGAGCTGCGCATAGTGAGAAAAACGCTGGCTGTGTACCTTTTCAATCTCAGCGATCATATAAAACGAATCGGCGATATTAGCAAATCCCTCCTCCTGCGCCCTGTCGCCAAAGGATTTGTAAATCATGTCATGCTCCGCAGCTTCACGTTGGGCGGCAAGCCTCAAAAGCTCCAGAATGTTATTCGAATTATCGACAGGGTAGTTGGCACTCATCGAGATTTCCTGCCCGTTGAACTCTTTCAAATGATTATAGAATACCTCAGCATGTTCCTTCTCCTGATTTCCAGTGTAATGAAAAAGCCAGTAGAGGACCTCAAGATTTTGCTTTTTTGCCAGGCCTGCGGCAAGTTCGTAACGCCGCCAGGCTTGGCATTCTCCTGCAAAAGCCTTTAAAAGGTTCTCTTTTGTAACGCTGTCTTTCAGTGCAACCATTTTTCATTCCTCCTAATCTCATTCACCACTATTATTGCCAAACTTCTCTGGTTTATTAAGAAAAACGAAATGTATGGCAAACCCTTTATAGGACAGCTGGAAGAGACCTCCGAGATAACGAAATCATTAATAGCGCTGAATCCAAAGAGCAATAGCCATCAATACATTCCAGGTCCCATGGGCCACTATAGCCGGCCAAATACTCGAAGAACGTTCGTACAGCCAGGTAAGCACCACCCCGCCTATAAATAGAGGTAAAAAGCGGATGATCTCTAAATGCAGCGCGGCAAAGAACAGACCGGTTAATAGTATTCCCTTACCCCTCCCAAAGATTTGCCGCAGAGGCGGATAGATTAAACCACGGAAAAACATCTCTTCCTTAATCGGGGCTATTACTCCCCCCAATAGAGTGAGCAGTATAAATTCCCAACTGTAATCCGCTCCTTTTACTGCGGCAGCAAAGCTTTGAGGTGCAGGTGTTCCCAGCACTTTCGTCAATAGGTTTCCTAAAAGGCCGATACCTACAAATAAGAGGACTCCAACGATCAAGCCTAAGACCACAAACCTGCGAAGAGGTTTAACAAACCCCAGATCAGAAAACGGTCGTCGAATCAAGTGAAGAAATAGCCAGATAACACCGAAGTAAAGCAATACATCCCCTAAACCAACCGCTATAAAGCTGAGAATTCCATGAGATGATTCCAAATCCCTGGGACTCTCCAGCCAACCAAGCGGAAACTCAATGATCGTCACGATAGCCATTAATAGCAGCCCTTGCCAAATATTCCAGACTGGCTTGCGCGGCGGCACTCGCAAGTCGATTTTTTTACTCATTTATAACATCCTCTATCTTAATTAAACTGACCATCAGGATCAGTTTATTCCTTTTCTATCCAATTCTAACCCCATATTAATTCTAACTGTTAAATCGGATAATGTCCACTACAGGGAAAAAGGAAACCCCTGATAGTAAAAAAAGCTTGGCGTTTGAATTTCGCCAAGCTTTTAAAAATTTCCTGCATTATGAAAACTATAAAGTTTCCTGATTATGCCTTTTTGCGCCAAATTTTAAGTTGTTTAGCCTCTTCGATCAGACTTTCACGGAAGTCAGGATGAGCGATTGAGATCAGCGCTTCAGCCCGCTGCCAGGTAGGCAATCCCTTAAGATTAACCTTCCCATACTCTGTGACCACATACTGAACGGTCGGACGAGTATCTGTTATTGTCGCACCATAGGTCATCATCCCTTTAATCCGGGAATGCAATTGCCCATTTTTATCCGTATAAGTGGAAGGCAAGCAAATAAAGCTTTTCCCTCCCTTGGAATTATAGGCTGCTTCCACAAAATCCAGCTGGCCTCCGGCACCGCTGATCATGCTTGGTCCAGCGGATTCCGAACAGACCTGGCCGGTTAAATCGACCTCCAGAGCACTATTGATCGAGATTAGCTGATCATTTTGTGAAGCAATAAAGGGATGATTGGTGTAATCTACGGGATAACCCGCCACGGAAGGATTATTGCGAAGAAAATCGTAGAGTTTCTGAGTTCCGGCTGCGAAAGCATAGACTATTCTGCCCCGGTCAAGTTTCTTACACATGCCGGTAACCTTACCCGCTTCCACCATATCTACAAATCCGTCAACCAGCATTTCTGTATGGACTCCCAGATCTTTCAGATTAGATTCCGCAATCATTTTCCCTAAAGCATTGGGCATACCGCCAATACCTAATTGAATACATGCTCCATCAGTAATTTCCGGCAAGACATACTCAGCAATTTGCCGGTCAAGATCTGAGGCAGCTGCCGAAGGTAAGATAGGAAGCCCTCTGTGCCCTCCCTCAACAACATAATCTACCTTGGAAATATGAACGGCATGATCATAACCGCCATGGACACTGGGCATATCTTCGTTAACCTCAACGATAACAGCACGAGCTTTCTCAATAGCTGCAGCGTAGTGAGACACAGTAACACCAAAACTGAAATATCCATGGGCGTCCATAGGCGCAACCTGAATCGCCACAACATCTGTTTTAACATTTTCCCGCAAATATCTTGGCAATTCTGAATATTTAAGAGGTATATAATAAGCCTGGCCTTTTTGAACCATTTTACGTTCCCGTCCGCCAAGATGCCAGCTATTCCAAGTAAAATGCTCTCCTGCGGGATCACATTCCAGACAGGCCATAGGCGTAATAATTACTCCCCCGCGCAAATTCACATCAAACAGTTCATCTTTGCGACGAGCCAAAGCATCATCCAGTAGCCCCGGGACAGTCGCAGCCCAGGCAAACTCTACCCAGTCACCATTGCGAATTACTTTTACCGCTTCATCTGCTGAGACACACTTTTTGCGATACTCCTCCATATACATTGGTACATCCCCCTTTTGCTCTTCATCCATTTATAATTTATTTAAACGTTTAATTGCACGTTATTAGTGAAATGTAAGGATGTTAACTTTGGACGTAGAAATGAGACTAGGAATGTAGATATGAGATTTAGCGTTCTACTATCAGGGCAACTCCTTGGCCGCCGCCAATACAAAGGGTCGCCAGCCCCAGATGAGCATTACTGCGTTTCATTTCATGCAGCAATGTCACCAGAATACGTGCCCCGGAAGCTCCAACCGGATGACCCAAGGCGATAGCCCCTCCATTGATATTCGTCTTGGCCATATCCAGATTCAATTCTTTAGCGACTCGCAACGTTTGGGAAGCAAAGGCTTCATTTGCTTCTACCAGATCGATATCTTCGATTTTCAATCCAGCCTTTTCCAAGGCTTTACGGCTGGCGGGGATTGGACCAGTCCCCATAATCTTAGGATCGACACCGGCTGAAGCCCAGGATTTAACCGTTGCCAACGGTGTCAAACCCAACTCCTCAGCTTTTTCTCTCGCCATGACAACAAGAGCGGCAGCTCCGTCATTGATACCCGAAGCATTTGCGGCGGTAACAGTTCCATCCTTTTTAAAGGCTGGACGGAGCTTAGCAACAGCTTCATAAGTAGCTCCAAAACGCGGAAATTCATCCTGAGAAACAATCACCGGATCCCCTTTGCGCTGGGGAATGGCTACAGGAACGATTTCCTCCGTAAACTTTCCGGCTTTGCTGGACGCTTCACAGCGATTTTGACTCGATACTGAATAACGGTCTTGTTCCTCACGGGAAATATTAAACTGTTCAGCAATATTTTCAGCTGTAATACCCATATGAATCTTATCAAAGGCATCGGTTAAGCCGTCGTTAATCATGGAATCAACGATGGAATCATTGCCCATTCTATACCCGGTTCGCGCTTTAGGCAGAACATAAGGAGCCAGTGACATGCTCTCCATTCCGCCTGCTACAATAATATCGGCATCTCCTGCCATAATGGCTTGAGCAGCACAAACGATTGTTTTCAGACCGGATCCACATACCTTATTCAGTGTCCAGGAGGGCACTTCTTGAGGAATTCCGGCTTTAATGGATGCTTGACGAGCTGGATTCTGTCCTAACCCGGCCTGTAAAACGTTCCCTAAAATAACTTCATCGACTTGTTCAGGTGTAATCCCGGCTCGTTTAATGGCTTCTTTGACAGCCAAGGCACCCAGGTCTGCAGCCGGAATTTGACCTAACGTACCGCAAAAAGATCCAACAGGGGTACGCACTGCACTCACGATAACGACATCTCTCATTAAGAAGGTCCTCTCTTTCTGTAACGGTAAATAGTTCAGATCTTAGATCTTACAGTTTACTATGGTTAGCGAAGCGCTTAAAAAGGCGCTTCGCTATATTGCAAATTAGATCGTTATTTTAGAATGTTAGCTGCAATAACCATACGCTGAACTTCACTTGTGCCTTCATAAATCTCAGTAATTTTGGCATCCCGCATCATCCGCTCTGCCGGATATTCGCGTGTATATCCATATCCGCCATGAAGCTGAACACCCATAGTAGTTACTGCCATTGCGGTTTCAGATGCGAAGAGTTTCGCCATTGCCGCTGCCTTACCGACAGGTTTATGTTGAGAAGCCAAATAGCCGGCTTGATATACCAGAAGACGAGCAGCTTCAATTTGGGTTGCCATGTCTGCCAGTTTGAATTGTGTATTTTGGAACTCAGAGATGGCCTTACCAAACTGTACCCTTTCTTTGGTGTAGTTCATGGCTTGCTCATATGCGCCCTGGGCAATCCCTAAGGCTTGGGAAGCAATGCCAATTCGGCCGTAATCAAGGGTTTGCATAGCTATTTTAAAGCCTTGTCCTTCTTGTCCGAGCAGATTTTCAGCCGGAATACGGACATCTTCAAAAACTAATTCATAGGTAGCTGATGACCGGATCCCCATCTTTTTCTCTTTTTTACCAAAGGAGAAACCGGGCATCCCTTTTTCGACGATAAATGCAGCGATCCCACGATTTCCTTTGCTCTTATCCATTTGAGCCGTAACAACATAGGTGTCAGCATAGTATGCATTGGTGATAAAACATTTACTGCCGTTTAAGATATAATAATCGCCGTCCCGAACCGCCGTTGTCCGGGTACCCGATGCATCCGAACCAGCCATAGGTTCAGTCAAGCCAAACGCACCGAGCTTCTCGCCGGTAGCCAGCGGCACCAAATACTTCTTCTTCTGTGCTTCAGTACCGAACATATTGATCGGGTTGGCACACAGACTGGCATGAGCGGAAATAGTTACACCTACTGAAGCATCGACACGGGAAAGTTCCTCGACTGTGATAGCATAAGAGATATAGTCGGCTCCGACACCGCCGTACTCTTCAGGGAATGTAACTCCTGCAAAGCCGAGTTCACCACATTTTTTCCAGATATCCATGGAAAACTCTTCTTTTTCATCCCGTTCTTCTGCACCTGGGCCGCACTCTTTCTCTGCAAAATCACGAACCATTTTACGCATCATAATATGGTCTTCAGTTAAGTCAAAATTCATTTTAATCCATCCTCTCAATTTCAAATATCATGGTGAACTCTATATCTGCCTATTTCCTTCCCAGTACCTTCCCTAAGTAAACGTTTCTCTTTTCAATTCAGCGCTTGACGTGGGACAGGTCATAGTTTAGTTTTCTACTTTCCTTCAAAAACGGGTTTGCGCTTTTCTAAAAAGGCGCTGCATCCCTCTGTCTGATCCTGGGTACTAAGCGTCAGTCCGAAAACCTCGGCTTCGTAAGCTTGAGCGCTGTCCAAATCCATATTGGCACCACGCTGGATCGCACTTTTACTTAACTGAACCGCTACGGGAGCTCTTCCGGCTATCCGCTTAGCAAGTTTTTGGGCCTCTTCCATCAGAGTCTCCAAAGGGTAAACCTTATTCACTAACCCAATCCGATAAGCCTCATTAGCATCGATGATATCTCCAGTAAAGAGCAACTCACTGGCTATACCTGTACCGACTAAACGGGGCAACCGCTGAGTCCCGCCAAATCCTGCTGTCAAGCCAAGGGTTACTTCCGGCTGACCGAACTTTGCGTTCTCACCGGCGATACGAATGTCGCAAGCCATGGCCAACTCGCACCCACCGCCCAGGGCAAATCCGTTGATAGCCGCAATGACCGGCTGTGGCATCAGTTCCAGTTTACGAAAGACTGCCTGCCCTAATTGGGCAAACCGCCGTCCTTCCAAACAGTTAAAATCTTTCATCTGAGAAATATCCGCACCGGCAACAAAGGCCTTCTCTCCACTGCCTGTGAGAATTACAACTTTGACACCGGAATCCCTCCCCAACTCATCGAGCGCGGTGGACAGTTCCGATAGTGTGTCACTGTTTAAAGCATTTAAAGCTTTTGGCCGATTGATAGTCAGAACGGCAACAGCACCGTTCTTTTCGAGTAAGAGATTGGCATACTCCACGCTTTACCCTCCTTACTGATTAGATTTAAGTAAGCATTATGCGTTATTTTTAAGCATCGTATTTATAGAAACCACGACCGGATTTCCTTCCCAGCCAACCCGCTTTTACATATTTGCGAAGCAAGGGGCACGGACGATATTTATCGCCCAATCCTTCATGCAGGACTTCCATGATTGAGAGACATGTGTCCAAACCGATTAAATCAGCTAACGCCAGAGGACCCATAGGATGATTCATTCCCAGCTTCATGACATTGTCAATGGCTTCGACTGAGGCTATCCCTTCATAGAGTGTATAAACAGCCTCGTTGATCATGGGGATCAAAATCCGATTAGCAACAAACCCAGGGGCGTCATTAACTTCCACCGGTGTTTTACCCATCTTGATGCTGAGAGTTTCGATTGTATTATACACTTCATCGCTAGTGGCCAGACCACGAATGACTTCCACAAGCTTCATCACCGGAACGGGATTCATAAAGTGCATCCCTATGACTCGGTCCGGCCGTTTAGTAAACGCACCTATCTCGGTGATTGGCAATGATGAAGTGTTTGTCGAAAGAATCGTATGTTCCGGACAAATAACATCCAACTGAGAAAAAATTTGGGCTTTAATTCCCATATTCTCAACTGCTGCTTCAATGACTAAGTCGGCGGATGCTGCGTCCTGCAGAGAGACCGATTTAGTAATGCGGCCTAAGATGAGATCTTTTTCTTCAGCTTGCAGTTTCCCCTTCTCAACACTTCGGCTGAGGTTTTTCTGAATAATTCCAAAACCCCTGTTCACAAACTCTTCTTTAATGTCATTTAGAATGACTGAGTAACCCGCTTGGGCAGCAACTTGGGCGATCCCACCACCCATCTGTCCAGCACCAATAACCATGATCGTCTTCACACTTAATCCTCCTTCTGATTCAATTACAAGACCATTTAATCAGGTTGATTGGGAATCTACTGAATTATCTTGCAATTAATGTGCCAATGAATATTCTCTATCTTCAGATAATTTTGCATTTGGCTCATGTCAAGGTTTAGCGGATTTTGTCCTATAACAAACCCCTGAATTTCTAAATATTATATATGTCTACGTTCATTTACACTCAAACAATGATAAACTCCAGGATCTGTCCGGCTCCCCGGACAGGCGGCAGTGTCTACAAATCGATACAGGCAACGATAGTAGACACCTATAAGTGCAGCTTTCCGGCAAACACACCTAAAAATAGGCTTCTTTGGTCCATCAGGGATTGTGTAATTGATGCTTAATAAGTTTCTTGTATAAGCCCGCTCGGGATAAACCTAAGGATTTTGCAGCTTGAACCTTATTTCCATTAGCCGTTTCAAGGGCGATTATGAGAGCATTTTTTTCCACTCCATTGAGAATTGTTTCCAGTGAGCCTTCTACATAAGGTCGGATATCATGGTTTGCCAGAACTTGAAGGTAATTCGGCAAGTGCTTTAATTGGATTTCCGTACCTTCAAGTATATTAAAAGCTCTTTCAATAATATTTTCCAGCTCACGGATATTACCGGGCCAGCGATGTTTCATCAGGACATCTTTCGCTTCAGGTGATATTCCCGTCACCGATTGGGCAAACTGGAGGTTGAATTTTTTAATAAATGTCTTGATAATAACCTCTAAATCATCCATCCTTTCTCTTAGAGGAGGAATCGTTAAGGTTACAACATTTAAGCGATAATATAAATCTTCACGAAACTGTTTATCGCGAATCATCCCTTCAAGGTCACGATTCGTCGCGGCAACCAGCCGAAAATCCACTTTACGGGATTTATTGCTTCCCAATCGTTCGACTTCCCGTTCCTGAATGACTCGTAATAACTTGGCTTGCATGCTCATTTCCATGTCACCGATTTCGTCAAGAAACAAGGTTCCACCGTCGGCAAGTTCAAACTTTCCGATCTTTCCCCCTTTTCTTGCTCCAGTAAACGCCCCTTCATCATAACCAAACATTTCCGATTCAAGAAGATTATCGGGAACCGCTGCACAATTCACCTTGATAAAGGGGCCTTCTCTGCGAGAGCTTTGCGCATGGAGCAGTAAAGCAAATAATTCTTTGCCCGTCCCGCTTTCCCCCCTCAGCAGCACAGTGGACCCGGATTTAGCCACACGAAGAGTGGTCTGAACCAAGTTCGACATGACTAAATTTCTCCCCTTAAGAAGATCCAGGGCGGAAGAATTGCTTTGCACCATTGTCTTTTTATAATAGTCAAGTTCAGAACGCAGAGAATCAATCTTTTTCGTCATCGCATAAAGTTCGTTGACATCTTTGAAAACAACTTTTCCCAAAGCACCGACGATCTTACCATCCTGCACAATCGGGATCCTGCTGGCGATAATTTCATGTCCATTCAAGTCATGAATATATCCGTAAACAGGCTGCGCAGTTACCAGGACATCCGTAAACTTCGGGTTGTCGTAAACTTCAGTAATAGGTTTGCCGATCAAATCTTCCGGGGTTTTATTAAAGAAGCTTGAAAATGCCTGATTCGTCATAGTGACAATTCCCTGCTTATTAACAACGATCAGTCCATCATAAGCTGTATTCAGAACAACTTCGAGAGTACGTTGAAGCTGCTTGGTTTTTTCATGCTCAATGACTAAATTATCAAGAACATTCTGGAGAACTGTAATGTCTTGAAATACAGCCACAGCTCCTACCAGCTCTCCATGAACATAGATAGGCGTTCGATTACTCAATAAGATGGTGTCATTCATGGTTAAGCGCTGGCCCAACTCCGCAATTCCAGTCTCGAACACCCGCATTAACCCGGTTTCGGGAAAATAAGTAGTTATAGATTCGCCAACAATATTTTTGGCTGGAATTTTCAATATGCTAAAAACGGCACGATTAGCATAAATAATCATACCTTGGGGATTTACAGCAATAATTGCGTTATTCGTATTATCTAAAATTTCATCAAGGGTAATCGAAAAGTTCTGTCCTTCCAGCAACATGAATTTGTCCTCCTGCAATTTTTGGTATAATAAGTAATTCGATCAAAGAGATGTCCAATCCTTCTTGAATGTTCGTTCATTAAGTCTCAAAAAGAAACTACACAAGCCTCATTTCAAAAAAGTGCTTAGATTGTTAATCTCCCTGCAGTCGGTCCAAATCTCTAAGCTCCCAGGTGCTTTGCCACAACAATCCTTTGTATCTGATTTGTACCCTCATATATCTGTGTAATCTTAGCATCCCGCATATAGCGCTCGACTTTATACTCTTTGCAGTAACCATACCCTCCAAAAATCTGCACTGCATCTGTCGTCACTTTCACCGCAGTATCGCTGGCAAACATCTTAGCCATCGATGCTTGTTTTGTGTAGGGCAGTCCGGCCATTCTCAAAGAGGCTGCCTGATAAACGAGCAGCCTCGAAGCTTCAATTTGAGTTGCCATATCGGCCAGAATAAATTGAACACCTTGGAAATTGCGTATAACTTGGTTGAACTGCACGCGATTTTGGGAATAGGCTAAGGCTTCGTCAAGTGCGGCCTGAGCTATACCTAAGGCTTGTGCGCCGATTCCGATCCGCCCGCCGTCCAACATAGACATTGCCACTTTGAAGCCTTGTCCTTCGGCTCCCAAGATATTTTCTGCCGGCACCATAGCATTTTCAAAAATTACTTCGCAGGTTGTCGATCCATTCAAACCCATTTTTCCCTGTCGTTTTCCGACAATTAAGCCAGGCGTATCCTTTTCCACCAGAAAAGAAGTCACTCCGTGGGGGCCTTTAGCCAGGTCTACAGACGCCATGACTAAATAGATATCCGCATAACCCGCATTTGTGATAAAGCGCTTGGTTCCGTTAAGAATATAGTAGTCTCCCCTGCGCACCGCGGTCGTTTGCAGGCTGGCTGCGTCTGAGCCGGCATGAGTTTCTGTCAAAGCAAACGCCCCTAACCATTCCCCGCTGGCAAGCTTGGGCAAGTAGTTTCTTTTTTGCTCTTCTGTCCCAAAATAAAGAATGGGGAAGGTAGCTACAGAAGTATGCACTGCTAAGATGACAGCTGTTGAAGCACATCCTCTGGCAATTTCTTCAATAGCCAGAATGTAAGATAAGAAGTCCGAACCCGCGCCGCCGTATTCCTCTGGAATAGGTATACCCATTAGACCAAGCTTACCCATTTTACGAATGGTCTCTAAGGGAAATTCATGGGTTTCATCAGTTATACTCGCTATAGGGATAATTTCCTTTTGGACAAAACCTCGTACCATCGTTTGCATCATCAATTGGTAACGGTTTAACTGAAAGTCCACATCTCTTCGCCCTCTTTCAACTTACAATTCTACGACTATTGCTGCGTATCAGATGCTCCTGATTTAGGTACTTTTCAAGAGAAGGGCATCGCCGTGTCAGGGTAAAATTTGCCGCTTTATACAGCTTCCCCCCACGACGATGCACTTAATAAATCAAGCTACTCTTATTATCGCATATTTCATTCAATTTTTCATTGACCAAATATTTTAACTTCTACGAATAAACTCATTTTAGCACTTTGACAAGTCCTTATAAAAATTAATTCAGACTTGAAGTTTTGGATTCAACAACATCCACATGCTCGGCAGTTGACTTGTAAAAAGGAACCTTCCCCATAAACCAATCATTAAAGAGAAGCGGGATAATGGCCCAGAATAACCAAACCAGCGGTTTATTAGCATGATTGGAAAACTCAGGATTCAAGCCTAATAAAGGCAAACAAACTGCGTAATAGATATAGAACTGGACAACTGCAAGGATACCAACGATTCCTGTGCGAACAAACCAACCCACAACACTTCCCCATTTTTGCGGCCAATTGTCAAAGTAGTGGTTCCAGATCAAAAATGGGAACAAGGTAAACCCGGCAAGTGTAGCAGTATTATAATAGCGCCATGCTAAAGACGCAGGTCCGTCCGCGGCCGTCGGGTCCACTGCACCCCATACCGCACCCATACCAAACATCAGGATCTTGACGGTTACATAGGCCATGACAATGATAGAAATGATAGCAATCAAACCGGACCAAGGTTGTTTTTTAACAAGATGGAACGGTTTTCCTGACCAAACATTAGCTGTCATGAAAAGGTAGACAACCATCCATTCCCAGATACCAACCACGTAATTCAGATGCGGAACCCCATCCATTATTCCCCACCAAGGAGCGGCTGCCGCAATAGGTTGTTTTAAAACGACACTTACGTAGAACGGATAGATAAGTGCTCCATAAGCTAAAAGCGTGATGACAGTCGTTAAAGACCACTCTGCCAAACCTAACGCCGGTTGAGTCAATTTTCCTCCCCAAGGCCATTTTTTAAAGAGAATTGACCAAAATGTATAGGTGACAAAACCCATCAGCACAAACATTGTAATTGCTCCGCCCACATATTCTTTGGCGTGCTCGATACTTATGCCTTGTGCTACTAAGGCATCAACACTCCAAAGCGGCAGGATGAGCTTACCAAGAAAGCCCTGAAACACGCCATAAACGATAACATAGGTTGCTACGATATTGACTACAATCATCACGATTCCACGTGTCACAGGCTGAAGCTTTTCAAAAGGCCAGTTCCCGAAAACAATATGCTGCCAGGCGCCAAACAAGATCATCCACGCCAAAAACTCCAGCATGGGATGTTCATAGTTCTTGAAAATCCCGTGAGGAGATGCTAATATGAACCAAGTTATCAGTGCGATAATTAAAAAAGAAGCCGATGCAATAATACCGGTTAAGGGTTGACCCCAACGGGCTTTAGAACTGTGATCTGACATTGATACTCCTCCTATTCACTTTGTTTAATAGGCTAATTCCGTAGTAAAGCGTTATCTTTAACCATCTATGTCCTTACACATTCCTCCTTTGTTCAGTTTGCTCCTAAAGTCATTATATTCTGAATATAATTAATTATTTGCAATATTAGTGCCATAAGGATAATTCTTAATTTATTTTTATTTGATCTGCCCTATTTATCAGGCTTTAGCATAGTTTTAGTTCCTAGAAATTATAAAAATGCCGCAGAATACACCTGTTTACCTATGTTTACACTTTATGATCAAGATCTCTATATTGCTTAAGTTTCCTGAGCTTTTGATTACTGTCTACTTTATTTACATGTATATTTTTGTAAACATCTCCAAATGGTATCAAGGATAAATATAAGAGTATATCCTATTTATTTTAATAAGTTGGTTTTTAAACCAGGGATCATACTGAATAAAAACCTCCATCGATAGTTGAAGGACAGCCTTTGGTGTCAAAAACCGTGCACATGGAGGTAAAAACGATGCAGCACAAACCAAATAGTTAACGCCAGACCCGGCCGGACTTGTCCAAGAATCGTACGCGCGTACGATTCTTGGGCAAACCGAGGAGAAAGTTCTCCCTGAAAATAAATTTTCCATTCATCAGTAGTGCCGCTTCGCGGCATAGGAGTCTGATACTAAGTCACGTATGAAAAATTAGATGTTGATTGGCATAAAATCCAGCAGCAATTTATCACTTTGCTGCAAACAAGTAATAAGTGTTATTGGCAACTTAGTATGATACACAAAAAACGGCTTTCGCCGTTTTTTATTGTTTTATAAATTACTTTCCACTATTTCGCTGCTTCAGCATATCGCTATAGATGTAAGCAAGTTCTTTGTCAAATAATGATCTCTTCATATCCACAGCTAAAGCTCTGACCCGTTTAAGCATCTCGCTGGCGTCTTCATCCGACATCTCTTTGCCATACTCATTACGGAATTTTGCTTTAATTGATGCGGTTCCCGAATGTTTTCCAATTACAAGCTGACGTTCAAGTCCAACATCCTCAGGACTGAAGGCTTCGTAAGTCCGCGGGTTTTTGAGAGCCCCATCGGCGTGAATGCCAGACTCATGGGCAAACATATTACTTCCTACGATGGATTTCCAGGGGGGAATCCTCCGGCCCGAAGCTCTGGCGACATATTCGGACACCTCTACAAATCGTTCCGTAGCAAAGCTCAGATCCGTATCAAGCAAGTGTTTTAAGGCCATGACAACTTCTTCCAACGCAGCATTGCCGGCGCGTTCACCTAAGCCATTGACTGTTACGCCTACATGAGTTGCTCCGGCCTTGACTCCGGCCAGGGCATTGGCTGTCGCCATGCCAAAATCATCATGGGTATGCATTTCGACGTCTATACCCACTTTTTCAATTAAGGCTTTAATTTTGTCATAGGTTACAAAAGGATCTAAGATTCCCACGGTATCACAGTAGCGCAAACGGTCTGCTCCAGCTCGCTTAGCCTCTCTGGCAAACTCCATCAGAAAGTCCATATCTGACCGTGAAGCATCTTCCGCGTTAACGGAAATATACATACCTTCCCGTTTAGCAAACTCCGTTGCCTTGACCATCCGTTCTAAAACATCCTCACGAGTCGTCATGAGTTTATGTTCAATATGGATGTCCGAGGTAGAGATTGAAATAGCTACAGCATCAACACCACATGCCAAAGATTGCTCGATGTCGGCTATTACTGCCCGATTCCAGCCCATGATGCTTGCTTTTAACCCTAATTTTACAATATCGCTGATCGCACGTTTTTCATCTCCGCCCATGACCGCAACTCCGGCCTCAATCTGATGAACACCAAGCTCATCAAGCAACTGAGCAATCCGTATTTTTTCCTGATTGGAAAAGACAACTCCAGCAGTTTGTTCTCCATCCCGCAAGGTAGTGTCTACAATAGTTAAATGTCGCATAAGACTCACCCCTCATATATCTGGAAGTATTATATAATACCTTGGAATTCACTAATCTTTATAATATCACCATCTCCTTCTTATTTGAAGGATCTCCATTCCCTTATACTGTATACTTAATAAACTGAATAATAAAAAGAGGCATCCCCTTTCAGAGAAGCCGCCCATGCTGCCGTTGCGGTGCCCATCAGAGGATGAAATGAGAGTACTCTCTGGTCGGGCAGCTTCGCCACATCCGCTTACCGCAGCATTCCGAGGCTCGCCCACTCGCCGGTGCGGGAGCTACCTTCAGCGGATAAGTATTCTTTGAGGATAGCCGCTTCGGCGAAAATGTCCACCGGACATTTTCGTGCCAAACCTCCGGGTAATACCTGATGTGAACCCGTGGCTCCGTTTCCCCGCACCGACTTGTGGGCTTCTACCGCCTCTCCATGCAATGGGTTCGCTTCTGTGGACGAAGCTGCCCTGCTTGAGGGTCTAGGGATTCTTCTGCATGTCTTTAGGGTCTTTTTTCAAGGGAGAGAAGCCTCTAAAGGCGTTAGGCGAGTTTTTCCTTGAGTAATTTATTGACCAGACCCGGATTCGCTTGCCCCTTAGTGGCTTTCATGATCTGCCCAACGAGGAAGCCGATTGCCCGGTCTTTACCTGCGCGATAGTCCTCCACCGATTGGGGATTGGCTGCAATGACGCTGTCGATAATGCCCAGCAAGGCACCTTCGTCACTAATCTGGGCAAGCCCTTTTTCTTTGACAATCACCTGGGCATCCTTGCTTGTAGCATACATTTCCTCAAGAACCGTTTTGGCTATTTTTCCGCTGATCGTGCCTTTTTCTATGAGTTGTAATAACTCCGCTAATTGTTTGGGAGAAATCGGAGAATCCTCTACTCTGCACTGATTAGAATTCAGCAGACGAGTGACATCTCCCATAACCCAGTTTGCCAAGGTTTTAGCATCTCCGAAGCTCGATAAAGCAGCATCAAAGAAGTCCGACATTGCCTTGGACTGGGTGATAACCCCGGCATCATAGTCGGATAATCCTATGGACAGCAGCCGAGCCCGACGTTCCCCGGGAAGCTCAGGCAGGGTTTTGCGGATTCTTTCCACCCATTCCCGGTCGATAACCAGAGGAGCCAAGTCGGGTTCAGGGAAATACCGGTAATCATGGGCTTCTTCCTTGGAACGCAGGGCTAAGGTTATCCCTTGACCCTCATCCCAAGTACGGGTCTCTTGAACCACCTTTTCTCCTGCGTCCAACACCCTGGCTTGACGTGCCACTTCGTATTCCATGCAGCGCCGTACTGAGCTGAAGGAGTTTAGATTTTTCGTTTCTGTACGGGTTCCAAAGGTTGTCGAGCCAATTGGGCGCAGTGAAACATTGATATCAAAGCGTACTGAACCCTGTTCCATACGGCAGTCAGAGACTTCCGTATACTCCAGGATCTGCACTAATTTTTCCAGGTAGGCAAGCACTTCGGGTATGGAGCGCATATCAGGTTCTGAAACGATTTCCAAGAGCGGCACGCCGGCCCGGTTATAGTCCACGGATGAGGCATTGGAGGTCGTAATGGTATCCCCGCTATGTACGAGCTTACCGGCATCTTCCTCCATGTGGGCCCGAGTAATCCCGATCCATTTTTTCTCCCCATCCACTTCAATCTCCAAACCGCCTTTGCCGCAAATGGGCAAATCAAATTGAGAGGTTTGATAATTCTTCGATAAATCAGGGTAAAAGTAATTCTTGCGATCGAACTTAGAGAATTCAGCGATCTCACAGTTCAAAGCCAAACCGGCTTTGATGGCATAATCCACCACTTCCCAATTTAAGACGGGCAGGGCGCCGGGCATTCCCAGGCAGACCGGGCAGACATGGGTGTTTTGCTCTCCCCCGAACTCCGTCGTACAGCCACAGAAAATCTTAGTCTTGGTCTGGAGTTCCACATGGACTTCCAAACCGCAGACCATTTCGTATTTATTAGCGACCAGCACAGGACAGCACCTCCCCGGACAGATTCGGTTTTAACGTATGATAATTCGTATTTTGCTCAAAGGTATAAGCTACGCGATACAACGACCCTTCACCGAAGGGTTTGCCCATCAATTGCATGCCGATAGGCAAACCCTTGACGAATCCTGCCGGAATAGAAATTGCCGGAATCCCCGCCAGGTTAATGGGGACGGTGGTAATGTCGGATAAGTACATAGCCAAAGGATCTGCAGATTTTTCCCCAAATTTAAAAGCAGGGGTGGGAGCCGTTGGGGAAAGTAAAACATCAAACGTCTCAAAGGCTTTATCAAAATCCTCTTTAATCAGAGTTCTGACCTTTTGAGCTTTAAGATAGTAGGCATCATAATATCCGGAACTTAAAGCATAGGTTCCCAGCATAATTCTGCGCTTTACTTCCTGGCCAAATCCTTCAGCCCGGGTTTTCTTGAACATACCCAAAACATCGTTGGAATCCGCCCGGTATCCGTAGCGAACGCCGTCATAGCGGGCCAGGTTTGAGCTTGCTTCGGCAGTGGCAATCAGATAATAGGCGGGAATGGCGTATTCCGTATGAGGCAGGGAACACTCCGCCACTTCCGCCCCTAAATCAATCAGGGTTTGAATCCCGGCTTGAATCCCTTTGGCCACCTCCGGATCGATTCCTTCGCCAAAGTATTCACGGGGAATCCCGATCTTCAGACCTTTGATATCATTCACCAGAAACTTTGTATAATCAGGAGTTTCATAAGGAACTGATGTTGAATCCAGAGGATCATGACCGGCAATGGCATTCATCACCAAGGCATTATCCCTCACGGTTTTAGTAAAGGGCCCAATCTGGTCGAGAGAGGATGCAAACGCTATCAGGCCCAAGCGGGAGACCGCTCCGTAAGTAGGTTTCATTCCCACCACACCACAGAAAGCGGCCGGCTGGCGAATAGAACCCCCTGTGTCTGAACCCAAGGTAAAGGCAGCTTCATCCCCTGCTACTGCTACAGCAGACCCTCCTGACGATCCCCCGGGGACACACTCTAAATTCCAGGGATTGCGAGTCTTGGCAAAATAGGAATTCTCTGTCGAAGAACCCATGGCAAACTCGTCCATATTCAGCTTGCCCAGAAGTATGGTTCCCACTGCCCGCAGACGTTCCGTCACGGTGGCATTGTAGGGCGGATAAAAATTGTCCAGCATTTTAGAGGCACAGCTCGTGCGAATTCCTTCTGTGCACATATTGTCTTTGAGGGCCATGGGAATACCTTCTAAAGGTTTCAGAGCTTGTCCTTGAGAGATCTTTTCATCAACCTCAGCCGCTTGGGCCAAAGCCTGGTCTTCCAAGACGGTTAAATAGGCCTGCAACGCAGGATCCACCGACTTGATGCGGTCTATGTAGGCTTTTGTCAATTCCGTAGAGCTTATGTCTTTATGGACGAGCAGTTCGTGTAATTCACTCACTGACTTCCCGATAGTTGCTGATTCCAACTTCCGCAGTCTCCTTTCCAAGTCAAATAAACTTACGTCAAACTGATTTTCGGCACTCTAAAGAAACCCTCTTCCCCATCAGGGGCATTCCTGAGGGCTTTGTCATGATTAATCGAAGGTCTCACCTCATCCTCACGCAGTACATTGTGCAAAGGAACAGCATGAGCCGTAGGCATCACATTATTTGTATCTAATCTCTCCAACATGGCCGCATAGCCTAAAATGGAGTTAAGCTGTTCGGTGTATTCTTGAGTTTCCTGCTCAGTTAACTCTAGGCGCGCCAATGCCGCCACGTATTCAACGTCTTCACGTGAAATTGACAACTTATTCACCTTCCCTTGGTTAGTTTGTTGCTTTATCCCTTTATCATAACAAATATTAGGGAAGGGAGCAATAAAAATGGAAAAAGTGTGAAATAAACCAACATGATACAACGGGCATAACACCAGTTATTTATAAAGCACTACAAATGTAAAATAATTTTTAAGAATTCTTTCGAATTTGATGAAGAAAATTTACCCTCTAAATTGTCTAATAAATAAGGAACAAAAAATTACTAGGAGGATGCAAATCATGAAAAAACTAGCTCTAACATTTCTAATCGCTGTCGTAATGTTGCTTGGGTCCAGCCCCGTACTCGCAGCCCCAGAATCATCCAAATCAAACTCCATCCAGGCAGGAATTGGGATTGAAGCATTGCAGCTTATCCAGGGCGGCTACAGCAGTATTCAAAATGCCGGGAACAATCATGTTAGCATCTATGGTGAAACACTGACTTATAAGGTCACCGATATTGTTGGTGTGAAGTTTTATCTTCAGTACTACAATAATAGCGCCTGGGTTACCCTGGACACTGTGAGCCGACAAGGATATGATACCAATTTATTTACTACAATGGTCGATTACACTGTGACTCCCGGATATACCTACAGGGTTGCGACTGAACACTATGCTTATGATGGGTCTTTTAAAGAGACTGCCTGGACTTATACATCAGGAGTATATATGCCATAGATCCCTAATTAATTTGTTAAAGAAATAGAGCGCGTTTCATTTAACGTTCTCTATTTCTTTCTAAATTTAACCCATGATTTTAGGATGAAAATCAAAGTTAATGGGTCTGCTGAAAAATAGAGTCTATGCGATGCTGAATGCCTATATTATTATATTATGTAGAAGGAAAGGGCGGACTATGGAAATTATAACTGTTTTGATTATTACCGCAGTGCTTCAAATAGGTTCAATTTTTTTGTCCCGTCGAGTTGATCAACATACTCAAACGTCGACGGTTTCATTTTTTCTTTCATCTGTCATTATTACATCTAATTTTTTATCGTTTTTCCTTCTCTGTTTTGTGGTTCTTAAGGTAATTAAGATATTTTTTCCATAAGATAATTTTTATTGGAGGCTGCCAGTTATGAGAAAGTTACTATTACTTACAATGCTTTTTTTCCTACCTATTTCATTGGTCACAGGGTGCGCTCCCCAGCAATCAGAACTTATGTCTGATGATGTGGAGGTTATGATCCAAATCGTTCCCTTTTCATCTGTATGTGAATATCGTACATATTTTGGTTTAAATCATTTAGATGACAAATATAGTCACCCGGATGATAAACATACTGTGCTAAGTCAAAAAACTAAACAAGTAATTATTTCTTGGGAACTCAACCCTGAGATAAGAGCAAATGATTTAAATCGTCTTTATTATGGACCGTATATTATAATCATTCTGCCAAAAGATGAATGGGAATACGCTGATACTACCCATATTGCTGGTAATTCCTTTAGAAGAACTTTTAATTCTGAAATAGTGACAAATATTTTAAAAGACTATCCCGAATATAATTGGGCCAGCCTTGAAACCTTTGGATGGTTTTTCCACGCAAAATCGTTTGACCAGGAAACTATACATGTAGCTTTTAAAAAAAGAACTGATTCATCTGACGAAGGCCAGTCCATTGTAGCATATTATATATATTTTGATCCGATCACCAAGCATGGATGGGCAAAAAAAATCGGTAAAACTATTATATAAAAAACTTTGGGAAGGCTTTCTCGATAAACTCGTTCACCTGATAGAAACTGGCAAAGGAACAATTTCTTTCCTCGCCCAATCCCTTCATTGCCACGAGAACCTGAAACTAACGGTTATTCCGTTTCCGACAGCATTTTTCGTTTCCTTCGTTTTTCAGGACTGTTTTTAAGTGATTAGTATAGAGAGGCTTCCCTTTACTGCGTTCCGAGTGGACCAGGACCCTTAACGAAACGAAAAATACTACGGAATAATCATATCAGCATAGGAAAAGCACGTGAGCACTCCGACCAAATGCTCACATGCTTTTTTTCGTTAACTATCCTAGGTCACCGATCTCGCGACTTTAATCAGATCATCTACTTCGATTTTCCCAATCAACTCTATATCCAGCCCTCTCATCGCCCATCGCAGTATTAATGTTCCATCTTTAGCAAAAGTCCCTCACTTCAGTTTATATAGATTTTATTTACCTGTGCATCATCCGAGTCGTAAGGAAACTCCCGTTATGACCTGCAACTAAATTGTTCTGTAGTAACATAAATGGCATAACTGCTCATAATCCCAGAGTGCTTAATAGACCCTTCTTGAACCGCATCTTTGACCACTCCCAGACCCCTAACGATTAGATTAACAGCAGTAAATATTCTATGATAACAGCGTTCATATAATTCTTCATCGAGATAGTTCTTCTTATCCCTAGAGAAAAACAACTGCCTTACTATCTTCAAATTTATTAATCGTATACTCCAATATTGTTGCAGTCAAATCCTTTTTAGAGAATTCAATTCAAACCATATAAACCCAAAATCCCTCTTTATATAGGACTTTTATCCCATTTTAAATTTTTCCCAAATTTGTGAAGCCTTTTCCATGACTCAATTGTCTAATAAGTATAAGGGGGGATGAAATGAGTTTGGGTCAACAGGGTTTTATGAGACCAATAGGTAACCTCTTGGAAATTAACTAACTGAACTTAGGTATTATGGGGATACCATCCATTTAGTGTTCTTTGACAACTTCACATAGCTAAGATAAGCAAAAGTAAAAACTCACCTTTTCAAAAAAGTCAATAGGAAACCCGACGAAGCATAAGAGTAATCATTTAAGCAGGTGTTAAGCTGCTTAAATGATTAAGAAGCCTATGTTCAAAAAGAATAGAAGGCTTCAGTATCGCAACTTGCGCATCCAAGTGCTGATTGACCGCAGGTAAACTTGCTTGCCAAAACCAGCGCTTTTTACTACGACAGCGAGCATCTCAAGTTTATCGTCAACAAGGATTCTCTTGAATGTACGTTTAACCGTAGTTCTTCAGGCATAAATGATGGGACTGGGGTGAGAATTTCGAGAATCTGCTGGATGCAGAAAGGGGTGATACCAATAGGCTATGCTGGCTTTATTCCAAGACACTACTAAAGAATTAACAAATGAAAGGAGCTACCTTTATGAAGGATGATAAAGACTTTGAGAAGAATGGTAGTAGCGATGTATCTAGGCGAGATTTTTTTGGTAAAGTTGCTAAGACCACAGTTGCTGGAGTATTAATGGCTGCTACTGGTGGCATATTAACTAATCCTAAAATAGCCATTGCGGATGGAAATTATTCATGGTCATCCAATAATCCAAAGCCTATCATTTTATCGAGATCAGCATGGGGCGCTACTCCCCCAAAGACTACACTTCCTGCAAGAAATACTAGTAATTCATATAATTTAATATTTCATCATAGTGGAAGTTTAGTTTTTCAATTAACAGATTTCCAAGCTTGCATATTAAAAGTTAATAGTATACAAAGTCAGCAAATGTCATCTGGTTGGGATGATATAGCTTATCATTATCTTATAGATCCTGCTGGAAGAATATACGACGGCAGGGACCCTAGTAAACTAGGTGGTCATTGTACTGGTAAGAATGATGATATAGGAATATGTCTTCTTGGTAACTATGATAGTCAGTCTCTAACTTCTGCTCAAATTACTGCAATTCAGGCACTTTCAGCATGGCGTATAAGAATTCAGGGTATATGGAAAACCAATACATTTGGACATAAGGATTTTCTATCTACCGAATGTCCGGGAGAAAACTTGGAATCGTATGTAACGAACAGTTTGCGAACATATTTATCAAGTGCAATTTATTAATAAGGGAGGTTCAATAATGTATTCATTAATTCAAGATATAAAATGGGAGAATGATGAAAAATCAGAAAAACTAATTTTCGTCAAAAAGGCAACTAATAGACTATGTTTTCAGGTAAAAGAATTAGGTTTAGACCCTGAAGTTTGGACTCATGAGAAAAAAGAAAAGACTCATAAAGGCAAATTTCAATTAGAACTAATTTTCCAAGATTTAGAACTAACACCAGAACTTCTTGCCAAATTCGGTGAAAAGCCATTAGATATTGGTTTTAAGAACTTAAAAGCAGTATCATTGGGTTGTATGGGGGATGATTCATTAACCCCAATATATATAGCATTTGGAAAAAACAATCAAAGTATCGAATACCAGGAAGACAGCGAAAAATTAGTTGTAATGCTCTCTTAAGGAATATATAATGGTCCAAAAAGATACTCAAGTAGGTATTTTTACGGGTTTATATTATGGTGGTTCAAGAGTTAATGAATTAAAAAAGGGTTCTGGATGCTCCGGAACCTTTTTTATTAACCCGTAGTGCCATTTGCCTAATCTTAGCTCTTCTAAAATTCCAGAAAAGCTCGACTTGCAAGGTTTTGTGGAGAATTCTTATTGAATAAGGGGCTTTGATAAACACAACTACCCCTTAATAAAAGTGCACGTTGAGTAGAAAAAGATGTGCAGCAATCCGAATTCGCAGATAACCTCCCTACCTTTTTGCAACTCAGCGCCGAAAATTGCCGAATTTTCTAAAATTATCCTTAGGGTAAAATAGAAGAATACGCACGTGCTTTTTCTTACTTTCTGCCAATTGTTATAATTGCCAGATTATCTATTATTTTTGACGCAAATCAGTTTTCACCTTACTTAATTTTTTACTCGAGATACTTAAACGGGCTAAAAATCAGTATTATAATTAAATCTAGTTAGGATGTGAATTACAATGAAGAAGAAATTCCCAAAAATAATTTTACTATTTTTTGTTTTCCTAAGTATTTTTATTTTAACAGGATGTGGAAATAATGAGGAGAAAATGCTAACAAGAAGTTTCAATCAGATAAATAATGTTAAGGTAATGGTTGGTGATAGCGAAACAACTTGTAACTCTAATACGGTTGAACAAATCTTTGATATATTACAAAATACTAAAGTCAAATTAGATAACTATGACCAAAGTTCGGAACCCAAATTTATACTTATCTTTGAATATAAAGATGGTACAAGTGATATTATTAGAACAACCGAAAACGGAAAATTCTTTTATCGTTATTTAACCGATACATCATGGATTGGTGGCATAAACGATAAAATTCTACCTTTGATTAACACCCAAGATTAGTCTCGCTACAAATAGCTCCATCAATATCGTTGAATTTACACTAAAGTACAGTCATATGAATGAGGTCATCTTCATGCATGCCCTGTGTATATGAAACCCTGAATTTGACGCTTGAATGAGCGTCTCTTTTTATTCTTGCGTAAATTTTACGAGAATTTTGATACTAATGATGAATAAGCAAGTGGTCTATTTTTGTCAAACGCCAATATAACATACTCCTCAAGCCTATACAGACCATTGGCATTGGAATATCATCACAGGAAACGAAATCTGATCCTTCTGTTGGTGTTGTTTTATCATATTAGATTCAATAGAATAGTCCGCTTCCAAAATATACCTCAAAAAACGAAAGTGCATACAATACCTGGTACAGGTGTGATATCGATCTCCGATTTCTCCGGGTTAACGATATATCTAAAAATCAAACAGGACATGGTATTTTACTTTAACTCCTAAGGATGAACATCTTGGAAATGTTGATTGGACACCAAATTCATAATTTCAAACTTAAATGCAATATTTATCGAAAATCATCAAATATTACCTTGGATAATCGTAATACTCTTAAAAATGGTATAACTCAGTCTTTGGTAAGGCCCCTGTAGATGATGGAACAAATAAAATACCTGGGGCATTTATTTAATAGAAAAATTTAATAGTTTAAATCTATCAGACCAGCAAATAGTAGGTCTTCGTCGGGTAGGACATAGATTTGATGAGATAACAATTAGATTTTCCCCTGCGGTCTGGCTTTTGTGTCGTTCCGCGGGTCTAGTTTCGACGTACACGTTCCACGATATAATCTATCTCATAGAAAAAGCATATGAGCACTCCAACTAAATGCTCACATGCTTTTTTTATTAACTACCTTAGGCCACCGACCTCGCGACTTTAATCAGATCATCTTCTTCGGTTTTTCCAATTAACTCTAGCTCCAGCCCTCTCATCACCCATCGAAGAATTAATGTTCCATCTTTAGTCTTTAGCAAATGTCCCTCATTTCCGTTTATATCGATTTTATTAACCTGTGCATCATCCGAGTCATATAAGAAACTCCCATTATGACCTGCAACTAAATTGTTCTGTATTAGCATAAATGGCTGGTTATTAACCGAGTACTCCATTTTAATAGAATAGGTATCTCCCGTTGTTTGGGTCAGAAGAACTTTCTTCAACTCAGTACCTTGAGGAAGATAATGCGGTCTGGCAATATTAAAGTAAACAATTTTCTCAACCTCATCTAACGTAACTTCTTTCTCCGACGGGGGCTCATTTTGTTCAACGGCGGGAGGAGCCGAATTGCCCTTCTGCTCTGTTTTTACGTTATAGAGACTTCCCCCGAGAAAAACCTTTATCGAGGTGAATAACCTCTCCCCAAAAGCAGTTGCTGTAGCAGGCCTCAAAAACGAACCTGAAATAACGAGTAATACTACGGCTGCTGCCGCAAGGGTGACTTTTCTGATTCGGTTCGTTCGTTTTTTCGGAACACCATATCGCCTGACAAAATCTTCCCACTGTTCTTTAACTGGAGGTACATCTATTTCACTTGCTTCCCGCAGAAGGGATTTCCTAATTTGTTGGCCTAACTTATCTTCAAACTCATCATTCATAATCCACACCTCTCTAAACTCTCTGATGATTTATTAAGCGTATTTTTTATTCTGTATTTTTCTCGAGCACGTCGAAGCCTTTGATTCACATTTTGAGTTGAAGTTTCAAGGATAGCTGCAATTTCTTCAGTGGAGTAATCCAATAAATACTTTAACACCAGAATTTCTCGATCCGCAGGATTAAGTTCGGCTAAGACATTTGTTACTTCATTTTTAAGTAGTACTGAATCACTTACAGGGTCTGGCAGGTTATATCCGCTGGTATCGATCTGCCTGGATAATTCCACTTCGTTCGTCAATACCTGGCGGGAATTTTTCCGCAACATATTTTTAGCTTGATTTATTGCAATTCTTATGACCCATGCACAAAACTTATTTTTCTCTCTCAGCTGCTGAACGTTGCAAAAAGCCTTATAAAAGCCTTCCTGAACTGCATCCTTGGTCAGCTCAGGGTCTCTGACAATCAGGTTAACAGCAGTAAATACTCTATGATAACAGCGTTCATATAACTCATCGTCAATTTGATTCTTTCTTTCTTTTGAAAAAAACAAATGCTAACTCCCCTGTCTTCAAATGTATTAGTCTTTTATTTCAAGATTGTTGCAGTCGAATCCTTTTTTGGGCATTAGGATTTAAACCAAAGCAAATTCAAAATCTCTCTTTATAATAGGACTTTTATCCTGATTCTGGTTTTTACCAATTTCTATGAAGCTTTTTCCATAGCTCAATTGTCTAATAAGCAGCGATGACATGTTATACTAATAACGGGGGAATTTAAGAATGAAGCTAAAAATTTTTATCTTAACGCTAATGCTTATGCTTCTAATATGTTCAAACGTATTCGCCATAGAAAAATTGCCGACAGATGTAATGAGCGCTTTCCAAGCTAGTGTTAAAAGTTTTCAAAATCAAATGCTGGAAGAAAGAGATATGACACATCATCTCACGGATGCAGAAATCTATCAAATGAAAGATACAGGATACAAAATTTACAGACTCGATCCAAATAAGGTACTTGAAAAGGAAAATATTGATTTATACGATGCCTTATATACCAATGATAAGTGGTATATACCAGTTTCTGATCGATTAGGATATGAAATAGCTAAAGTTAATGGCGTTTATAAATTAGTTCATAGTGGTGTATATGACGAAAAAGATGCCATTCCTTATGAAACCTTAGAAAAGATGGCTATAGAAAAAGAGTTAAAAGATCTCGTTTATGTTGATGAACCAGCCCTGCACATTCATGGTCTTATCGGTAAAACAGCTAAAGGCAGTCAGTTTCTATCATTTAACCAAAATGATGACCTTAAACTCCAAAAACATGAAATAAACGACGGCAAAGACTTAATCAATGAAATTAGAGTCAAAGTAAATGAAGCAAAAATGAAGAGAAACCAAGGGTTTGGAATACCAATATTATTTTTGCTTTTATCATGTTGTATTGTTATAGGAGGATTCATATACAAGAAATCAAAGTTGCAATCATAAGAGCAAAGCAGGTTTTTCCACATTAATTTGGAAAACCTGCTTTTTACACACTCAAGCAAACAAATTGTGTTTTTAGTTCCTGCCTAAAATGAAAAGTACCCAAAGAACCGTCGAACCATCTTAACACCCTATTTATCACTTGATCATTTCTTCTAATCTTGGCAGGTTTGCTTCAACATCGGCCATGATCGCCTTAGTATAATTTAAGTTATGAATTCCCCAGCTGGCATCAGCCTCAATCAAGGTTAGATTCGTGAACAGTCTGCCATATAAATTATTGGCCTCTGAATAATCCGGGTTATCCTTATTTTTAGCCAAGGCCTCATTAACACTAGCCAATCGATTCATATACTGCTCATCCTGGGCTTTAAAGTCCTCCTGCAGCTTGTCAATGCGCTCAGCAAATTCCTGCTCATCTTCATTGGCATGACAAAGATTGCAGGAGGTAATTCGTTTCTCTTCCATCGCTTTACTGGGAAGAGTCGCTTCAAAGGTATGGTTTTGATTGGTCATATGGCATTCCGCACAACTTATCCCTTCCTTATAGCGACCATCAGGCATTTCGGGAAGCCCTATGGCACCTATGCCTTTAAACATTTCTCCATGGGGATGATGCCAGGACCCTCCCGGCTTAACCGTGCCGCTGGACATGCCCGTATGACAGCTGGAACATAATTCCGTTACATTTTCATCCTTTAAGGTATAGGCACCCAAATTATCAATCTTATGGCAGTCAGCGCAGCCAATCGATGAATTCAGTTGAGCAACCGCCGGTTTGCCATCCATCGGCGCCATGGCATACTCATAAGAATGGCATTGAAAACAGCGTGGCTGTACATGATGATCCGGCTTTTTCATTTCTTCAAGCAGGGTATTCAAGGCAGTCGAATGAACGCTTTCTTGATACTGTTCCGAAATGGGTATAAATGAATCCAGCTTAGGTTGTGGGGACGGCAATTTAGTTTGAGCAATTATTTCCGTTGACTGAGCGGCAGCAGTTTTGCCGGAATCCAACAGTTTGGGAACCGAATATATCCCCAGTAATATCACCATAAGCACTCCCAAAGATATAAGAGTTATTAATTTAACCTTTTTATTCATACTGAACCTCCTACCGTAAATTTACTGACAACTCCTTGGAGGTTTACCGCCAAAGAATCTAGGGATTCGGCCTGAGCATGCAATTCTTTGATAAAGCTGGTCTGCTCTTTGATGCTTACTTCCACGACACTGATCTGGTTGCTTGTCGAGAGGGAAAAGCCGCCAATATCCTTGGCTTTACCCGCCATTGAGTTGCTTGCTTTCCGCAAGTCTTCTATGGTGTTATAAATGTTCTTTATTTCCAAGGCCTCCATTTTAGTGTTAGCAATAATTTCTTTCAAACTTTTGCTCAAATCCTCAACAATAGTTTTGGTGTTGGCAATTGATAAATTACTTTTATTAATGACTTCAGTCACTTTCCGAGAAAATCCCGATACTTCCTCCAGCTTTTTTTCAATACGATGGCTGTTCTCTGTACTAGCCTGGGCCAACTTGCGCACTTCTGAAGCAATTACGGAAAAGCCTTTCCCCATATCTCCGGCATGGGCAGCTTCGATCTCGGCATTTAAAGCCAACAGATTGGTTTGCTCCGCAAATTTTTTAGTGACGCTGGTTATTTGGGCAACTTCCTCAAAAAGGAGTGCAAGCCCAGACAGGATAACATTTGTTTCCCTGGAGTTCGTATCGATTTCCAGCAAATGACTAACGGCAGTATCTAATTTTAACCCGCCGTCTTCGGCTCTTTGTGAAGAAATACCCGCTGCTTCAGAGATCTTCTCCGTAACGGCAGCAATATTGGCCACATTGGCATTAGTTTCATCGATAATATAACTCATTTCTCTAATACCATCGGCATTTAAGGCTACGTCCATGCTTGCCTGGGAAAAGGATGCCGAAATATTCTCTGCTAAACCGGCATACTCTTGAGTCGATTTTCTGATACTTTCGCTGGATGCTAACAATTGATCACTTTTATGAGTCGTATCCTTGATGACACTCTCTAAATTATCAATCATCAAGTTAAAAGATTGTGCCAGTTCGCCGATTTCATCCCTGCTCTCCGCCGCAGCCCTATTCCTCAAATCTCCTAACGCTACTTTTCGGGTTACTTCCATGAGACCTTTAACCGGTTTCTGGATCTCTCTAACCACATAGAAACTGACGAATATGGACAATACCAAACCCAGCAGCCCATAAAGGGATGATCTTCTTAAAGCATTTTTAATATTAGCATCTCCATTGGCCTGAACATCATTGAGCGCCTGTATGGTATCCTCACTCATTTGGTTACTGCTTTCAACCAGTTTTTCAGTAGAGGCTTTGGAATTAGGCTCAATTTGAGCAACGACTAATTCGTTCCCCCTCGTATGTAAGGAAAACATAGCATTACTTAAATAACTAAAAACCTCGTGTTTATGTTTAATATCTTCAAATACCGGCTTTTCTTCATCCGTCAAATAGTTGTTCAGCTTAATTATTTCTTCAGTGAAGTATCGATCATAGTATCTGAATTCATCAATGGCAGCTTTTCTAAGGGTCTCATCCTTAGATGAAATAAACGTCAGAGTTAGATTTTGTTGAGTTAAGACAATGGTTTTAATGGAATCATTAATCCTCAATTTAGCCATTCCATCATTGAGTTGAGATGAAAGAGTTCTTTGAGTATTACTGATGGTTGTTACCGCATATATGCCAATGGACAAGAAAATCAGGCCTGCGATCAGTAGCCCCGCGATAATCTTCTTTGACAATGACAGGTTTTTGATGATATTTAGCTGAAACTTTATCTCTAACCCCTCTTTTCGTGCATTTTTTCTCAAAATTACTCAAAGTATATCAATTCAATTACTAAATCAGTTTATACTATTTCCCTTTCCTTGTATATAGTAATGATTATAACTTTCACTAATAATAAAAGAACGTTCCTTCATTGCGAAGAAACGTTCTTTTATTAGTGAAGACTAATGCTTTATTAGCTCTTCAAATTCCTCTTCAGTCAAGATCGGTACTCCCAGGCCTTGAGCTTTCACCAGCTTTGATCCGGCCTTCTCCCCGGCAACGACGAAAGCAGTCTTCTTACTGACACTGCTCGCCGCCTTGCCGCCATACTCTTCAATAAGGGTCTCAATCTCACGCCGCTCCCAGCGCTCCAGAGAACCCGTCACCACAATGCTTTTACCGGCCAATAGCTGGGGCTTCGCGGATGCTCCGGCGGTCATCTTCACTCCCGCAGCACGCATTTTCTGCAGAAACCGCGCCGTACTTTCCAAGCCAAAAAACTGTACCAAACTTTCCGCCATCCCCGGCCCTATATCCGGTATGGCTTGCAGCTCCTCAAACGTCGCCTCCTGCAGCTTTTCCATGGAACCAAAGGTTTGAGCCAGGATTTTCCCTGCTTTTACTCCTGTATGACGAATGCCCAGAGCAAAAATCAAAGGAGCTAAGCCACGCTCTTTGCTGTCGGCAATAGCCTTCAGTAAGTTTTCGGCAGATTTTTTTCCCATCCGTTCTAAAGGAATCAGATCCTCAAAGGTTAGGGCATAGAGATCAGCGGCATCTTTGATCAAGCCCGCATCCAGGAGCTGTTGAACAACCGCCGGTCCCAGTCCGTCAATCCCCATAGCATCGCGAGAGACGAAATGAATAATCCCCTCCCGTTGTTGAGCGGGACAGCTGATACTTTGGCAGCGATAGGCTGCCTCCCCTTCCTCACGGGAAACCGGACTCTGGCACTCGGGACAAAGCTCGGGCATTTCAAAGAGCCTTTCCGCGCCGCTGCGTTTTTCCGGCAGAGCTCTGATAACCTCGGGAATCACATCCCCCGCCTTATGGATGAGTACGTGGTCTCCAATCCGAATATCTTTTTCGCGGATATTATCCAGATTATGAAGGGTGGCACGGCTTACTGTGGAGCCTGCCACAGACACCGCCTGCAAGACCGCTGTTGGGGTTAAAACTCCTGTCCGTCCTACTCGAAGGACAATATCTTCAACAACGGTTTCCACTTGCTCTGCCGGAAATTTATAGGAAATGGCCCAGCGGGGACTTTTAGCCGTAAAGCCCAGCTCCTGCTGCAGGTCAAATTCATTGACTTTTATGACTAAACCGTCGATATCATAGGGAAAATTATGACGCTCCGCTGTCATTTGTTCACAATAAGCTATGACCTCTTCAATGTCGCTAAATAGCTTGTATTCAGGGTTGACCATAAAACCCTGCTCTTTTAAATAGGTAAGCACGTCAATTTGGTTATGTAATTCTAATTCTCGGGCCGATAAAACCTGATAGGCAAAATAGTCCAGCTTGCGCTCAGCCGTGATTCGGGAATTCAGCTGACGCAATGACCCTGCTGCGGCATTGCGGGGATTAGCAAAGGTGGATAGCCCTTCTTCTTCACGTTCCTGATTCAACCGGGCGAAAGAGGCTTTAGGCATGTACCCTTCTCCCCGGACATTTAACCTGGGAACCGTCTTGTTCAAGCGCAGGGGAATTGATCCTACGGTTTTGACATTGGCCGTAATATCTTCTCCCACAGCTCCATCTCCCCGAGTAGCTCCACGCACCAGCAACCCATCCTCATAGGTCAGAGCCACAGTCAAGCCGTCAATTTTCAGTTCCACCACATATTCTGCCGCAGGAGCAGCTTGCCGGACCCGTCGGTCAAATTCCCTCAAATCTCCCGGAGCAAAGGCATTATCTAAACTAAGGAGAGGTTCCAAATGCCGGACTTTTGTATACTCTTTAGCTACCGCTCCCCCAACCCGCTGAGTGGGTGAATCCGGGGTAACCCAATCCGGATGCTTAGCCTCCAATTCCAGAAGCTCACGCAGCAGAGCATCATATTCCGCATCCGTGATGCGGGGCTGATCCAGCTCGTAATATTGTTTATTGGCCTCTTCCAGATTTTTGCGCAGCGCTGCCAGGCGCTCAAGATCATCCTGCACTGAAATCCCTCGCTTCCAACCTAAACTATTATTAGTATAACCCTACCATATGTCTTTCAAAGCCGCCGGCGTTTGATACCCACCCGACATTACACTATAGACAATATTATATTACATATAGTGTAATATTTCGAACCAGTCCTGACATCTTGATGTGCCGGCATCTGCCTTACAGCCTTAGGCGAGGGATGTTGAGTCTCACTCCATTAAGATGAGCCAGAGAGTTACAAGCACAGCCTATCCTGACTAATTTAAGGTTCCAAATAACGGCAATTGAGATAAATAAGGCATCAAAAAGGGATTGTAACATACTTCAAACGTTAGTTACAACCCCTTTTTCTCAATATTATAAAGCAAGCTTAGGTATTATGATTAGCCTTGGAAATATGTGGTCATTTGTGGTACAACTTGCTTCTTACGGGAAAGAACGCCCGGCAGGGGAACGCTTCCATTGACAAGTTCTTTACCGAAGGCTTTAGCCACTTCTTCAGGGTTGTCCCCTTTAACAATCAGTTCAGTATAATCTTCGAGAATATCCGTAACCATCAGGCAGAGATATTTCATATCATTAGCAGCACGATGTGCTTCAATAGCCGCTGTTAAGTTAGCACGTACATCTTCGAAGCCTTCCATGCCCATTAAGCTGACTTGTCCAACCCCGATTTTGTGTGGTCCCATGGTAAAGGCTTTGAGGTCTTCCTCAATCATGCTTTGCGGAGTGCGGTCTGCAATGTTGGAAGATGCTTTAAACATGTCAATACCGAAGGTCTTGGGATCAACACCAGCAATTGCTGCTAATTCAGCTGCGATTACCTTATCCTCCTCTGTGCAGGTAGGGGATTTAAAGATAACGGTGTCGGAGAGAATGGCGGCGAGCAGGATTCCTGCAATTGGTTTTTCCGGAACTAATCCTTGTTCTTTAAAAGCCTTCGCTACAATCGTACATGTGGAACCAACAGGCTCGATACGGATATGGATAGGATCAGAGGTTTGCAGTCCACCGATTTTGTGATGGTCGATAACTTCGATAAGTTTAGCTTGATCTCCACCGGCAACTGCTTGACCCCACTCGTTGTGGTCAACGAGAACCAATGGCTGACCTGCTTCTACAGACTCCAACACTTCAGGAATAGCAACACCATAGAAGTTGAGAACATACTCTGTCTCTTTATTGAGTTTACCGGCAGAGCAAGGAACAACATTGGCAGTCCCTGTGAGTTCTTTTAAACGGGCTAAAGCAATAGCTGAGCAAACTGAATCTGTATCTGGGCTTTTGTGACCAACGATATAAATTTTATCTGACATAATCAAACACCTAAACCTTTCTCTTCCTCATTTTTTGAAATGCACCTGGATAAAGAATAAAAAATGTCACAGTTTCGTTAACTTGGCATACTCCGCAATTAACTTCTTGATTCCACTGTCAAAAACAATTGACAGTTCCGCTTGATTTCCTTCTCCTTTAATGGAGACAATAATCCCTCGACCAAACGTCGCGTGTTCCACTTTTTCTCCTACCTGATGCGCCTCACCTCCTTTAATGACCAGCGTACTCCCAAAATCCTTTTCCCACGACCCTGAACCTAAAGGAATGGTTCGGTCCGACAGGGCATCCCTTCTCCGAATCGGCTTAGCTGGAGCAGCAGGACGACGTTTTGGCGGATCAAGGGGGTCTATATCCGTCATTAATTCCGACGGTATCTCCATCAAAAAGCGAGAGGGCTGATTGTATTGCGTCTTGCCATAGAGCATCCGCATTTCTGTATGACACAGGTATAGTTTCTCCCTCGCCCGAGTGATGGCGACATAACAAAGTCGCCGTTCTTCCTCTAAAAGAATTGGCTCTATTATTGAACGGCTGCTGGGGAAAATCCCATCTTCCATACCAACCACAAAAATAACGGGGTATTCTAAGCCCTTGGCACTATGCATCGTCATTAATGCCACGGCTTCCTCGGCCTGGTCTAATTCATCAATATCGGCAACCAAGGATACTTGTTCTAAAAATCCGCTTAACCCCGGGACAGTCTCCTCCTCAACTCCATCGTTCAAGGCGTTTTGTGCAGCCTGAGCTGCTTTATCATCATATTCGGAGGTGACGGAAAGAAATTCCATCAGGTTTTGCAGACGGGTTTCCGCTTCCGGAGTGTTTTCAGCTTCAAGGATTCCTTTGTACCCCGTTTTGTTCAGAATCTCTTCCACCAGATCTGAGACTCTTGCCCCTTCAGCAAAGCTCGCCAGGCCCTGCATCAGGTGGGCAAAGGCAATTAACGGCTTCTTGGCGCGTGTCGATAATTCCGGGATATATTCAGCCTCCAGAACGGCGTCCAGCACAGGCATTCCTTGTTCATCCGCATATTCCAGTACCTTCTGCAGCGTGGTGTCTCCCAGTCCGCGTTTCGGCACATTAAGCACCCGGGCAAAACTCACTTGATCTGCCGGATTATATAGAACCCGCAAATAGGCTAAAATGTCCTTGATCTCCATACGCTGATAGAATTTCAGTCCCGAGAACACGCGGTACGGTATGCCTTCCTTCATGAAACGCTCCTCAAGAGCCCGGGACTGAGCATTTGTCCGATAAAGAATGGCAAAATCATTATAAGGACGCCCTTCCAGCTCGTGCAAACGCTGAATGCGATTGACCACATAGCTGGCCTCATCTCGTTCGTCAGACCCTACATAACACACCACAGACTGCCCCTCTGAGTTTTCCGTCCAGAGCGACTTCTCCTTACGGGACTCATTATTCTTAACCACCGCATTAGCGGCACTGAGAATCGTCTGGGTTGAACGGTAATTTTGTTCAAGTTTGATGACCTTCGCTTCCGGATAATCCCGCTCAAAGTCGAGAATATTTTGGATATCCGCACCCCTCCATCCATAGACGGATTGATCATCATCCCCCACCACACAAAGATTGCGGTATTCACTGGCTAAAAGCTTGATCAGCCTATACTGAGCATGATTGGTATCCTGGTACTCATCTACCATAATATAGCGGAATTTATCCTGATAATACCGGTACACATGGTCGCTTTGCTGGAAAAGCTGTACCGTGAGCATGATAATATCATCAAAATCAAGAGCATTATTGCTCTTAAGGCGTTTCTGATAAGAACGGTAAATATCGACGACTTTTTGTTCAAAATAACTGGCAGCTTTATAGGAAAACTCCTCCGGGTCCTGGAGCTTGTTCTTAGCATCACTAATAACCGCAGCTACACTGCGCACCGGAAACTTTTTTTCATCATAGTTTTCTTCTTTTAAGCAGGCTTTGATTAAGGACTGCTGATCCCCTGTATCATAAATGACAAAATTCCGGTTATACCCCGGCAAATTATCGATATCACGTCTTAAAATACGGACACAGGCTGAGTGAAAGGTAGTAACCCATAGGCCATATCCTTCACTGCCCAGCAAGGCAGCCACCCGTTCCCGCATCTCTTTGGCAGCTTTATTGGTAAATGTAATGGCTAATATCTCACTGGGTTCTACCCCTTGAGCAATCAAATGGGCAATTCTATAGGTGAGAACCCGGGTTTTCCCCGATCCTGCTCCGGCAAGAATTAGAAGCGGCCCTTCTCTATGCTCCGCAGCTTCGCGCTGCATTGGATTTAAATCCTCTAATCGGTACACGACCACTTCACCTCACTTCTTGTGCTTATTATAACATACTGTACGTCCTTGATTTAGCAACAGACCCCCCTCCCTCTATGATATCACAATAATTATTTGCTATACCAAAAGGTAATGGATGCCATAGGAGAACCGATATTACAGAAGGGTTTTAGTTTAATTTTTAAGAAACACCTCCCAAAAAGAGTGTAAACTTCGAAAGCATCCGCCATAATGGAAAAATATACAAGGATAAATGTCATTAATGTACGTAATATGACGAATGCAGCTAGGGTAAAAGGACAAATCCTCTTGATCCCCCATCCTAAACTAATATAATAACATAAATAAGGTTAATGGTGTTCGTCCCAAGCCAATGAAATGCTAATCATGCACCTGGTACCAAAGATAGTAAAAACAAATGACATGAGGAATACAACTATGTGCAAAATAAAAAACAGATGTACTAAATTAATACATCTGTCTGATCAATCATTTCACTGAAAGTTCCTGCCTGTGCCGTTTGTTAAAACTCACAGGAATTCGCGGTTCTAGGGAATGAAATCACATCCCGAATATTGGCCATACCCGTCAAATACATAATCACCCGTTCAAAACCCAGACCATACCCGGCATGTTTCACACCGCCATACCGCCTTAAGTCAAGATACCACCAGTAATCCTCTGCGTTCAGTCCGGATTCCTGCATACGCTGCTGCAGGATATCCAGCCGTTCTTCCCGCTGGCTTCCCCCGATAATCTCACCAACTCCGGGAACGAGCAGGTCCATAGCGGCTACCGTCTTGTTGTCGTCATTCAGCCGCATATAGAAAGCCTTAATATCCTTAGGATAATCTGAGACAAAGACAGGTTTTTTGAAGATCTTTTCAGTCAAATAACGTTCATGCTCAGTTTGAAGATCCATCCCCCAGCAAACAGGATACTCGAACTTGACATTTTCCCTTTGCAGCATTTCCACAGCCTCTGTATAAGTAACACGAACAAATTCCGAGCTTAGGATATTTTCCAAGCGATCAAATAAGGTCTTATCGACAAACTTATTAAAGAAGGCCATTTCCTCCGGAGCATTGTCCAAGGCATATTGGATCACAAACTTCATCATCTCTTCAGCTAAATTCATGTTATCTGAAAGATCAGCAAAAGCAATCTCCGGTTCAATCATCCAAAACTCAGCGGCATGTCTCGCCGTATTGGAATTTTCTGCTCGAAACGTCGGCCCAAAGGTATACACATTTCGAAAGGCCATGCAATACGTCTCCACATTAAGCTGACCACTTACTGTCAGGCTGGTTTCCCTGCCGAAAAAGTCTTTGGCAAAATCAAGGTTGCCCGATTCATCCTTGGGCGGCAAAGCCATATCCAAGGCAGTCACCCTAAACATTTCCCCTGCGCCTTCAGCATCACTGCCGGTAATAATCGGAGTATGTACATAGACATATCCCTTCTCCTGAAAGAACTTATGAATTGCGTAAGCAACAACGGATCTCAGCCGAAAGACAGCCGCAAAGGTATTCGTTCTCGGGCGCAAATGGGCAATAGTCCTCAAATACTCAAAGGTATGCCGCTTTTTTTGCAGAGGATAATCCGCCGCAGACAAGGCCAGAATCTCAATGTTTTCCGCCTTCACTTCAAAGGGTTGTTTGGCACCCGGTGAAGAGACCAGCTCACCTTGGATACGGATCGCCGAGCTAATGGTCAGCTTCCCGATCTCAAGGAAATTATCCAGACTCTCTTCGAAAACGACTTGAATATTTTCGAAGAAACTTCCATCATTGATTTCTATAAAGCCAAATGCTTTGGAGGTACGCACAGTACGAACCCATCCGGAGAGTTCTACTTTTTGATTGAGAAACAGGTCTGTCTCTCTGTAAATTTCCTTAACAGTCACTAATTTCATGATTTTCCTCCTCAACAATCCTCATTGAGAGTTTAGGCATAGTTTACTTTGCAATTATACCTGATTAGATTGCCGACTTCAAATCACAAACCGCTTACTTTGGGCCTTCAAGTCCTCCGTCAAGAGAACCAGTCCTTGCGTACTTTCACGAATCATACCAACCGCTGCACTCATCTCCTCTGTGGAAGCGGCAATTTCCTCTGCAGCGGCCGCATCTTCCTGGCACATACCCGAAATCTCCGAAACTGACCTGGTGATTGCGTCCCCCATCTGAACAACCTGCTGAACCTCATCCTCCATTACCCTTAACATTTGAGCCACTGATTGCGTCCCTTGGGATATTTCCGTAAATTGCTCCAATGCCTGTTCTCCTATATCTGATTGTTCTTTGATCAAAAGAACAGCTTCTTCTGAAGCTTGGGCAGAGCTTTCTACATTTGAAGTCACTTCATTGATCAACGCCGCAATCTGTGAGGCGCTTTCTCTGGAGCCCTCAGCCAACTTACGGACTTCTTCGGCTACTACAGCAAATCCTCGTCCGGCTTCACCGGCACGCGCCGCCTCTACCGCCGCATTAAGGGCAAGGAGATTAGTCTGCTCAGAAATCCCCGTAATAATCTGAGTAATCCCGCGGATTTTTCCGGTTTGTTCTTTAAGAAGCTGACTTCCGTTCTGAATCTCCCCAACTTTGTCCGCAAAGGTCCGCATCTTATCCGCCAGATGTTTCATAATTGTTTCTCCGCTAACGGTTCGTCCACTAACGTCGGTGGTGCTTGCCGCAATGTTCTCGATATGTCGTGCCAAGGTTTGAATGCTTTGATTAATACCCTCACTTTGTACATTCATCTCACTCGTACGCTGGGCAATCGCCTGAGAACCGCTGGCAACCTGGCCAACACTCTCAGACACTTGGTCTGTCCCTTTGGATGTTTGACTGACAGCCGCTGAAATTTCTCTTGAAGAACTCTCGACCCGCTCTGCCACTTGGTTTATTGAAGAACATGTTTCCCTGGTATTCTCCAGCATCTTTTTCATGGCGAGAGCTAAGGTTTCCAACTCTCCGTACCAATTTGTCTTAATATCAAGGTTTAAATTTCCCGTTGCCAGAACTTCTGCATCCTTTGTCAACTGAATCAGCGGCCGGGTAAGAGTTAATGAAACCAAATATCCGGCAGCGACTCCCAACAAAAGAACCAATAATCCCACCAGCAAGACCCAGCGTTTCAGAGCGCTTAGCTCTTGTTCTATCCCTTCCCGCGAGACTGCCGTTTTGATATACCCTTTCACGTCTCCCCGGTAGTCTTGGAAGGGAATGAGCGAAACATTGAAACGGCCATCCTCACTTACCGTAAATTGAGCCTGCCCATTGACAAGTGCTTTCAGCGTACTTTCCGGTACGGGGAAATTATCTTCACTGGTACCTGCCAGCAGACCGCCATTCTCTTTCACCTTTTTGACCATGGAAGTCGCTGGATCGAGAAGATAGATAAAATAATCCCCAGGGTTCTTTTTTTGCAAAGACTCTAAAAAGTCTTCTCCGAAATCCATTCCATACTCTACAGTACCAACCCACAGCTCTTGGTACTTGACCGGAACCACCACTCGAAATCCGTATCCTTCGACCCCTTCTTCCAATCCTTCCACAATTTTATGTTCTAAATTGGCAGCCACCACTGTCGGGCGAATCTTTGAAAGATCATCTCCAAATTTATTCGGGGAATGTGCCCGGTAAAAGGAAATGGCTGGTGAGAGATGAAACTGGAGTTGGCTAAAGCCTTCCTTCTTAATCTCGTCAAAAACAGGCTGAACCAGACGGGCAACTGTGGTTCGGTCTTGTTCAGCTAAAGCCTTTGCCACGTCTGGGTTCATAGTCACGGATAGTACAGACGACTTTGCCCGATCCATACGATTAACAAATTCATCCTTAATTCCCTGTTCCACAAGTCGCTCTGTTTGAAGTTCACTGGTTTTAAGTAGTTTTTCAGCATTCCACAGGCTAGCGCCGGATAAGGCCGCCACCACGACAATAATCACCATCCCGGCTACAAGAGTAATTCGAGTTTTAATAGACATGGAATGTTTGCTCCGTTTTGACATCTGATCTCCCCCAGTTCTGATTCACTTGCCGATTTTTGTAATTTAAAATGATCTAATTGGGCCGACTACGATATAGCTGTTTAAGATTTTTTACTAGACAAATAACTGAAGACAAATAGCCTCGAAAAGGAACATATCTCTTCGAGGCTTACATTTCATTCAATCTAAAATGTCTAAACTTATTGAGCACCCCTTTCCATAAAGGTCTCGAATAAACACTCTAAAAAACCGTCCTAAAAACTTAAAGACCCCAAAAAGGCAGTTTCTCGCACAGGAGTGAACGAATCGTACGTAGAGGCGGTAAGGCACAACTTCTTGAATTATCAATATTTTACCTCACATATCACAAAATAAAGGTAATATCCCCGACATAATTATTGTCAGGAATATTACCTTTATCAAAAAAACAACTTAACCCTTCCCATTATTTTGTGTGCTCTGCTGCCTTATCCTTTGTGATCAGCTCAATTAATCCCTCCTCGGTCAGCTCTTCTTCTGAGTAAATCGGGATATCACGCTGTTTCAGTAGAGCAGCAGTCACACCTTGTCCAGGAATCAGGCGATGGGCAAAGCTTCCATTATAAATATAATTAACTCCGCAGGAAGGGCTCCGCTCCTTAAGAATCGCTGCTGTTACACTAACCATCCCCACAATTTTCAAGACTTCCTTTGCTCCTTGAATGAATTGTAAGCTTACTTCATCTCCGTGCTCACCCCGGGCAGAGCTTTTTCCCTGAAGCACTTCCCACCCGGTTCCATTAATAATCTCCACAGGATCACGAGGAGTTGGCAATCCTCCCAATTGTTCAGGGCAAACCGGAATAAACCTTCCTAAAGAAGTATAGTTCTGAATTAATGCATGGGCATTTGACTCACCATTATACTTCGCATTTAATCCCAGCAAACAGGAACTCACAAGAATCATAGCTTATTTTCCTCCACATCAATTCCAGCCATTTTGATTAAATACATAGCATTACGAGTCGTTGAAATACCTGGCCGCAGTTTATAGTCAAAATGGATTTCATTATTTTTATAATACTCCCGAAAATGATAATTCCGGATTCTCCTCTCACTCTCATGTTCCATACTCCCCAACTCTAAATCATGGGTTGAAACCATACCCATCGCCCCGGATTTACTCAACTGCTGAATTAGAACCTTAGCTCCGGCATGCCGGTCTTGAGAGTTCGTTCCTTTGAAAATTTCATCTAACAGGAAGAAAATGTTGGAGTGGGTCTTCGACGCACTGACAATCTGCTTGATCCTTAACAGCTCTGCATAGAACGAAGAGATGCTTTCACCAAGATTATCACTGACCCGCATACAAGTATAAATCTGGAGTATCGAACAGCTGAACACTTTGGCACATACCGGGGCTCCGGCATATGCCAAAACAAGATTGATACCCAGCGTTCGAAGCAAGGTGCTCTTGCCGGACATATTTGAACCTGTAATTAACAATATACCGGAACGTCGATCCAAGGATAAATCATTGCATACCGCCTCTTTCAAAAGGGGGTGTCCCATACTAACCGCATCAATACCAGGCCTTTCAGTGATAATCTCCGGAATCACCCAGTCCTGGTGATCAAAGCGAATGATTGCCAAACTTGATAAGGCCTCCAATTCGCCGATAGTCTCCAGCCACCGAGTAAGATAACGGCCCGACCTTTCTTTCCAGGATTCCAGAGCAATCATACACTGGATATCCCAAAGTGTGAGAATGTTAATCGCCAAAAACATTGAATTATCCCGGTTAGCTATTAGCTCAGCAATACTCGAAAGCTTTTTGATTTGTTTAAACGCCGGTTTTTTATCACGATCGTATAAACCCAGCTTTAAAGCCTTGAGATAATCCGATTGGAAGGATCGCTTTTCGAACCGTTCCAACATTTTCTCATAGATTTTAATGCTCTCTTTATAAGTATAAACCTCATTCAGTGCTTTGCCCCGTTTCTTTCCGGTAAAGAGGATGATTGTCTGAATTATAACACCCGTCAGCGGATACCAGTAGGAGACCTTTGCTGTCATAAGGTAAAGCAGCAAAAATGTAATTGTGACGATCGGCAGCGCCCGGACTGAAATTAAAACGCCTGGCCGCAGATACGATTTATCATAGGTTTTAGCCCATTCAATAATGGCATTTGGAGACTTGATCGGGCCTTTAGCCATTTGGGCTTCGGCTAAGAACCGCTGACGCCAGGCAAGATTCCCCGCAAGTTCTTTAATTGCCTCTTGCTTCTTTTGAATCAATTCAACGTTTGTCGGAGGCTCGGTCAGCCACTCTTTCAGTTTATTCCGGCCGCCAAAGGTCTTAGCTGTATTAATCCACTGAAAAAGCGAACCAACACCAAAAAGGTCAAGATCTTCTGAGTAAGGGTGTGCTGAGTCTTTAAAGTCCTCCCCTGCATCTGAGAAGGTTTTCCATTCTCCGCCAAGGCGCTTTAAAGCCTGATCATAGACTTCATAAAACACTTGATTATAATTTTGCCTTGTTCTTAAGTTCTGATGCCAGATTACCAAGGCAACGAAAGTGACTATGGTCAAAGCCATAATTCCAAAACTCCACGAAGTACTGTGAGTCATATAAAAAAAGCCTGCCAGTCCGCAGCCGGCAAGAAACGTGATGAGTCTTACATTGCTTAATTGGTTAATAGTCCGAGTTAGTCTTTCTTTCCGGCCGGCATAATGCTTTGCGCGTTTTTCATATAGAATTTTTGGGTCTTTCAAAATTTGGCCTCCTAAATTTAAAACAGATTGTCGCCTAAATAATGACGCAAATGATTCCAGTATAAGTATACACGAATCAATTCTTTATTTCCATATTATTACATGCTTCTTTGAGCTAAACTTTTCCTCACTTTTCCTCCTTCTTAATTATTCTGCCTCTCTGAATCAATACCTTCTCCCAGTTATTCTATTCAGGAATTTATTCATCTTTAATAGCACTCCTATAACCAATTTTTACTTCCTGAGTACTCATTGATATTCTCCTTATAAGTAGTTATGAGCCGAAGAATGTAGTAAGATAGTTGATAGATCGATTTTGTTTGGAATTACAACTGGAGGAACTAAATAATGAGCCAAAAGACATTAACGACCACATTGCTGGCACTGGATTCTCTGTCTATCTATCGAGGACTGCTGAACGATAAAGTAATCAACAGCCTGCGGTCCCTGCTTTATTGTCTAAACAAAACGGATACTGAACTTAGAGAGATTGTCAATTCATATAACGATTATTACTTTGAACTGGCCAAAAGCGGTACGATGTCATTGCAAGAATACATCCTGGACAAGATAGTTTTCGATGAAAATCCATTTACATTTAACTTACAGGCTGTGCAGAACAACGGTTTTGACCCTATTCTGGAAAAGGCTGCTTCAAATGATTTAAAAGCGCTTCAACTGGTTTCCAAACTTGAGCCAGCCATGATCAAAGCAGCACTTAATCAGTTATTTGAAGAGCCCGGCTGTCAGACATTGATTGAGGGGCTCCCCGATTGGGCAATTATACCTCAAACTTCCGGCAGCCTTGCCCATATTCAACAAATTAAAGAGCAGTTTTGCCGTTCTATTCAATGGGCTGAGTGCCTGAAGGAGCTTAAAATTTTCCACAGAACTTACGGGTGTGGTGTATTCGCGCGTTACATTGCCTTTGTATGGGAAAAAACAAATGGACAAGGTTACCTTAAGGGTATAGATCATCCTGATCCAATTACTTTAGATGAGTTAGTGGAATACCAAAACGAACGTTCACCAGTGATAGAGAATACTCTTCAGTTTCTGAAGGGTTTTCCGTCCAACAATGTACTTTTATATGGTGACAGAGGCGCAGGAAAATCATCAACCGTTAAAGCCATACTCAATGAATATCATACACAAGGATTACGCATGGTTGAGGTCCCCAAAGCCTATCTTGCCGATTTTCCGCTAATTATCCGGCAGCTGAAAAACAGAGCTCAAAAGTTCATCATCTTTGTTGACGATTTAGCATTCGGAGACAATGAGGAAAACTATACCTCGCTCAAGGCCGTACTTGAGGGCGGACTTGAAAGCAAAACCCCTAACATACTTATCTACGCAACTTCCAACCGAAGACATTTAGTAAAAGAGTATTTCAGCGAAAGGGCAGGCTTACATTCAGGCAACCATAATGAAGAGGTTCATGCCGGGGACAGTATGCAGGAAAAGCTTTCCCTCGCGGATCGTTTCGGAATAAACGTTGTTTTCTCTTCACCCGATCAGAAACGTTATTTGAAAATTGTTGAAGGGATCGCTGACAGCAGAAATTTGATAATTGACAGGGAACGCCTGCAGCGAGAGGCTTTGCAATGGGCACTATGGTATAACGGACGTTCTGCAAGGACTGCTAAACAGTTTGTCGATTGGATCGAGGGACATTTAAACTTGAATATCTAACCGATTTAATATCCAGTCAAAAGGGAAGAGGCACGCCTCTTCCCTTTTGACAATAGCTAATTTCTTCCACCGGAATCCAAACCTCATTAACAGTCAGTGATCGTATTTAAAAATTCTTTGATACACTCCCACTCGTTCAGCTTTTCTTCGAATTTGCATAACAATTTGTAATTACATCCCATAAGGCGATCCTCATATCCTTAACAAATGACACCCGTTCTTCGTAGACCTACAATGGGTTGAAAGGAGTTAACCAGACACATTGCTTTCTCCTGCTTTCTAAGTTTTGTCTTTCACCTAAAACGTTTCTCAAGACTGAGCAAATCCTCGACACGTTCGCTCATATAATTATAAGAATCTTCGATCCCCTTATTATAAATATAAGGCCCGATATTAATTAGAATATAATCAAGAAGAAGCTCAGCGCCTAAATTGCTAAGATCTTCATCCCTCTCATTCGCGAAATATCTCTTAAGATCCTCTATAAGAACTTCTCTGATTTCTTTCCTGAGCTCTATCTCCATTTTCTTCAATTCAAATCCCCCCTTATTCGCCTGACCAAAAACTGTTATTTTATTATACCTATAAGTTGAATTTAGTACATCCTGTATAACACCGGTTACTCAATGAATAAAAATCCACAAATTGGATGATAATGTAAATATAACGGAAAGGAGTTCATTGGCATGGATGATTATTTTGATAACCTTGATAGTACAGAAATTAACTTAAAGTACTTTACAGAACATCATGGGACCATTTATGATGCCTATGAAAAATACGGCCAGCTAATACATAAGGATGGCGGACCCTTAGATGAAAAAACATGCTGGCTCATTAAAGTAGCTTTATCTACGGAGTGCCAATACCCAAGAGCCTTAAGAACACACATCCTAAAAGCCATGAAATGCGGCTGCACTAAAGAGGAAATCGAACACGCTATTCTCTTAGTGGCACCTAGTGCAGGATTTCCGAGAACCATGCAAGGCATTTTAATCCTAAGGAAATTGTTAACCGAAGCTGAAGGACAATCGATCCACTAAGCCCAATAGATCTAGGCTGAAACTTCAAAGTCCTCTTCCTTAAACAGGCGGGAGGACTTCTTTATGCCCGCGGTCCCTTCTTTATTTGAACCGTTCGGCTATTGCTTTTCTCAACCTATACCTAATTGTAATAAGATGATATACTATATTCTCAAGCAAGGGCAAATCTATATATAAAGGAACGATTAATAATGATTAGTACCAGCAGGTTAACCTTAAGATTCGGTAAAAGAGCCTTATTTGAAGATGTCAATGTCAAATTTCTCCCCGGAAACTGTTACGGTTTAATTGGAGCCAATGGCGCCGGAAAATCAACCTTTTTAAAAATACTGTCCGGTGAGATCGAATCTACCAGTGGTGAAGTCGTTCTGACGCCTGGAGAACGCATTGGAGTTTTAAAGCAGGACCACTTTGAATTCGAAGAATATGAAGTGCTCAAAACCGTTATCATGGGGCACTCCAGACTATACGAGATTATGGAAGAAAAAGACGCTCTCTACTCCAAACCGGATTTTTCTGAGGAGGACGGAATTAGAGCATCTGTCTTAGAAGGAGAATTTGCTGAACTGAATGGCTGGCAGGCAGAGTCTGAAGCATCTGAATTATTGATGGGGCTAGGGATAGGTAAAGACTTGCAAGCCAGTAAGATGAAAGATCTTAGTGGAAATGAGAAAGTTCGGGTCTTACTGGCCCAAGCCCTGTTTGGCAATCCGAATATCCTGTTGCTTGATGAACCAACCAACCATCTCGACCTTCAATCAATCCGCTGGCTGGAGAATTTCCTTTATAATTATGAAAATACCGTTATTGTTGTCTCTCATGACCGGCATTTCTTGAACAAAGTATGTACCCATATCGCGGATATCGATTTCGGTAAGATTCAATTATACGTGGGCAATTATGATTTTTGGTATGAATCCAGCCAATTGGCACTTAGATTAATGCGGGAAGCCAATAAGAAAAAAGAAGACAAAATTGAAGAACTGCAGAGATTTATTCAGCGCTTCAGTTCAAATGCATCCAAAGCAAAACAAGCAACCTCCCGTAAAAAGCAGCTTGACAAGTTAACTCTTGACGATATCAAGCCGTCTTCCCGTAAATATCCTTATATAGCCTTCACGCCGGATCGGGAAGCAGGTAACAATATTTTAGATGTCAAAAACTTAAGTGTCACTATTGACGGCGAAAAAATTCTCGATAACCTCTCCTTTATGGTAAACAAAGGCGACAAGATTGCTTTCGTTGGTCCAAATGGCGTTGCCAAGACAACCTTGTTTAAAGTATTGATGGGTGAGATTACCCCTGACAGCGGTGAATATAGCTGGGGGGTTACAACGACTCAAGCCTATCTTCCTTTGGATAACTCGTCGTACTTTGAGACGGACCTGAATCTTGTGGATTGGCTGAGACAATTCTCTAAAGACCCTGATGAGTCCTTTGTCCGGGGATTCCTTGGCCGGATGTTATTCTCCGGAGATGAGTCCTTGAAAAAGGCGAGTGTCCTTTCCGGGGGAGAAAAAGTACGGTGTATGCTTTCGCGCATGATGCTCAGCGGCGCGAACATCCTCATATTTGATGAGCCTACCAATCACTTGGATATGGAGTCAATCACGGCGCTCAACAATTCGTTAACGAACCTCGACGGAAATATCCTGTTTGTATCTCAAGATCATCAGTTTGTTCAAACCATCGCCAACCGTATCATTGAAATCACACCTAAAGGACTCCTGGATCGACAGATGACCTACGATGAATACCTTGAAAATGAAGATGTTAAAGCCCTGCTGGAGAAGATGTATAGCTAACTCCGTTAATTTTGGCATAAATAGCTTAAAATATGGTTATTAGGAAATATACTATTTGACATCTGTCATTATTTTGTTATACTGATATAAGCTCGTAAAAACTTGTGGATTTAGCAAACCTTCTCTATTGCCTAAGGCTCTGGGATGAAGTTGTTGAACTTGCCATGTAGAGCACGGGTAATATATTTTTGGAGGTTTTTTATAATGTTTAATGACAAAATTCTAAATTGCAGAGACTGTGGACGGGATTTCGAATTTACCGCATCTGAACAAGAGTTCTATGCAGAAAAAGGATTCACTAACGAACCTGGTCGCTGCCCTGAGTGCCGTGCAGCCAAAAAAGCACAAAACAGAAACAACGGCGGCGGATATGGCCGTCAGCAACGTGAAATGTTCCCTGCCATTTGCGCTACTTGCGGAAAAGAAACAACCGTTCCTTTCCAACCATCAGGCGACAAGCCAGTTTATTGCCGTGAGTGCTATCAACCACGTTCACGCAGCAATTGGTAATCACTAATCAGCACACTGAGACCTTCCTAAGCTTGCTTGGGAAGGTCTTTTAATATACTATTTCGTATTCGTAAGCACCAAACATAGTAGATCTCAATTCATTCTTTGGTGGTGCCGTCAGCGACATGGAGGTCTTTCTAAGCATACGGGCAGCTCCAACTTCTTGTGGAGCTGCCCGTATCATCTATTGCTTATTTGAACTTGGATTTAAAGTCTAAAACGTAATTACGCGTCTTTGAGCCTAGTGTAAGCCCACCATGATCGATACCGCGGAAGCGTAAAATACATAACGCCCAATGAACTCTCCTACAAGTACTACGCCTAAAGCAAGGTAAACTGAGTTGGCAGGAATGGTCCCTTTGCCGCCTTTAAAGATGGCATTCAGTAAAAGAACTCCACCCAAGATGGAAATGACCCACTTTAAGATCAACGTCATAGCATAGCTGTCCTTAAGGAGTTCAGCTGAAGCCATTGCTGCACTTCCACCGGACCCCAAGCCCGAGATATAGACCGGCAAATAGATCAGGGGGACTGCCAACGCTGCGATAGCTACAAAACTTACTTTCTTCAAGGTGCTTGAAACCTCCGGCGAAACGTCGGCCCCTTTCATCCCGTGAACCATGGACGCTAAGGCTCCAGTCGCACCAAAGAGAAGTGTTGTGCCGAAAAAGGCAATATAAGTATTGGTGTCAGCCCAAGCGGGACGAACAGACGTGGCATAAATGCTGGCCATGCTAAAGACCGCCGCCAACCCAAACAGTACTGTGACCCAACTCAGAGCAGCTCCGCTCTTGCCTTTTCTCTCAAGATAGTAACCAATTGCCCATAGTACAAAGAAACCTCCGGCCGTTACAATCTCACGGCTTAACCAGGATGATCCTAAATTAGAAATCGACCGGTAGGCACCCAAAGGTGATCCTAAATGGAATAAGGAAAAGATCAAGGCTAAGGCCATTAACGGACCGACTGCTCTCATCCCGCCTTTTGTGATCTGATCTGCAACCGGTGAGTTGTTCTTACTGTTCAGGATTGACCGCACGACTACTAAGATAAAATAAGTTCCTACTGCCAACTGGCTTAATAAAGTGAACATCATTAAAGGCCATTCTTCAGCAAACATTGTAAGGCCCCCTTCATTTTACTTCACAGCTTCTTTATTAGGATTAATGATAAGCGAAGGATTGGTTATTCCTGAATCCGGTAACCCTTTGACATCTGCTGTGCCTTTATGGTTCTTACGCAGCTCTTCGATGTCTCCAAACTGCAAAGCTCTCATCTGGCAGGCAGTTACACAGGCCGGCTCTTCTCCCATATCAAGCAGGTCAGCACACATGTTGCATTTTCCGGCTTTACCTTGCTTCTCAAGGTACTTCGGTGCTCCATAGGGACAAGACCAGGTACAGAGTTTACAGCCAATACATTTTTCCTTATCATGCGTGACGACACCGTCCTTTTCGCGTTTAGATAACGCGCCTGAAGGACAGTTCTTGACGCACTTCGGGTCTGAACAATGATTACACCCCATGGAGATGTGATAAGCCCAAGGTTTAGGAAATTTTCCGCCTTCGAAATTATGGACCTTTCTAAAAGTGGTTCCCGCTTCCAAATTATTTTTGTCACTACAGGCTATTTGACAGGTTTTACAGGTTGTGCAGACTGTCATATCGTAATAAAAACCAAGTTGTGCCATTATTCCACCTCCTTAAAAAATGATCCGTTGCGGCCAGGTATAGTCTGGTGCAAGAGGTTTATTGTATTTTTCGACCTTAACATTACAGGAGTTATGACCCGTATGCCCTTGCCCTGATGGAATAGGTCCATTAAGAACATTGGTAGCACCCGCCTTGTCAACCCCTTCTGCATCATCATACTCAATCCAGGCACCCTCGCCGACCGCGACAACCCCAACGTTAATTCGTTCAGTGACATAGGCTTGACGGATGATGGAACCCCAACGGCTAGTGACCTTAACAATATCGTTATTCTTAATTCCTAAGGCAGCAGCATCGCTGGCATTGATCCAAAATTCCTGGGGAAATGCTTCTCTCAGCCAGGGCACATTATCCATGGTTGAGTGTGACCTTCTTTGATAATGTATGGTCACGAGCTGGAATGGATATCCATCCTTTACACCATCTTCATACCCTTCGATAGAAGGCTCGTATTTGGGCAGCGGCGACTTGAGGTTAAAGCCAATCTTTTCGATGTGATCTGCTAAGGGCTGACAGTAAATTTCTAATTTACCGCTGGGAGTCGCTAGCTTTTTGCCCACCGGATCCGCTAAGAAATCTTCAAACGAGGTAAATTCAAACTTATCTCCCCGGGATCTGGGAAACTGATAGATACCTTTTTCCTTAAACTCGGCATAAGTTATGCGCCCTGTTTGAGGGGTACCCTTAACCCCCAAGCTTTGAATGTCTTCGGCTGTAAATGTGACTAATTTTTCATAGCCCGAAGCATCCATTTTCATAACCGTAGCTCCGGCTAATTGGTTGTAGACCTGTTGCTCCTCAGAAACAGGATCAATGACCTGGGGATCAAGCCCTAATCGTTTTCCAAGTTCTTTAGCAATCCACATATCACTTTTGCTCTCATATAACGGCTCTATTACCTGACTGTAGTAAATCAAGATCTCCCGATTGCCTGTAAGGGTTCCGCCATAAGACTCCCATGGGGAAGAGACGGGTAAAACAACATCCGCATATCGGGAGTTAGTGTTCAGGAATAAGTTCTGAGATACTACAAATTCAACCTTCCGGTGAGCTTCAATCCCTTTCATCATTCCGGCTCTCTGATTGAGATCCGAAGCATATCCATGATAGATCATTTGAATATTGACATCTTTTTTGGGACCGGGACCATCCGTGTATTTTCCATCAAGCATTGCCTGCCACATTTCCAAGTTATTCAACTTGGCTTTTATGGGATTGGCAATAGCGGGAACACCGTTGCCTCCGGCTTTAACAAGAGCCGGACCAGCATTGGTCGAGCTATTATGCATATTAGGACTTACGCCGGCACCGGGAACCCCGATATTACCGGTCATAAAAGCTAACGTCATCAATGAGTGCGGGAAATGTTCCCCGTTATTGATCCTGGCCGGTGCACCGCCGGTGATCACCGCTACCGGTTTTGATGTGGCATACTCTTTAGCCAGTTTTGTGATAAGATCGGCGCTGACACCGCATATTTCAGCCGCCCACTCAGGAGTCTTAGGAGTTCCGTCAAAGGTGCCGAGTACATAGTCTTTAAAGTTCTCTTTCGGATCAACCCCCTCGGGCAAGTGATCAGCATCATAACCAAGGCAATAGGTATCTAAAAATGCCTTATCCACTAAATTGTTTGTAATAATATAGTGGGCCATGCCGAGGATGAGGGTAGTGTCCGTCGCGGGGCGAATCGGAATCCACTCATCAGCTAAAACCCTGGCCGATTCGGTGTAGAGAGGGTCGATGACAATGAATTTAACGCCCTCTTTTTTGGCTTGTAAGAAATTATAAGTCGGCGTACCCATACTTGAGGATGCAGGGTTAGCACCCCAAAGAATAATCAGCTTCGAGTCGCGCAGTCTGAAGCGGTCGTTCCCTGAAGAAGCCCCATTGTTGGCAATTCCGGTGATCTTGGGATAAACGTCCGCCCAGGTTCCCCAGGAAACCAATCCCCAGCGAGCCGTATATCCGCCATATAAACTAAGCACTCTAGGGATTTCAGTGCCGCCGCTTGGGTAGAAGAAAGCACCGTTTCCGTACTTTTCTTTAATTCGCTTGATTTCGCTGGATACGATATCCAAAGCCTCGTCCCAGGAAATACGAACCCATTCATCCTTACCGCGCAGCTCTTTCTTTCCACCGCCAGGTTCCCAGTTCTTACGTTTCATCGGATACTTGAGACGATCCGCCCCCAGGATATGTTGACGATGAGAACGCCCCCGCAGGCAGCTTCGTTGCTGCGGATTATCCGGACTATCCGGATGTGTATCATCTGTCTTCATCTTAGTAACGATTCCGTTGACAACAAACGCCTTATTAAGGCAGCGACCACCGCAGTTATGCCAACAAGCCGATGTAACCCACTTACCCTCTTGATTGGCTAACATCTCCGCTTGCTCCGCATCAACTTTGACCAGCCCGCACCCGGGCAGAGTGACCGCCGCCGCTGCACCTGCTGTAAACGTCGCCGTCATACGCAGAAACGACCGTCTGCTTAACATGTAGTCCTTGGCTTTTCCAATCAGGTCCGCCATTCGTTAGACACCTCCTAAATTTTAAACATTTATATCTAAAAGCTCTTCTAAAGCTTTAAGATCCAATTCTAAAAATCCAGCTAAAATCTTGACCATACCCTCGTAGAATTGGGTTTGAGCATGTCGGGCGGCTTGTTTACTGAACTCCGGTACCCACTTCAACAAATGATCTTCTAAAAACGCCTTTTGATCCCTAAGGACTTCCACCAGGCCTCCAATGTCTTGCTTGCTAACCTTCGCTTCGGCTAATTCACTGAGTTGGTACATAAAGTCAAGCTCTAATCCCAAATGATCATCTGCTTCATGGCCAAAGTCCTTTGGCAGAAATGCATACTTCAAATAAGCTCTTCGCACGTTTATGGTTTCTTCTTGAAACAAAAGCCGTTCCTTATTTAAATAAGCCGATTCCCAAGGGGGAGCAGGCAATTCGTAAGGTCCTATAAACATACGCGTATAATCCCAATGCAATTTATCGTGCACTTCTTCACTTAAAACATCCTGATTTTTAAGATACTCCGAGACGTTTTCTGCTCCCTCGTGTATCAATGCACTATCTTCGGCAAAAGGAAACCCTTCGATGAAACCTTCATGACTCACGGTTCGGAGAAACTCCTTAGACGGCTCGCCCAGAAACGTTCTTCTCAGGCAATCATAAGCGAATATTCTCACTTGCAGGAGCGGCAGAACCTGTTCTAGCGTTGTTTGACCTGAAGGCATCTTAATCAACTTCTTAATCCCCTTCCGAGACGCATTTTTCCAGCTATAATCAACATTCCTTACTTCAGGGTAAACTAATCCCCTTTAGCAGCACAAAGTCCAGCAAGTTAATGCAAATTATTGCTTTAACCTCCTCGATTCTATAAAATATCTCAATATCACTATTATTTCGACCTATATCATTATTCGCAAATTCTTGCTGAATTCCCTTTGTATAATCATCCAAAGAAAGGGCTCCATTTTTGTTACTTTCTAATCAATATAGCTATAGAAAGCCACTAAAAAACACTGGCAATCCAACTTCATGTTGAACTGCCAGTGTCAGGCTCTTTAAGTATAGTTTAGTTTTTCTGCTAATCCCCCAAGATGTACCAAATTCCTAGAAATTAGTCTGAGATGTACTTTCCGGTGTGGCGTTTGTTTCCGGCGCCAGTTTTTCATTCCAAGCACCCCGATGACCGCCGCGCATTCCTTTGCCTAAGCCACCGCCCATGCCGCCAGGAACAAAGGTACCATTCTTCATAGCTTCTTTCTGAACTTCCAGCTGGGCTTGTTCAGCTTCGCTCCAAGTTTTGATCTGCTCCTCCGTTAATTTGCCGTTTTTCTTCATGGCTTCTACTTGAGCCGCTATGCGTTTTTCGGCAGCTTCACTCCAGGCTTCAATCTGTTCTTCCGTCATAGGTTCACCATTATTAAATATCTTGACTTTGTCGCGTATCCCCATGCCATTTCCGCCAATACAAGGACCTAGTACCTTGCCTTCAGCTAAGGCTTGTTCGCTGGCCTGTTGCCGCTCGTCAATAAATTTTTTCATCGTGTCTGCCTGTTCAGCTGTCTTTAGCCCGGCTTCCACTTGTTTGTCCACAATTTGCTTCTGAATTCCAAACATTTGCTGTGTCAGGCTTTTAATTTCATCGAGCTTTGCTGAATCTGTGGCGCCCAAAGCTGCCGTTGCACCTCCAACCAACAAGACAGCACTCAGGATCCCTACCGCTAGTTTCTTTTTCATTGGATTCCTCCTTAAAAATTGTTTCCGATTTCAAAGCAGGTACTTTATAATCGGGTCACTATTATGATAGCCACCAATTATGGTAAAATTGTGAATCCAACTTTAAGATGTTGTGTGGTTTCAATAAAGAAAATGTCTTGAGGAGACTCAAGCTGCTATAGTTTCACTACGGAGTTTTAATATCGTAACGCCGCATTTTTTCATAAAGCCAGGATCGCGAAATTCCGAGCAGCCGGGCAACCTCGGATTTATTGCCGTTCATTTCGAGGAGGGCCTTTTCCAAGGTTTCTTTGTCCAAATGTTCACGGGCATTCTCCAAGTTCCAATCCTTCGTTAAAAATAAGGGCGGCCCTTGTCGTTCTTCTCTGAGGTAAAAGGGTAAATCTGCTCGTTCCAGCAATTCCCCGGCAGCAAAATTCACGGCCCTCTCAATCACATTTTTCAGCTCCCGCACATTTCCGGGCCAACGATGAGCAATAAGAATCTTTTCTACTTCCGGGCTAACCCCTAAAATTCGTTTGCCAAAATCTTGATTTAGCCGTTCTAAGAAAACATGAACTAAAGGAATGATGTCTTCTGAGCGGTTTCGAATTGGGATTAGGCGGAATGAAATAACGTTAAGACGATAGTAAAGATCACTGCGGAATTCGCCACGCGCGACCTTTTCCGTAAGATCTTTATTCGTAGCCGCAATGATTCTCACATCTGCTTTTACAGATTCATTGCTCCCGATTGGTTCAAAAGACCTGTCCTCTAATACCCTTAAGAGTTTACTTTGTAAATTAAGGGACATATCGCCAATCTCATCCAGAAAAAGTGTCCCTCCATCAGCAACAGCAAATTTACCTGCTTTGCCCCCCTTCTGGGCCCCCGTGAATGCACCGCCGGCATAGCCAAAGAATTCGGACTCCAGAAGATTTTCCGGAACTGCTGCGCAATTAACCTTGACATAGGGACCATTTCGATGGGGGCTTGCCCGGTGAATAGCTTCCGCGAAAAGTTCCTTGCCCGTACCGCTTTCCCCCGTCAGCATAATTGTCGAATTACCCCGGGCGGCAATTTCAGCCTCTTGCTTCAATCTGCGCATATCCTGATTAACCGTAATAATCTGATTAAATGTAACAGGTCCTCTGGCTGAGCCTATTTGTTCCTTGTAATAATTTAATTCCAGGTCCAACTGAGCAAGTCTTTGAGCAACCTCCTTGACTTCATCCAATTTCTGAAACGTAATTTTACCCACCGCTCCAATAATCTTGCCTTGGCGCACAATAGGCAGGCGGGAGACGATATAAGGACGGCCATATATGACCTGGATTTCATTGGTTTCCGCCATGCCGGTTTTTAAGGTTCGCAGAAGCCGGGTATTCTCGATGACTTGATCAATTGGTTTTTGCAATAATTCGTTTTCTCTCTTGCCAAAAAATTGACAGGCTGCCTCATTGGCCAGCGTAATTTTTCCCTGGTCGTCTACAACGAAAATCGCCTCATAGGCAATATTGGTAACTGTAAGCAAGGTTTCATACAAGCGTTTCGTGGCATCCAGCTCTAAGGCCACTTGGTCTAAATCCGTTAAAGCTTGGAAAACAATCACAGCTCCGGCCATCTGACCCAAAGGGCTGATATTGCAGAGAACGGTCACCTGATTCATTTCAGTCTGAACTCCAACTAAATATTGAGACTGTCTTAATACTGAATCCAAATCCAAACCTGAAATAACCCTATTGAAGAGCTGTTCTTTAATGACTTCCTGCTTCAAACCCAGAATTTTTTCACCGGCAGGATTTATCTGTTGAATACGGTTATCCTGATCCACAACGATAATTCCGTTGGGCATGGCTTGATAGACCGTATTTATCTTATTAGCTTGTTGTTCTGCTTCTCTAAAAAGAGCTATGATCATGTCAACTTTAGTAAAAATCCCTAATACTTTTCCCTCTTTGTCGACAACGACACCTGTACCTACAGAAGTCTGTTTAGCCTGCTGTTCAACCTCCTGGTAAGGAATATCTGCTTCAACAGTCACTACCTGGGTATTATAATGGCGTTCAATTATTTCCGAAGAATCTGCCCCGGCCAAAAAGGCATCCAGGACATTGGCTTTAGTAAAAATCCCAATTAGGAAACCATCCTTGTCCACCACCGGCAGCGCATCCAGCTTGGTCCAGCGTAAAAGCTCCACCCCCCGCCTAAGATTATCCTGAAGATGCAGCAGAGGGACATCCCGGGTCATCATATCGCTCATCAGCATTATATCTCACCTCACCGTAAAACTAGAGAAAACGATCAACTCATGGTCTCCACAATATAGGAACCTACCCTATTATTCTCCCTGGACAACTGCTATTCCTCTATCTTCAGAACATTCATACTTCATGAACTATCCTTTTCCACTTAAAAAGAGCCTTCAGCAATGCAAAAATGCTGAGGCTCTTTTAACAAACTATTTATCCAGCGTCTTTCCAATTAATGAGGGTTCTAAAACAACATCATCTCTACCCTCTTTTCCATTATCCAGCAAACCAAACTTCTTTTTAATTCGTTCCAGCTTTTTAATCCAAGGATTAGCTAAAACCACGAGAAAGATCAAGGTAGAAAGAGCGTGCGTAAAATCAAACCAGAAACTGGAGATGTAAGCTGCAATAACGGCCTGATAGGTGATGGGTTCAATAAAGCCAATGATATACCAAATATTCATGACCCAACCAAAGCCAAAGCCTGTCATAAAACCGAAGACGGCTAAACCCGGCCTGCTTTTCAGCCAACCGGCGTTTCTGAGCATTCCGGCCGCAAAGCCGATCATTCCCCAGCAAAACATCTGCCACGGGGTCCATGGCCCTTGCCCGAAAAACAGATTAGAGGTGAGTGCCGCTACAGCACCTGTCAAAAAACCGGCCTCCGGTCCAAACACCATAGCGGTAATAATCACGACAGCCGAGGTGGGTTTAAAATGAGGGATCGGGGCAAAAGCCACTCGCCCTAAAGCACCAATTCCGGCCATGACTGCGATAACTACCAGCTCCCTGGCCTCTGGCCTGCGTCTTTCAAAACTCAGGAAAAAAGGAATCATGATCAGAATGATCAATAAAATACTCAATAAACCATAATTCTTATCTCCCCTCAACGTTGAAACGACCAATAAGCAGGGCACTGTCATCATCAATACCCAACGGATTATGCGAATCCTATTTGACATTGTTTAATCACATCCTTGCAAGTAACCGCTTGGGAAAAGATGCCCCGGGCCATGCGGTTGGCTGCGGTTGTGTAAAAGCTATTCCCGGCAAAAAACTCCCGGGGATTCCCCTCCGAGACGATCTCTCCATCAAACATCATGGCACAGCGATCCCCGTATTCAGCCGCAAATTCAAGGTCATGAGTCACTACAACAATCGCTGCCCCTTGAGAACGCAGACGGAAGAAAATCTGGGCTAATCCTTCCTTAGAATAAGCGTCCAGTCCTTTAGTCGGTTCATCAAGCAGGATAACCTTGGGCTGGAGGAGCAGAAGCTTGGCTATCCCGGCCTTTTGCTGCTCTCCTCCGCTTAAATCATAGGGATGACGCCGAGCCAGCTCTTCAATGCCCAATTCTTCCATCACTTTGGAGATTGTCAGCTCTCGTACGGTCTTATCCCGGCTGATCAGCTCTGCCGCTTCTTCCAGGTCCCCCCGCACCGTATCCGATACAAACAGTGCTTTAGGATTCTGGGGCAACATCGCCAAATTATGCCGATAGAGTTCACCGTATTTAAAATCCGTCAGCTTTTTCCCATCCACCCATACCTGCCCTCTTTTTATTTTCAGGACTCCGGACAGCACACCTAAAAGAGTGGTCTTGCCTGTGCCATTGCCGCCCAGCACACAAAGCGTTTCTCCGGCGTAAGCCTGCAAGGACACGCCCCTCAAGATGTCACTTCCTTCTGCAGAATACTTAAACCAGATTTCCTTGGTTTCAAGGGCCGGCCTGCTTCGCTCCGCCTTTGTGTTTCCAGTCCAAACAGATTTTGCCGGCTGACCCATCTGATCCAGGCTATCCGTTTCAGCCAAATTAGGCAGAACCTGCTGAATCAGCCATTGCCGCCCTTCCCGCACAGTCAAAGGACACTTCTCCCCTATCGGCAATTCACTATAAATCCGAATAGGCGATGGCAGACCTTTAAAGATCACCTTACTGCTGTCCGCCCCTAACACCTGGGCAACTTTCTCCGGCTTGTCAGCACAGAAGACCTGCCCCCCTTCCATCACAACCACCCTGTCGGCCAGGGGAAAGACTTCCTCCAGCCGGTGTTCGCTTAAAATGACCGTAACGCCCAAGTCACGATTAATCTTTTCGATCATGGCGAGAAACTCCTGGGCAGCAATAGGGTCCAGCTGAGCGGTAGGCTCATCCAATAAAAGCAATTTTGGCTGCATGGCCATGATTGAAGCTAGATTTAAAATTTGCTTTTGCCCTCCGGATAAATCATCCACTGATTTTCTGAACCAGCTGTCAATCCCGAAAAAGCTGGCCATTTCCGCGACCTTCCGCCGGATCTCCCCCTTCTCCAGCCCTAAGTTTTCCAGACCAAAGGCCAGTTCATGCCAGACCCTGTCCGTCACAATCTGAGTCTCGGGATTTTGCAGCACAAAGCCAATCTCTGTGACGGCAGTCCGTTGATCTAAGTGTTCAATTTCTACACCTGCGTAGCAGACTTCCCCACGTTTATGACCATGAGGCGCCAATTCCCGTTTGATATGACGAAGTAAGGTGCTTTTACCGCATCCGGACACACCAATAAGCAGAATCAGCTCTCCCTCCTCCACCGCCAGATTGATCTTATCCAGTGCTTTGTGCGAGGATTCAGGATAAGTAAAGCTTAAATCATTGATTTGTAAGAGCGCCATTGCACATTCTCCCTTAATTCGATCAGACTAGGCATTAAGGCCAGGGCAAAAAAACACAGATACATTCCCAGCGCCGGAGAAGATGTTTTGAGGGGGGCTATCGACGGGTAAAAGCGCATCACACCATAGCCCGCAAAATAACCGGCCCAACAGAATGCACCCAGAGCCATGATGATGCCCAACATAACCCCATCCCGCCGGGAAAATTTAAACAGAGAAAAGGTGGAGCGGTTTTTTAAGCCATACCCCCTGGCTTTCATAGAATCTGAAGTTTCTATCCCGTCTTCCATCGCCCAGCTGAGCAGGATGGAAATCGTTCTCATTCCCCGCCGAATTCTTTGCCTGACCTGCCCTTCTTTTGCATCCAGACCGATGGCATGCTGAGCGGCGGTGATCATTTTCAACTGACCGCGCAGCTTGTAGACCATTCTGATGCTCATCGTAATCAACAGGGCAATCGAAGGTATCACTTTAGCGAATAAGTACAAAAACTTATCCGAGGTTATGACTTTGTTGTAACAAGAAAACCAGACAATGATCCCGATCAGGGAGGCTGCGGAACAAAGACCATACATGGTGGCTTCCAGGGTAATGGGATTATCCCTGAAGAAGAATAAAACCGTTTTCCCCCGATGATTTAATAAAGGATTTGCCAGTGCAACCAACAAAAACATGGGCAGTCCAAATTTAAGATTGAAGCGAAGTCCCTTTAGACCATTCAAAAACCAGGAAAACAGGCAGGCTGAGATTAGATTCAGGCCAACGAACACGGGATGCATCAAAAGCATGGCTAATATGAAAATCAAGACAAAAAAGCTGAAACTAACCACAGGATGATACGAGGCAAACGCCTTATTCATTCTTCTCTTCCTTCCTTTTCCTGCCTCTACTCACTCAACCAGGTCTGTCCCAGATCCTTACCTAAGTCGCAGGTGTAATTCCACTCAATCAGATCTCCCGGTTTGAGCTTGTATTCTCCACAGCCATAATTGGGATATACTTTATTGACACAATACATCCAACCGCTCAACGGGCCTCCGTCGAATTCATACAAATTACTGATCCCCTGAATATAAGGGGTACCCTTCGAACCTTCATACTCCATATGAATTTTATGTTGGCGTACCACTTGTTTCAGAGCGTCAAACACCTTTTCTCCCTCTTTAAATTCCACGACCGTGGGAGGCAGGATAATTCCGTCGGCAGGCACTGCCTCCTGAAATTGTTCCTTAAGGTGAAAACCCTTAGCTACGAAAGTTTGGCAACTAATCGAGAAGGTGACGGTATTTTCAGCAGTAGTATTTGGCTGAGGGACCGGAGGGGCTGTAAGAGCCGGAACGGCACCCTCACTTGAACCAGAGCTGCCGGAACTGGGCGGGCTCACGGCTGAAGCTGACTTGCTCTCCTGATTTTCTGAGGAGGGCTGATCAGATTGACTCTCTTGCGTGCTTGGCTCCAAAGCGGCGTGAACAGCCTGAGTATTGTCGGGCTGTTGCTCAATACGTTTCCCATCGGTTTCAAGCGCACTGCTCTCCTCTGCTTTCCAGGCTGAATCATCCACCGATTTAGTGATTCCCGCCGGCAGATCGCCGTTGGCAATCTTGGTTCCTCCGCAGCCGGTTAAGACAAGGGACAGCAGCATGATCAGGATGAGTAAAACAGAAACTTTTTTCATAGTAGCTCCCTTCCTTCAGCGTTTATGGAGTGCCGGCTTGGAGAATCTGCTTTAGGGCCTGCAGCGTGCTGTCGGATATAACGGCGGCGCCGCCCAGAACATAGGTCTCTGTGACAAGATCGCGGGCCGAGCGGAGAAGCTGCTCTTGCCCGCCGGTCAAACCTTTTCCCTCATTTGATCCTCGTTCGGTCAGTAAAATCCAGGCATTAGACTGACCGGCAACGGCTGCCCCGGCCAAGGCATCGGCAAACCCGCCTCCGGTAGCTACAAAGATTTTTGTGGGATTAGGCTGGAGTTGACCCAAAACTATGGCATTGGTATCATAAAGGGTTTGGCCGCTATAGCGTTTCGGGTCAGGAAGTATTTGTTCTAATTCCAGCGGCAGTACGGCTGTGCCGCCGATCAGGAGGGTTTGTTTGACTCCCAGTTCAGAGATAGCCTGCCCTGTCGGCTTAGGCAGTTGGGCAGATCTATCTGCATAGAGGACGGGCACACCGTTATAAGCCGCCCAAGCTGAGATGGAGAGCGCATCAGGGTAGCTGTGACTATAATCTCCGCTGACGATCACAGCCTGCCCTTGAGTCCCCAGCAGTTTAGCAATTTCATAAGCCGTGGAGTAGTGATCGTTGCCGGATACTCTCTGTACGTCAAGTCCCGCTTGATCTAAGACAGCGGACACCTGTCTGCCAATTGCGCCCTCTCCTCCCATGATCAAAACCTTTTTTGCTCCCAAGGCTCGAATTTCATTAAAAACCTGACTCGGCAGTTGATCAGAGGGAGTCAGCAAGAGGGGTGCCTGATACTTCCTGGCCAAAGGCACAGCCGGCAGAGCATCGGCCGAAACATCCCCCCGGGCAAGAATGACCGTTTCTGCTCCCTGCGGGAAATTCCGTTTAGCAATTTCCACCGCTGTAGCGTAACAATCCGCTCCGGCGATTCGCAGGATCTCAGGCATCGCAGGGCCGGTTTGTTCATTAGAAAGGGCTGGAATAGAAATAGGCTTTTCCGGATGATAGTCATACAAACCGGACTTTTCATCCTGAAACCTTACATAGGCCGCTAGCGCAATCAAGGCTTGTTCTGAAGCCATAGGGTTCGTGCTGTCCTCTAAAGTGTGTCTAAAACCGCCATCATTGGACTTGAATTTAAGCAAATCACTTAACAACGTGTTGGAATTCTTAATAAAACGGGCATCCGTATCTATGTCGATCCCAATGGAACACAGAGCGATGATCGTCTGACAGACACTTTCACTGTTTTTCGTGCCCCAGGATCTGAAGCCCCCGTCCGCTTCCTGGGCCTGAGCTAAATAAGCCAGAGCCTTATCTACGACCGCTTTCACCTCAGGCAGCCCTGCCCTGTAGTATGGAGCCAAGCCTTGGATTGCCATGGCGGTAATATCCACATCCCCATTTCCAGTACCATCCAAGGAAAAGCCTCCATCGGACAATTGCTTGCTTAAAATAATCTCTAATAGTTTATCCCGCGTCCACTTGGCCGTGGCAGGCAGCTCATATCTGCCGCTGTCCAAGGCAATCAAAGCAAAAATTGGTCCATTAATACCTTGGGCTTCAATGTTAGGATAGTTATAAATCTCGGCGATCAAATCTTTGCCGCCGTAATCCTGGGGATTTCCCTGAGCTGCCCCAACTGCCAAACTGATTCTGGCCAGATCTGTCACCTTTCGCAAAATAGAATTCCAATTCTGTTGGATATATTTTTCATTCTCCGCCAGGTAAACGGAGAGCCCATCATACCGTTCCAGTCTGCCCAGGCCAATTGTCGGCCAGTTATACACTGTAGGGTCGACAATCTCTTGCTCAGACGCTGTCTGAAAAGCGGCTTGAATAGATGCCCTTTCCCATTGCTCTAAAGCATTGATTACCTGATCCACCGTCGTGCGGCTCGCTGTTCCTTGGTTGGCTGCAGTCTGAGCTTGGGCTTCCGCGGCTAAACCGGTCACTAACGTACTCAGCAGCAGCAGGCAGGTCAGAAACGTTCCTAAACCCTGTTTAATTATTCTTTTCATTTTCTTACTCCTTTACAAAGTGATAAGCCTAGAGCCAACCCTCTAAAAAAGTTGACTCTAAGGCTGGATTGGGTACAATCACTCCGGGCTTTCTGTACTTACCGTACCCTCTATACTTTCAGTTCCTTCAGGTGAGGGGGTTAGAGCAGAGCGAAGCGCGCTTTCCTGATCCGCCCTGATAATTCCTTCTCCACCTAGAATAATTAGCTCAGACTGCTGAGTCTGATGGTTATGCAGGAAATTCAAAGTGGAGCTGGGGATCCCCTCGTTAACTAAGACAATAGGGGAAAGCGTGCGCGCTGCAAGATTGCCTGCTGTAAGCGCATCCGCAAAGTTCAGCCCGGTAGCTACATACACCTTGCTTGGATTAAGCTCTAATCCTTCGGCAAGCTTGGTGGCTGTCTCGTAAAGATCCACTCCGCCATAACGCACAGCCCCCGGCAGTTGCCGATAGATTTCCTCAGGCACAACATAGCCGCCGCCTACAACCAGGGTTTGACTTACTTTTTGATCGGCTAAGGCCTGGAGCGTCTCAGCCGGCAAAGCGGTTCGCTCTGTGAAAAGAATCGGTATGCCATGATAACCGGCATAGCTGGAGATTGCCAAAGCATCCGCATAGCTGGCAGGTCCTCCATTGGCGATCACAGCTTGGCCCGTAGTTCCCAGAGTTTTGGCAATCAGAGCAGCCGTTTCATAAAGATCCCTACCGCCGCAGCGTATAACATTTTCTGCTCCATAAAGCTGATTGAGCTGATCCTGAATGACTTGGGAAATAACGCTGGTTCCTCCAATTAAGGTTACTTTTTTAGGATTTAGCTTCTTTAACTGCTCAAACGTCGAAGGGGTTAAAACGGCAGCCTCAGTCAGCAAAATCGGGGCCTGGTTTTTATAGGCCAAAGGTACAGCGGCCAAAACATCCGAATAAGCATAGGCATTGGCCAGTATCACATGATCCGCCCCGGCTTTCCAGCCGTAAGCGGAGGCTTGGTTGGCCGTGTCATAACGTTCCTGCCCGGCGATCCGCTTCGGGGTGGGCGCCGTATCAGCCATTACCGCATAGGTGGAAAAATGATAGGTGGTCAGTGAAAGGGTCTTCGCGCTCGAATCATACACTCCGCCCTGTTTGACCCAATCCCCTTTGGCTGAATTCCACAAATAAAACGCAAGTTGCCTTGTCGATACCCCTTCCGGCAGATCCTCTGGGTTAATGGGGAAGGTCAAGGTCACCGGGGAGGCAAACTCAACCCTATCCTGAGCCTGATCCACCAAGCTAAACTCACGCTGGTATTTGATGGGATCAAGCACCATGGCTCCTAGCTCAGCCTGGGGAGGAACTGTCACCTGTCCTACCTCCACGGAAAATTGTACCGGACCACTCCAAAGCCTGAGTGCCCCCGGGGGTATGGTCAGCTGCACTCCATCCATAGTCTTTAACACCGTCGGCTCTGTATTCTCCGGATTAACAGCGGGAGTATTTTCCGGCAGCCTGGCCGCTGCCAACTGTTCCGGGGTAACCGTTTCCAACGTCGCCAAAATCGTTTGATTATAATCTGTATAGTCGATCACTGGAATTACTTCTTCGATGGGAATACTAACCTCCGGCCCCTTGACTGTCACCGTAGCTTTTTCCGTGCGGGCCATGAGGGGAAAGTTATACCCTTTGTAGGATGAGCCGGAATCAGTTTTGTCTGCATAAACCGTGAAGCTGCCGGATCGGTTCATCGTGATCTCAGCTTCACCTTTCGCATCAGTGATGTAGGTTTCTGAACCAACGTGGACCGTAGCTCCGCTCACGGTTGTCCTGGTCGTGGAATCTCCCCCATCCACCCCGCCATTGCCTTTAGCGGTAACTTTAACAAGGAGTTTATCCCCGGTGTTTAAGGATGAAGAACTAAGATCGAGATAACCGAATGAGCTCTTGATATCCCCATAGAACCACTCCACCGTATCCCCGTCCTCAATCTCCCATACCCCGACCCCTTGATTAATCAAGCGGTCGTTAACCCGAACCAGCCAGCCGCAGGTAGGGTGCTGCGCCTTAAAATCAAATTCCTCTTCCCCGGCCATGCGGGCTACATAGTTGTCGTTAAAGGTCACTTTATTGTCCCGGATGCTTTTCTTGTTCCAGGCCGCAATCGTAGCCATTAGAACAGTAGGATAGTTAAACGAATATTTTTTTCCGTCCGGATCAGTAATTTCATACTTGCCGGTTGTCTTATTTTTATAGGTTTCGGGCTTAAAGCTGATATTACCGTCAAAGACAGTTCCCCGGTAGCCCTCAATACGCATCCTGACCTGAAAGGTATCGCTATCTTCTACCGGATACGGGTCCAACCCGGTGGTGGAAACCACCACCGTCAATGGAACAGGGCGGATGAAATTCCCCTCGGTTTGGGCGGTTATTCCATAGACTCCCTTTTCATCCGCCTGGAAGGTAACCTGCCCTTTGTCATTGGTATACTTGGTGCTCCCGGCAAATGTGACCGGTTGATCCTCTGTCGGCAAGTACCCTCCCCCGGAGTAGTTTTCGAGCGTAACCTTGAACTCTGTTCCTGACTTTACCGAAATGTCCTCATTTTTCCCTTCCACACTGAGCCGGGTAAGGCTGGGATTCCAGAGCTTGCCGCTGACCATGACGATCTGATCACTTTGCTTCAGAGGGGTGGTGGGAAGGGCCATCCCGCTTGTGCCATTGATCAGCCACTGCCAGTCTTTCTCTTGATCTTTGCCGATCCAGTTAATCATGTTGTTAGCTATTTCATAGGGAACAGCATTCCCATCCAAAGCTTTTTTGACCGCTTCCATGACAGTTGTTTCACCATCAAAAATTTCGATGCTTTTTTGAGGTAAAAGAGTCTGGCTCAGTCCTTCGACCCGTACACTTACCGTAGCCTGACGGGCGTCATTAACCCTTAAATTCTTCTGCTGATAGATACCGTTGCTGGTGACATTAACCCGATAATCCCCTGAGTCCATGTCCAAAGCAAATTGATACAGGCCTGCTTGATTTGAGCTGGTTTGATCCAGATAACACTTTTCTCCGTCCAGACTGCGGGCAACCACCAGGGATACCTGGGTATCGGGAGTGGTTTTGCCATTGACCGTAACTTGTCTGCCTTCAGCATACACCGACAGGGTTAGGTTCTCCTGATAAGCAACCAGCCGGTTAACCTCTCCCGGCGACGGGCTGTTGACCTGGGCTAAGGCCCCCGTTGGGCAGAGCATGACAAAGGTCATCAGCAGGACCAGAACTCTTAGAAATTGCTTTGATAATCGCACTGCATTTCCTCCTTGCGCTACTTACTGCCCACGTTCTACCGGGAAATAATGATTGGCTCGCAGAGAGGTTTCCCATCCCAGCCGCTCCAAATCATCACCTTGCCCTGAAACTTTTTGTCACCTGGCGGCCAAATAAATCCACCGCCAATGTTGTATATTTCACCAGGTGCGAGAGTTTTTTCCAAATAAGACTGCTGCACGATGCTTTGAACCTCCAGGCTGGGCTCAGTCTCTGAGGTTTGATCCTGTTGATAAAGTACTATATTAACCAAAACCTTGATGGCTTTCCCGGAAAGATTGTGAACCTGAGTAGCAAGTTCTTTGCCGCTGATCCCGATGATCGGCTGCTCAGGCGTTAGCGGAGCACTAACTTCAATCAACTGACCGACCACATTAACCTGGGCCTGAGCTTGAATTGCAGGATTGCTTTTCAATTGCACCAAGACATCCGCCGTTCCCGGTTTCATCCCTGTGAAGAGACCCTCTTCTGTAATCTGAGCCAGGCTCGGGTCGCCTAAAATACTCCAGGTTAAAAGGAACTGCCCTTGATCATCCTTGTCCACCCCTTGCCCGGCTTGATTCTCAGCTTTCAATTGAATCGTTCTCCCCACGGGGATCTCCGCGGTAGCCGGAGTGATTTCTAAAGAGTTTACTTCCTCAGGCGCAGGCGGGGCAGCACTGATTTTGTAGTAAATATCCGAGCGGCCTTTGTCCATAAAGCAGACAATCGCACCTAAAGCTTCCATTGCCTGAGGGGTAGCCATGTAAGCGTCTATCGTATCGACATGCTTGAATACACCTGAGGAGGTCTGAAAACTTAGCAGTGCTGTCACCGCATTGCCCGTGGTTTTGGTAAAGTCCGGTCCTTGAGGATCAACTCCCCAAGCCGTAACCCCCATAATAGCCTGGGCTGCGGACTCACAATTCACCGAACCCCAGGAGCCGAATTTGCCGTCACTCAGTTGATTCTCGCTCAACCAGCGAATGGCCTGTTCTCCCGCCTCTTTTACCGCCAGCATATCCCGGTAGGGGGCCAGGGCATAAAGGGCCATGCCGGTCATATCCACTTCCGGCAATCCGCCGCTGAAAGACCAGCCTTCTTTCACCCGGTGGTCCAGGATATGTTGGATTAAGGCTTCCCGGTTGTTCTTGACTTGGGAAGGAACAATAGCTCCAGCCCCGTCCAGAGCAATCAGTGCCCAGATTCCGGCATTGATGCCCTGACTCAGACTGGGGTAATCCATAATTTCTTGCAGGAGGTTTTCCCCGGCAAAAGCATAAGGATCCCCCCCTGCTGAGAGCACGCCAAGGGAAGTACGGGCATAATCTGTGAGCTGGCTTCCTACTCCGCTTTCATTAACCTTGGCGGTCAGTTGGGACAAATACTCCTCCCGGTCATTGGCGGAAATCCACTCCGGACTGCAGGCATTGAGGCCAAAGACATCCCAGTCCGACAAAATTTTCCCCCCTTGGGAATTGGCATTGACATAATTAGCGGCTTTGGCAATAGCCGTTTGAATTCCTGCCCTGTCAACGGGGGTCACTTGATAAGCCCTGATCTCCAGGTTAATCGTCGCCTGCAGTTCAGGATGGGCTGCCACCCGGGCGTTAACTGAGACTGTCCCCGCCTGCTGACCGGCTGTGACCAGACCCTGATTATCCACAGTCGCCAAAGGTGAGCCGCTTTTCCACTCCAAGCTCTCACCCTGGACCACCTTGCCGTCAGGTGTGAGGATTCGAGCCTGAAGAGGCAGCTTCTGACCGATTAACACTACCGGCCGGGCAGGTGTAAGGCTGAGACTGAACCCTGACCCTGGGGCCACTACCCTGACGTTAAGCTCGGCACGCAGACGATTGTCGGCTTCATCATTGTCAGAGTGGCGGATGGTGATCCTGGCTTCGCCCAGAGCTTTGCCCTTTAAGAGGCCATCCTTTACCTCTGCTGCTGCGGAGTTACTGCTTTCCCAGCTCAGACCATTCAGCGGAAGCTGACGGCCGTAGGTGTCCAGCAAACGCACAGGCAGCGTATACTCTCCGCCCGCAAACAGGGTGCATTCCTCCCCCTCCAGTTCCAACCGCCAGGGAACAGGGGTGAACCCGGGATCAGTAAAGCGTGCTAAAGCACTCCCCCCTACCGCAGCATACAGCTCTCCCTGGGGTCCGGGGCCGGCTACAGCATAGAGCTGGCTGTCTGTTTGAGCAGGCTGGGATTTCCACTTCAGCTCGGCCCCTTCCTCCTTATCCTGGAAGGCATAGATTTTGTCATAGAATGTTGTATAAAGTGTCCCATCCGGACCAATCAGCGGAGCGGCCCTGAAGGCAACATGCTTATCCGGAGAGGTAGTCTCTACAACCGGATAAGTCCATTTCAGATTGCCCCTTTCCGTCTCCAGCGCGTAAAGCTCATTTCCGGCTGTCTTATAGTATACCGTCCCCTGGTAATAAGCCGGGGAGCTGACCACCGCTTCGATATCCCGGTACCACTTTACCTCTCCGGCCGGGGTAAAGACCCACAGTCTATTCTGATCTGATTCTGCGGTACCTTTATCATTATTCAAAGTAATGAAATAGACGGCCCCCGCCTCATCCACAGCCATCCGCTTTTCTCGCCTTGCCACATTGCCATTGGCTTTTCCCACAAAAGGAGAATAGTCTCCCCGGCCTTCAATATCCGGCAATTGGTTAAGGACCTTTGTCCACCGGAGTGTACCCTCGGGTTTTATGGCGTTAATGGCTGATAAGCTGGCCACATAGATTGTTCCGTCCTGAGGAGAGACCACGGGCGTATTGAGCCCATTAGAAGTCAGGGCTACTACCCAGGCCCGGGAACCGTCTGCGGTGTTCAAGGCATAAAGGCTCTTGGCAGACACCACATAAAGAGTCTTGCCATCTGCCGACAGGGCAGGGGACGTTCCGGGCGCCACAGCCTCCTGTCCTTCCATGGCCGAAGTCCAGAGCACCTGCCCATTGGGGTTAATGGCATAGACCCGCCCGTTCCCCGAACCGATATAGCAAATCCCCTGTTCATCAATGACTGGCCCCACTCCGCCGAGGGCATAATAAGCCCCTCTCTGCCCCAGATCCACCTTCCATTTCAAGGTCCGGTCCGGGAAAACGCAGTAGAGATACCCTTGGGAATCCACGGTATAGACCTGCCCTTCCCGGTCTACGCTAGGCAGATCATCCAGTCTGGGTATCGCGGACGCATCCTTATAATAGGAGCGCAGCCAGTCGGGGTAGACCTCTGTCTGTCCGGCCAGAGCAGCGGCGGGCAGCAGGCTCCATAAGATGGCAAAAACCATAAGGCAAGCCAGGACAGCCCGCTTCTTTTTCATTTGTATCACCATTATTCTCCTCCTCACTGAGCTTGAACAGGCAGCAGGATGGTTTGCACGGGCTCAAGCTGATCCGGAGCTGCCACTTGAATTTTTACCTGGTAATTTCCGGTCTTGGGAATCCTCAGACTGCCCGGGTATTCCTTGATCAGTCCCGGGGTTAGGGTATCGGTGAGCGAAGAATAGCTGATCACCTGCTCCGTTCCCTGATTTCCCTTTTGAATCAGGGTAATAGTCAGGCGCACAGACTGAGAACTCAGCTGCTGATTCATTAATTTAATCTTCAGCTCCTGCAGCCCACCCAGTTTAAGGACTGAATTACTCACTTTGACTTGCAGGCCCTCCCCCCCGGATAAATCGGTGCCCTGCAGAGCCACTAAGCCTAATTCTCCCATGGACAGGAAAACCATTCCTTCGTCAGCCGGGGCGATGGAGTGAGGTACGGTTATGGAAAATTCGTCTTTGATCTCCGCTTGCCAAAGAGGACTGAGCATCTCCCCTTGTTCACCGGTCAGGTTCAGATCGAAGACATACAAGCCTACCAGCGGAATATACAGCTGCCCATTCTCGCCGATGACCGGGGTATAAAGGCCCTGGGCCTCCTTCTTCCAACTATTGACCTGGAACTGTCCGTCTACCTGTGCCGTGCCGTCCGGACGAAGGAAGTACAAATGTTTCCGCTCTTGATTGGCCGGAGCGGAAACGGCGTAAACCATGCCGTTGGGAGCTACAGTGACCACCACCCGCTCAGCCAGCGGATAAACCCATTGCAGCGGATCATCCTTACCCGGATCAAGGGCAAGAAGACTGACCTGACTCCCTTCCTGCTGCTGAAGGATCAGAGCCCCTGCGGCGGAGCTGCCTTCCAGCTTGAGACCGGCTCCCCCTTTAGTATAAAGAGATTTTTTTTGTCCATCGGCAGAAAGCTCATACACAGTTGATCCTGAACTATAGTAGGCTTTTCCCGTGGAAGCTGCGGCCAGTCCGCTGACCACCCCGCCGGCGGCATAGGGCTGATTCCATTGCGGCTCTCCCTTTGCTTTATCCAGCTTGTAAATAAGCCCTCCCTTGGTAAGGGCCAGGACGCTGTCCCCCCCAAAGACCAGCTTAGCAACCGGGTCGTTGCCGGGGGCTGTGTACCCCCAGAGAACCTTCCCGCTCTGAGCTTCCACGGCAACGACGGCTGTACTGTTAGTGGCATAGAGAAAGACATTGCCGTTCTCATCGACTTGAGGTGCGCTGAGGCTGATTCCGTAATAACTGCCCGGATCGGACGTCCACAAAGGGGTGGCATCACTCCGGCGCACTGCCTGAAGTTGATTCTGGTTGACATAAAAGATCTCCCCCCGGCGTCCTGTCGCCAGCTCCGCCACTTTTTTGCCATAGGAGCCGCCTAAGGGAAGCTGCCAGAGAATTTCATAAGGGGCGGGCAGAACTTCCAGCTTTACTGTGCAGTAAATCTCCGGATTGTTGATCAGACTGGCCTTCAGGCTGATCGTGCCTACCTCTTTGCCTGTCAGGTTAGCATTGTAGCGGATGCTGTCATCCCCGCTGCCCCCCTGATAGTTGAGCATGGCTACCTTCCCTGTTTCATCCCCCTCCTTAATCAGCTCCCACTTGATTAATTGTTTGGGTACAAAATAGCCGCTCTGATCGGCGACAAACACCCGGATCGGACTAAAGGCTTCTCCGTTGACCTCCGAAAGCTTTTCCCCCACGACTTGGTAGTCGCTCAGGGTTTTACCGGCGTAATCATTCTTATCATAAATAAAGACCATGCTCTGCACTACGGCCTGAGGCAGCACTGTCACCTGAATCGCTTGGCTCAGGGCAGGGTCCGTGCTGTCCTTAACCTTAACCGTTACCGTCGTTGTGACCTGCTCTTGACCGGGTGTCCGCTTAGCGGCGGTAATCAAACCATCACTGCTCACCGCGGCTACCTGGGGATCGGCGCTGGACCATTCCAGAGCCACACCGGGCAGACTAACCTCTGCCTGATCCAACACTTGGGTCAGCACCCGGCCGCTTTCCTCAGAATAGAGGGTAAGCTCCGGCTGCCCGATAACCAGCTGAACAGGAACCGCCCCTGTCAAATCATACAGCCTTGCCTTCTCCAGGGCGTCATAACTTTCTCCAGATTTGATTGCCCTGTACAAGGTTCCGTCCTCAGAAAGGGCAAACATACTGTAATCATTATTAGGAAAGGACGTATTGGGCTCAGCATAATAGGCCACCACGGTTCCGTCCGGCGCATAAATTCCTCTCGTGGTGTAGAGCAATCCGTCTGCTCCCAGCTGAGGATCAGGTCCGTTCTTGGGATAAATAACACACAGAGAATAATCTATGGCATAATTCTTGGCGGTCTTAGCACCTGTTGCCAGGTCCAGCTCCACCAGCCTGCCCTCACTGGAGACCAGCAGCCCTTCAGGCATGATCAGTGGCGGAAAAATCATAACATTCCGGCAGGAGCTGTTCTGCCAGGCTAAACTAACCGGCTGTCCCCCGCCGGGAGGATTGAGGCAGTAGATTTGATCGGCATTATCCACCAGATAAACTCTGCCGCCTTCGTCCACCGCAGCCTGGGTTTTGAACGAAGCAGCGGCGGGGGTTTTATATTCCCAGAGCAATTCCCCGTTCAAACCGTTCAGGACGGAAAGGGTATCCCCATGCACCAGATAAACCTGATTGCTCTGATCTACGGTTGGAGCGGAATACAAGACCTGGCCGCCTTTAGCATTAAGAATCGGCTGCACAACGGGAAAACTCCAGGTCCATTTCTCATCCGACAGGTCAAGGCTGTAAAGGGCATTGTTTGCGCAGCTTAAATAAATCTGCCCGTTGGGCCCCAGTCCCGGCATGCCTGTGATCTGGGCCGGCAGCTCCACCTGGCGGAGCACAGCCCCGGTGTCCGGATCGAGGGCTAAAAGACTCTTTTCCTGCACCACCAGCACATATTCCTGTCCCTCCTGTTCTACTACCCTAGCCGGGAAAAGCTGGGTCAGGACAGGGGAAGCAAAACCCGCTTTGGGCCTTCCCTCAGGATCAAGGGCCAGCAGGTACCGTGTAGGCTCGTAAACAACATCACCAAAGGGGTTGGACAACACAGTATAACTGGAGCCATCTGACGTCAATGCCGGTTTTCCATGCCCTGGTGTAGTGATTGGCACGGCATACGTCCAAAGGGGGGCCAGCTTTTGATTGTAACTGGCTTGGACTTCTACATACCAATCCTTGGAAACACTGGGGATCCCCGATAAAGAAGCTGTCAGCTTCACTTTCCCCAGGTCTTGACCGGTTATCTCTTTGGTGACTGTCAGTTTATTTACCAGACCCTGAGCATTGGTCACCAGCGTATATTTTTCCGTTCCGTCGACAGGCACTGCCTGCGGACTATCTGACTGCCATTCGAGTTTAAAGTCTGTTCCCTGGGGAACGGGGGAAGGAATGTTGACCGTTGCGGTAAGGGTAAGCATCTCTCCGATTTTTAAGGAGGCCGGGCGGGCGCTGGAACCGGCCGGAGCAAGCACAATGCTGAGAGGCTGCCCGGTCTTAAAATACCAGCAGTTTGGGCCGCTGGTTCCCGTGATGGCGGGAGAAGTCTTGCTGCTTCCGGCCACGGGAACCGCTCCGGCTGCCATTTCAAATTTATAGGTTTTATTAAAGGCCAGCGGAACACAGCCCGCTCCCACTTCGCTCCAAAGAGATTTGCTTAAATCTACCTTCAGCTTGTTCGGCGCCTCCTCATCCCAGGCGACAGGGAGGGAGCTGCTGATCAAAGAACCAGTGCTCAAATAAAGAGCAACAGCTCCTATCGGGTTCTCCCCGTCAATGGGACGATTGTAGGTAAGGCTGACCTCTTGGGGATTGTAGCCCGGATAGACATTGTTTTGGTTATTCGTGGGGGTCCGGGCGACAACAGTGAGCTCGGGATCCAGACTGTCTCCCACCGTTACCGCCAAACTGCCTTTAATCTCCCTGTTTTCTTCCAGGGCAGCGGTAATGTACACGATACCGGCCAGCTTTCCGGTGACCACCCCGTCACTGTCCACTGAAGCAACTTCCGGCACCTGACTTGTCCAGACCAAGGCCGAAGAGGTGGTTACCTCATTGCCCTCCTGATCATGAACCATCAGAGGCAGACCGGCTCCGATTGGGACCCGGTTATGCTCATCTGCGGAAGACAGGCTTAGTCCTTCTCCCGCCAGATTTGCCGGGGCGACTGACTGTTCCGGATTCTCTTGATTTAATGGTTCCTGAATAGTTTGATCTTCTTCACCCTTTTGGCCCTCTTCACTTTCTTGGCTCTCCGGATTCTCTTGGCTGAGTTCAGGCTCATCCGGTAAAATGTTTAAAACAGCCTGCTGGGTCTGCCCTTCGTAAAAAGCAAAAACTGTGATTTCAAGCATGTCCTCCCCAGGGTTTTCCGGCACTGTGAAGCTAAGGCGGTCACTGTCCTCCTCCAGAGTCTGCCCTGGCCCCTCTTCAGATTCGGGAAGGCAATGCCATTGGATTCCTGTGCCGATAGGGCTTTCTGTTGTTCCAAACCGGGCCTGCAGTGTGACCACATCCCCGCTTCGGTAAGCCTCCTGATCAGGCTCCACGGTCAAGCTAAGCTCTGATCCCGGACCTGCCGGAGAGGGCTCCCCCCCTCCCTGCTCAGAACCGGAAGAGGCAGCGGACACAGGCAGACATACGGAACCTATTAATAAAAGAAGGACCAGGAACAGATTCAGCCCTTTGTGGGCAAATTTCATGATATCTCCCCCTATAAACGTTATTATTTTCTATTAAATACTTTTTTGGGTTTTATTTGGGGACGCCTAAATCAGGAAGGGTTGTCCCTTCCTGATCCGAGCGGCAGTGTGATATTTAAATTTTCAGAGGGCGGTCAAGAACTTCTTCTTTTACCAGTTTTTATATTCCCATACTACAGAATCGCCAGACTGCAACTCATAAACAGATGCGGCAAAATCAGGTTCGATAATGTTGTTGTTCACATCTACTATGGTATACATCCAGCCTTCTGTACCGGAGGCAAAGTCAGCGCCGATCCCGGCCACATAGCTGCCGCCACTGAAAACCGTAAGGTTATTTTCAGCCCAGTCCGGGTCGGAATAGTATTCATTTCCGGCCATGGCTAAGCCATGCAGAGCAGAGGAATCTTTTTTCAGGGTTTTGCCATTGTCGAGCATCCAGTCCAGATCGGTGAGATTGACAGTCTCATTAATGACATAAAAGTCATTAACCGTGCCGGGTGCATCCACATAGACGGAGATATCCGATACACTGACAGTAGGAGAGCCGTCAGTCTCTACGACGACATAAGCACTGACTTCCATGTTGTCATAGTGGGCAGTCACGTAAGCTCTTCCTTCTGTTAAAAGTCTGATTTTGACGGTATCCGTCTCATCAATAGTGGCAACAGGGGTTGAACCATCTAAAAACTTAACCACGGAGGAGTCTGAGGTGGTCCACTCAATGTTTTCCGGGTCGGTGATTTCTTCTGTCATCCAGGTTGTCCCATCCAGACCCAAGACCTGGATATCCGCTACCTCATCATTAACCTCTCCTAAAATAGTGAAGTGTTCGGAATCGGCTAAGGTAAGCATATCCGTGGCTGCTTTAGCCGGTGCCGGTGCGACAAAGAAGGTTAGTCCCAAGGCCAAACTCATTACTAAACCGAGAAACTTTTGTTTGGTTTTAAACATACTTTTTCCCCCTTTAATCTGATCTTTTAATCTGCCCTCTGAAAATTCCGCCCAAAAGATTTAATATAAAGATTTATATTCCCAGACTACAGAGTCGCCGGGTTGCAGCTCATAGCTGGCTGCAGGATAATCAGGCTCGATAATATTGTTGTTCACATCTACTATGGTATACACCCAGCCTTCCAGGCCGGAAGCAAAGTCAGTGCCGATCCCGGCCACATAGCCGCCGCCGTTGAAAACCGTAAGGTTATTTTCCGCCCAGTCCGGGTCGGAATAGTATTCATTTCCGGCCATGGCTAAGGCATGGAGAGCAGAGCAATTTAATTGCAGAGTTTGGCTTTGATCGAGCAGCCAGTCCAGATCGCTGAGATTGACAGTTTCATTAATGACATAAAAGTCATTAACTGTGCCAGGTGCATCCACATAGACGGAGATATCCGATACACTGGCAGTAGGAAGGCCTTTTGTCTCCACTACCACATAGGCACTGACTTCCATGCTGTCATAGTGGGCAGTCACGTAAGCTCTTCCTTCTGCTAAAAGTCTGATTTTAACGGTATCCGTCTCATCAATAGTGGCAACAGGGGTTGAACCATCTAAAAACTTAACCACAGAGGCGTCTGAGGTGGTCCACTCAATATTTTCCGGGTCGCTGATTTCTTCCGTCATCCAGGTTGTCCCATCCAGACCCAAGACTTGGATATCCGCTACCTCATCATTAACCTCTCCTAAAATAGTGAAATGTTCGGAGTCGGCTAAGGTAAGCATATCCGTGGCTGCCTTAGCAGGTGCCGGTGCGACAAAGAAGGTTAGTCCCAGAATCAACATCATGAACAAACTGAGAATCTTTTGTTTGGTTTTCATACTCTTTTCCTCCTTTTCATCTAAATCTACTTTAAATAAGCCCTCTGAAAATTCCGCCCAAGATATAAAAAAGAGCCGATGTATTCGGCTCAGAGATAATGTGACCCCGCTGTAAAAGATAACGATAAAAACAGGCAGCCTAAAGTATGCTCCTAGTTCTTCTCATCCACAGCAAAGTTGTTCACGTACTTCCCCCCGAAAGCCTTATGATCCTGAATAGGGCAAGTCTCCTGACTCGAAGTCATCCTCCTCCCTTGCCTTCCCGGTTTTACCCAGTGGTTTCCATTAAGGGATTCGTCATTCATACAGTAGCGGGGCTGTTCCGGCTTCTCACCGGATTCCTTATTAATGCTTTTTCAGCAACCCTAATCAGCTATTAAGTTTTGTGAGTATTTATTTAAAATGTTCTTTGCTAATTCTAATTAATACTTGCTCTCTTTTTAATTATCTCACCTCGACTTCTTCCTTTGATGTCTATATAGTGAAAACAAAAAGAGCCGGTTCCTCCGGCTCTTTGCAAACATGATATAACAAAGTAGGATGTCTCCATCCAAAACTTCAATTTACCACACTTACCTTCCCCCGAAAGAGTTGTGACTTTTGAACATGGCAGGTATCCTGACTTGAAATCATCCTCCTCCCTTGCCTTCCCGGTTTCACCCAGTGGTTTCCATTAAGGGATTCGTCATTCATACAGTAGCGGGGCTGTCCTGGCTTCTCACCAGAGTTCCCATATTAATGCATTTAAGCAACCATATTCAACCTATTGAGTTATTTCTTTCCGACCCTATATTATCACTTACATTATACCAATTAATTACCAGAGTCAACAGCATATTTTGACTAAAAAAGTAAAATTTCGCCGGGACCTGCCGCTGAGTTTACACTGCTTCTTTAAATCAAGAATCCGCTCCTTTTAATAGCTGATACATCATCCGGTTCACCTTCCCGCTCACAATCCTAACGTTCGAGCGATGATCAGCTTCATAATCTCTGAGGTACCCGCATAAATCGTGTGCACCCGCACATCCCGGTAATGCCGGGCAATCGGATACTCTTCCATATAGCCATACCCTCCGTAAAGCTGGAGGCAGTTATAAGCCACGCGATTAGCCATTTCGCCAATCCAGTACTTAGCCATGGAAACCTTGGCCACAATCTCTTCTCCTGCCATATGATCTGAGATGAGGTTATCCAGGAACACTCGCCCCAACTCGACCTCCGTCGCCATTTCAGCAAGCTTAAAGGCATTATGCTGGAATTTACCGATGGGTTTCCCAAAAGCCTCTCTTGTCTTAACATAAGCTAGAGTATCACTAAGCATCCGCTCCGCCAACCCCTGGGAACAAAGTGCCGAGATCAGTCGCTCCTGCTGCAGCTTCTCCATGAGATACGAGAACCCCTTACCCTCTTCACCCAAACGATTGCTCATTGGCACTCTGCAGTTGTCAAAAAAGAGCTCTGCCGTATCCTGGCTGTGCATCCCCAACTTATTCAGCTTTTTGCCTTTTGTAAAGCCGGGCGTCCCATCTTCCACTACAATAAGACTGATTCCCTTGTTGCCCGGAATCCCGGCATTCTCAGTCTTGACCGCGACAATGATCAAATCGGCAGAAATCCCATTACTGATAAACGTCTTTGACCCATTAATAACATAGTCATTTCCGTCCCGGACAGCCATCGCTCTCATTCCCTGAAGATCAGATCCGGCCTGGGGTTCGGTCATGGCGATAGCCAATATTTTCTCCCCCCGGGCACAGGCAGGAAGCCAGTCAGACTTTTGTTTTTCCGTGCCATAGGCCTGAATATAAGGAGCAATAATATCGCTATGCAATCCGAACCCAATGCCCACCCCTGCTTTGGCCAGTTCCTCATTAAGGATGGCGGAAAAACCAAAATCTGCTCCTGTCCCGCCGTATTTTTCTTCCAGCCAAGGACATAAATAGCCCATTTCTCCCATACGCAGCCAAACCCAACGGGGAATCTCCCGCTTTTCCTCCCATTCCTCGATGTGAGGAGAAAGTTCGCTTTCCACAAACTTTACGAAGGACCGGCGAAACATTTTATGCTCTTCCGAATAGATGTCCATATGCCCCTCACCTCTCTTCACTCTTACAGCGCTTACGAGGCAATCTGTTCTATCTCGGCTGCATGCGAATAGCTCCGTCCAAACGAATCGTTGTACCATTGAGCATAGGATTCTCAAGGATACTTCTCACTAATAGTGCATATTCTTCCGGGTAGCCTAGCCGGGATGGGAAGGGGATCATCGCACCCAGTGACTTGCGGGCCTCCTCAGGCAGAGTATTGAACATCGGTGTTTCAAAAAGACCTGGGGCGATGGTCATTACCCGGATCCCATGGACAGCCATTTCCCGGGCTATGGGTAAGGTCATCCCCACAATCCCTCCTTTTGAAGCACTGTAAGCAGCCTGCCCGATCTGACCTTCATAGGCCGCTACAGAAGCAGTATTGATGATAACCCCCCGTTCCCCCCCTACGTTAGGCTCATTACCCGCCATTTGGGCCGCGGCCAGCCTAATAACGTTAAAACTTCCGATAAGATTTACCTCTATTATTTTAGAAAAACTCTCCAGCCCATGAAGTCCCTTCTTGCCAATCACCTTCTCCGCGGCAGCAATCCCCGCGCAATTCACAACGGCATTCAACTGGCCAAACTCTTCAACTGTGCGTTCTAAGGCCTCCTGTACGCTCTCTGCGCTGCAAACATCCATTTTCTGAAATAAGGCCTTCCCGCCTAATTCAGAAGCCAACCTCTCTCCCCGCTCCACCGCAAGATCCAGAATCATGACCTTGCCGCCATCATTAACAATCCGCCGGACCGTCGCTTCCCCCAGACCAGAAGCCCCTCCTGTAACGAACCCAACCACTTGTTTCAAATCCATTCCAAACTCCCCTTCCTAAACCTTATTTCTTCTCTCAGTCCAACCGCTCGATAATGGTGGCATTGGACATGCCATGTCCTTCGCACATGGTTTGCAGCCCATAACGCCCGCCGGTGCGTTCTAATTCGTGCATGAGCGTGGTCATTAAGCGAGCTCCGCTGGCACCCAGGGGATGTCCGAGAGCAATAGCTCCGCCGCAAGGGTTAAGTTTCTTAGGATCTGCTCCCGTCTCTATCAGCCAGGCCAAGGGCACTGCGGCGAAAGCTTCATTTACCTCAAAAATATCAATCTCCGACAGACTAAGACCTGCCTTGCTTAACACCTTAGCTGTGGCAGGAATTGGACCCGTAAGCATCAGAGTCGGATCTGAACCGATGACACTCCTGGCCAGGATACGGAAGCGAGGCTTAATCCCCAATTCCTCCGCTTTTTCTCGGGACATAATAAGGACTGCTGCTGCTCCATCCGAAATCTGACTGGCATTGCCGGCAGTAACCTGGCCATTTTCCAGGAAGGGTGATTTTAAACCGGCCAGCTTTTCTAAGTTCGTATCAGGCCTTGGGCCCTCGTCCCTTTTTACAATTGTTTGGCTGCCATCCGGCAGAACGACGTTTAAAGGCATGATCTCCCGTTCAAAACGTCCTTCCTCCTGGGATTTTACAGCCTTCATATGGCTCTCTAAGGAAAATTCGTCCATTCTTTGCCGGCTGATCCCCCATTTTTGGGCGATTCGCTCTGTGGAGAGGCCTTGATTGATAATCTCATAGCGTGATGTAAGCTCCTGAGATAATTCAGTTCCTGCAATATTAGAGCCCATGGGTACCCGGGACATATTTTCAACCCCCGCTGCCACAACCACATCCATATCCCCTGCCAGTATTGCTTGGGCTGCGAAATGAACCGCCTGCTGACTTGAGCCGCATTGCCGGTCAATGGTCAGACCAGGAACATGGATTGGGTAATCCGCAATAAGGGCAGCCTGCCGCCCAATACAGAACCCCTGCTCTCCCACTTGAGAAACACATCCCATTAACACATCCTCGACCAAGGCAGGGTCCAGGCCTGCGCGCTGAACCACCTCTCTGAGAACCAGACCTGCCAGGTCCTCAGAGCGAAGATGGCTTAATCCCCCTTTCCTACGTCCAACCGGGGTTCTCACTGCTTCTACTATGACTGCTTCCCGCATAGTTTCACATCACCCTTCTTTTCTAATTCTCATGTGTCAATAAAACTCTGAATTTTCTGTCCATTCATTTTCCAGAGCATTGCAAATCCCATGCCACTTAGATCTAAGCTTAACCTCAACAGTCTATGACCCCTTACTCAGGCTTAAAACTCTTTTTATTACACTGCCTCAATCAGGAGACTCCTTCTCAAGGAAGGGGAATGCAACCCTGTCCTCTGTTGTCCTCAATGACGGACAGTTGACAACACACTACATACTTTGTCTTGCTCATCCGACACTCATTACCAGAGAAACATTGTTTTTTTTATTGGCACTAAAATTGCAGTGTAAATGTATTTAAATATTCTGAAATAAGGAACTAACCTAAGTTTGTTACATTTTAGTTCCTTCCGGGGATGAAAAACTCCCCAATAAGAGGAGGTAAACCAATTGGATTTTGAATTATCGGAAGAACAGAGAGCCTTTCAAAGCCTGGCCTACAAATTTGCCCTCAAAGAATTCCCCCCTTTCGCCCAAGTATGTGATCGGGAGGAAAAATATCCGAGAGAAGTCTGGCAAAAGGCCTGTGAAGCAGGACTGGTCGGAATTGCCATTCCTGAGGAATACGGCGGACCCGGCGCCGGCTGGATGGAAACAGCTTTAGTCACCGAGCAGCTCTCGCGAATAGACCTAGGTCTCGGCTTAGCTGCCGTCGCTGCAACCTTTGGGGCAGAAAACATCATCAACTATGGCAGCGAAGAACAAAAGCAAACTTATCTGCCCTTGCTTCCTGCCGGTAAAGCAATCTTTGCCGGTGCTTACACCGAGCCAAATGCCGGAAGCGATGTGGCAGGAACTGCCACCCGGGCTGTCAAAGATGGTTCCGACTATATTATTAACGGCAGTAAAACTTTCATCACGAACGGAACGATTTGTGACTATATGGTCGCCCTATGCGTGACAAACCCCGAGTCGCCTAAGAAAACCCAGCGCCACAGCCTGATCATTGTTGATGCCAATACTCCGGGAATTACCAGGATGAAAATCCATGGAAAAATGGGAATCAGATCCTCAGATACTGCCGAAATCACTTTCGAAGATGTGCGGGTTCCTCAAAAGAATCTTGTCGGCAAAGAAGGCAACGGCTTCTACCAATTAATGCATTTCTTTGATCAGACGCGCATCATGGTAGCCTCACAAGGACTGGGTCTAGCTCAAGGAGCTTTAGATTTAGCCATTAAATATGTGCAGGAGCGTAAAACCTTCGGGCTTCCTCTGGCCGCCAATCAAGCGATACAGTTCCAATTGGCAGAAATGGCCACACGAATAGAATTGGCCCGCAACATAATCTATAAAGCTGCCTGGAAAGCTGACAACGGTCAGTTAGATCCTGCTCTCAACGCTATGGCCAAATTCTATGCCGGAGAAACGGCGGTCTGGGTGACTGATAAAGCCCTGCAAATGCACGGTGGCTATGGCTATATTGACGAATATGATATTCAGCGTTTCTATCGAGATGCTAAAATTCTGGAGATTTATGAAGGGGCTAAGGAGATCGAGAAAATAACCATCGCTAAGAGACTCTTTTAACTCGCTCAGCTAAAGAAACAGGGGGACAGGTGCATTGTTTCGTTTTGACGAAACAGCACACCTGTCCCCCTGTTTTCATTCTGAAATCATTTACATTATTCAACCTCCCTCTTTGAGGTTCTGTGTCTCCTTTATAACTGTTGAATTCAGGAGAGCCTTGTGGCTCTCCCTATTAAATTCATTAATATTTCCCAAATTCTTGATCACTTAAAGCGATTCTTGACTTACTGCTTGTTTTCGCTGCCTCGGCATTCCCCCGATTCTTTGAACTATTCTCCTGTTTCTTTTGAGACATATTTTCTAACATGCGTAAAACATCCGGGTTCATATGCTCAAGGCCTCTATAGGCAGAGCCCGTAGTTTTCTTAAGTTTGAACCTACTAACCTGTTCTCTTAACAGTTCAGCTTGACTTGATAATTCTTCACTCGCAGCGGCACTCTCTTCCGACGTCGCCGAATTCGTCTGTACAACATCTGAGACTTGCAAAATCCCTTGATTCACTTGATTAATTCCTAACGCTTGTTCATTGGATGCAGTAGCGATTTCCCCCACAAGATTTGTGGTTTTTGAAACGTCTTCAACGATTTGGTTGAGAGCTGCAGCCGTATCATTAGCAATTTTCGTACCGCCCTCGACCTTATTAATCGAGCCCTCGATGAGAGCTGTCGTTTCTTTCGCAGCGTTGGCACTTCTAGCTGCCAGATTGCGCACTTCCTCTGCGACCACCGCAAAGCCTTTGCCGTGTTGACCCGCTCGTGCAGCTTCAACTGCCGCATTTAGGGCTAAGATATTTGTTTGAAAGGCAATTTCATCAATGACCTTAATAATCTTGTAAATATTTCCGGATGCTTCATTAATATCGGCCATAGCCTTAAGCATACCCTGCATTTGCTCATTCCCTTTTATAGCACCTTCCTTTGCCGCCAAGGCCAACTCATTGGCCTGATTCGCATTTGCAGCATTCAGCTTCGTCTGAGTCGATATTTCCTCCATCGAGGCAGTTAACTCTTCGATAGAACTCGCTTGTTCGGTAGACCCCTGAGAGAGGGCTTGAGCGGAATCTGACACCTGTCTTGCCCCGGCAGCAACTTGAACCGAAGCGTTATTCATATTACTTAATACTTCATTAAAGGAGTCTATGATTAAATTCACCGAACTCTTAATTTCAGCAAAATCCCCTTTGTAATCATCAGTAATACTCAAATCCAGATTGCCCATGGACATTTCGGTAAGAACCTTTGCTGTTTCCTTAACATAAGCCGACATAGCATTTAGGCTTTCTTCAAAACTTTTATAGATGTTGGTAAACATTTCTCCAATTGCCTTCGTATCTACATCCGTCGGTTCGATTTTAGAACTGCAATGTAACTTTCCTTGGGCCAGATTCTCAATATTGACAAGAAGTTTTGAAGTCTCTTTTTCCTGATATTTCGCCTGTTTTTCAGCTACTCTGGCGGCATTCATAATAGCGGTCTGGTCTACTACAAGTTCCATAGCTCCTATTACTTGATTTTTTTTGTCCTTCAGCGGTATGGCTGTACACAATATATCAAGATTCATTCCGTTGGGGTGTGCATCAGTTTCTCGGCTGACTTTCTGCCCCTGTTGCATGGACATAGCACAGGCACAATTTGCTGTCTTGCAATCAGAGGTTTTATAAACATCATAACATTTATTGCCAACAAGCTGTTTTTGAGTGGCTGACAGTAAGTTTGCGCCAGTTTTATTCATATAAACAATGTTGAAATCCTTGTCAATTATCATTACGGGACTTGGCATTGAATCAATATGCCCAACCAAGGTATCTATTAGATTATTGATACCGCCGACTAAAGTTCCCCAGCTGCCTACAAAAGCTTTGGCATTTCCCCGGGTGTCTAACTTCCCTTCTTGGGTTGCCACAACCAGCTTATCGGTTTCATCCAAAAGAACTTTCATAGTGTCCTGCATCTCCACAAGTTTTTTACCCAATAAGTCTTTATCCGACTTCACCTTAACTGTAACCGATAGATTTCCATCTGCCATTTTTTCAGTTGCATCGACTTGATCACGAACATTTTCAACCATTTTTTCAAAGGACCCCAGCAAAGTACCTATCTCATCTTTTGCTTTTCTTTTTACATTCACATCAACATCAATATCTCCAACCGCTAACTTATCCGCCGTTTCTGCAAGAAACTTCAGCGGTTTGCTGATAATTGAGCTGAGGTACATACCTAACCCTATTGCTATGAGCACCCCTGCGAGTATAACAATAACCATGATTACTGTCGCCCTGTTAACAATCGCTGTATTATCATCGGACTTTAACTTTGCATCCTCTATTTGAACTTTGATCATATTATCAATGGCACCCTCCAGTGCTTTTGTAGTGATGCCAGCGGCACCTGTTGCACTCATTAGTGCCGGAATTCCAGCCACTTCACCTTTTTCTGCCAGCTCGTATACCCTATCAACACTCTGTTGACTCTCCGCGTTCTTCTTAACCAGGTCATCAAATAATTCTCTCATCCGGACTGATGTTATTGTTTTATTAATCGATTCTAAATCCTTAGCCATAATCGTTTGTCTCTGCGCTATTTGGTCTAAATTACTTTTTACCACTAACGGATCGTCTGTTAGGAGAATATCGCGAAAATTGACTCTTAGCCGCTGAAATTCTATGGACATATCCGCTAATTCTGAGATAGGCACTGTCACGTTTTCATAAAGCTCTACATCAGACTTTGCAATGGCCTTTATATTTACGATGCCTATAACACCTACAACTGCTGTAAGCAAAGAAACTATGATAAACCCAGTCGATAACTTTGCGGCAATTTTCATATTCATAAACCATTTCATTCCCGAACACCTCCACTTAGTATCTTAAAGATCATTTATAGTGTCCAACTCTGTTTCCCTGAGCAAACCTGAATCCAAGAGAAGTTTGATTTCCCCTCCCACTTTACCGATCCCTTTGATATATTTGTTACCTTCATTATCCATGTTCGGAGGAGCAACAATTTCTTGATCAGCAATAAATAATACTTCGGAAACACTATCAACTATGAGACCTATCAAAACATCTCTTATATCAATGACCACGATGCAAGTCCTATCATTATACTCTCTGAAGGGTTTCTTAAAGCGCAGCCGCACATCCATGACAGGGATAATCTTACCTCGCAAATTAATGATTCCCTTAATATAATCAGGCATCTGGGGAATTTCAGTAATAGGCTGCATTCCAATGATTTCCGTGACATATTCAATTTCAATCCCGTAAAACTCTTTGCCCATGCAAAAGGTAAGAAACTTGCCTTTCTGAGTATCTTCGATCAAGTCCGGAGTATCTTGTTCAGCAATATCCGGCATAATAGTTCTCCTTTCTCATCCAAAGAACATGATGATTATCTAACTCATCAGCCCCCCGATATCCAGTATGAGGCTGATACTTCCATCCCCCAATAAGGTACATCCAGCCAAACTCTTAACTATTTTCGTGTTCCGAATATACGTTGGCAGGGCTTTCACAACAATCTGCTGCTGACCAATCATTCTATCTGCAAAAACACAAAGGGTTTTGTTGTCCTGCTCCACCATAATGATGATCCCATCTGCCAATTGGGTTACATCTGTCCGGACATGGTAAATATCATGCAAACGCAGGATGGGAAAACACTGTCCCCGAACCATTATCATTTCATTATCATTTGGGTCGACAATCACGTCTGTCATTATGGGCCTGAAGGACTCTTTTATCGCGGTCGTCGGTATGGTAAAGCCCGAATCCCCTACCTTGATATTCATTCCATCTATGATAGCCAGGGTTAGAGGAATTTTGAGGGTAATGGTCGTTCCCTTTCCAGGCACACTATCCGCCGCTATTGCTCCCCCAACGGCTTCGAGATTCTTCACAACCACATCCATCCCAACCCCGCGCCCGGAAAATTCCGTAACATTCTCGTTCGTCGAAAACCCAGGCAATAAGACCAAGTTATAAATTTCCTTATCCGTGATTTCCTCATCCGGCACTTGAATTAGCCCCTTTTCACGAGCTTTGATCAAGATTCGGTCTTTATTAAAACCTTGACCATCATCACGAATAATGATTAAGACATCCCCGCCTGCATTTTTAGCTTCCAAAGTAATGGTTCCTAAACAAGGTTTGCCCTTGGCTTCACGTTCATCCGGCATTTCTATGCCATGATCGATGGAATTGCGGATTAAATGCATTAAGGGATCAGAAATATGCTCAATGATATTTTTATCAACCTCTGTTTCTTGACCAATAAGCTGAAGCTGAGCTTCCTTGTTGAGTTTTTTACACATATCCCGAAGCGGCCTCTTCATTTTTTGGAATGTGCCGGCTAACGGTACCATGCGCACGGACATAACTATATCTTGTAATTCGCCGGTAATTTTTCTGAGTTGGCGGGCGGCCTTGGAAAAGTTGTTCAGTTCCAAGCCTTTGAGATCCGGATTTTGTGTGACCATGGCTTCGGCGATTACCATTTCTCCCACCAAATCCATGAGCTGATCCAGCTTCCCAACACTAACACTAATAATGCTTGGCTGAGTTTTGGTTGAAGGATGATTGTTGTCTTTCGGATCCTTAACCCGCTCATTATTTTCCTCTTGAGTCAATTGAAGATCTTTTAAACCAATAGTCTGAAGCAGAACATTGCGAATTTCTTCCAAGGAACGCTCGGTTTTCATAAACAGGATAAACCCTTGCTCCCGGATAGCAGCGGCACTATCTTCATGATTGAGATCTTCCGGAATATGATAGTACTCTTCAATAAGATCTTCCAAATCACGAACTGCCACGAACGCCCGCACGTTTTCCATTCCACTTGCACATTGATCAAAGCGCAGTATGGCCTTGAACTTATTTCTGCAGGGAGTTGCGTCCGGACCACGTCCTTTGATCGCGGTATGAAAAGCGCGCAAATTATTAATTAACTCAGTTGCATTGCCATCCGGCCGGTCCAGATTTTTTATTTTCGCAATTTCTACCTTGATAAAGTCGAGCCCCTCAAGTACTAAATCGGATAGTTCCGAATAATTAATATTCCGGGGTTTATCCTCCCTTAGGACGTAAAACACGTCTTCTATAGAATGTGCCAGCATAGATATATTGTTAAAGCTCATCATAGCAGCTGAACCCTTTATCGTATGCATGATCCGAAAGATCTCGTTGATAGTCTCGAAGGTATACGAACTCGATGATTCATTAGAAATAATTAATAACTCCATTTGCTCAATTAGTTGCATGGACTCAAAGATGAAGAGTTCCAGCATTGGTTCCCGGTTAGACAATCGTTATTCACCCCATATCTTAGCGATACTTTTTAAACGCCTAGTGCTTTACAAATTGTCTGAAGATATTCTATATCTATCACGGATGGGATTTTATACCAACCAATTTGTTTGTATATGATATGTTTGTACTAACTATCTTGACAAGCTTTTAAAAAGTTCAGTAAGTTTAGATAAAAATAAGCCTCCACGTTCTAGTGAACGTGGAGGCTTATTTTTATCTAAACTTTAAATTCACGCTTCTTGATAATCTCCAGATATAAGTCGACAAGCTTGGGATCAAACTGTATCCCTTTACCGCGTTTAAGCTCTACCATTGCCTCTACGCGAGATAAAGCCATTCGATAAGGCCGATCGTTGGTCATAGCATCATAAGCATCCGCAATACTTAAAATCCTGCACTCCACAGGGATTTCCTCTCCCTTTATACCCAATGGATAACCCTTACCATTCCACCATTCATGATGTTTCAGGATATAGCCGGCGATTGGTTTAAGGGGTGAAACTAATTCTATAATTTTCTGTCCAATCTCGCTATGACGTTGTATTTCTTTGTACTCCTGAGGGGTTAAAGGCCCAGCCTTTTGGAGAATCCGATCTGAAATTCCAATCTTCCCAATGTCATGTATTTTTGCCAACATTCTCAAGTCAGCAATTTGATGATTGGGTAATGCTAATGCTGTACCCATTAATGTTACACTTTTTTGAACCCTGTCGGAATGTTGTTCCGATATATAATCATGACTCTCCAGGGCTTTCATCAGAGCTGCAACAAAACTTCCGCACATGCTTCTGCTGTGAAGAAGTTTTTCGCGATACATATTGTCTTCCGCTTCTTTATATAGTTCAGTTAAGCTATTTCGATTTTCCGGACTAAAGCCCCAACCCATAGATAAACTTATTGGGAGCTCGGGTGTTTGTATATTATAGTCATTTAAAGCTTCACAAATCCTATTGTAAACCAATTCCATTTTCGATAAATCCCCTTGATCGACGATGACTGCAAATTCATCCCCTCCAATTCTTGCCACTAAATCTTTTTGATCCGTTGATGCTTTTAGAACATTGGACACAGTAAGCAGCAAAGCATCACCTTGATCAGGCCCTAAGGTATCATTAACACTCTTTAGCCCATCAACATCACACAGAATTAGTCCAATAGAACTTCGTTGTTCATTCTCTAATCTCTGCATTTCCAGTTCGAAATAAGTCCGATTATAGAGCCCAGTCATAGAATCATGGAAGCTAATACGTTTATACTGCTCTTTTAGCATTTTTCCATCCCTTATATCTCTCGCAATTGCATAAATCCCAATGAAATGGTTATTAGCAATAATCGAAAAAACCACCATTTCTACATCTAGAAGGCTTCCTTGTTTTTGTCTGATAACGGTTTCAAACCATTGTGCATGGTACCGTGAATTTTCGAAATACCTGAATAAACGATCCTTCTCTTCCGGAAGCAAGATGTTTGAAATTTGCATTTGTCTTAACTCTTCGAACGAATATCCGAATAGTCCCGTTGTAGCAGAATTCAATGCAACAAACTTTCCATCAAGGTCTATCATAAAAGTCGCATCAAAATTGTATTTGAACAAGTCTTGGCTGACCATCTCATTCCGAATAATCCGTTCCGGGACCTCAGGAATGACATTGAGCATAATAACTTCCTCCTATGATTCTATTTAATCTTAGTACAAGCTATGCTCTATTTGTCTGTTTGGTTAATTATCCTGTTTGACAACTTAAAGACCCTAACTATCCAAAGGTGCAGAAAACACCAAAAGCACCGTCTTTAAACGGTGCTCAACTTTCCCCAAAGGCCGAAAAATTTACTTCAGACTATACAATTACGCAGAATACCTTTATACTCCTATCCCATGTACCCTATATTTGCACAAAAGTACGACCCCGAGGGGCAGAGATATATCCGATCGCTATACTATACTTTTTCATTGCTCCGGCCTAGGCTTCCTGTATTTTTGATTTTTACTGTTTGGCTTATCAGGAAGCGTCATTTCAATTAGCTGGGAGTTCAAAGCAGGCTGCAAATACGTTTTTCGGAAGGCCGGACGATTCCTTAGTCCCATACTCTCCATGATCTCGCTTGCGGATAATTCATCATTGCCCAGCTTATCTAAGAATAGCTGAATATGCGGGCTGACTTTTCCGGTGGGTATTTGATCGCGTTCAATCTCTATAAGTGTGTCGAGGATTGCTTGCAGCAAAAACTCCACAAACGGCGTGGCGTTGGCAATCCTGTCCGCTTCACTAAGAGAGTCGTAATAGACGTCCTGCTTTTCGCGTATAACAGTTTCTACAGGTATCCACGCAAATATTGGCTTCCATTGATACAGTAGCAGCGTGTTCCACATTCTTCCCATATGGCCATTCCCATCTGCAAAGGGATGGATAAACTCAAATTCATAATGGAATACGCAACCTTTAATCAGCGGGTGTGCCTTTGCGGTTTCTGTCCAATGCAGGAGGTTGGCGATATAGCTGGGGCACCATATCGGCTAGCGGAGCCATGTGTACTATCTGTTCGCCCTTAAACACGCCTACACCACCAGAACGGAAACGCCCCGCTTCTTTTACCAGATCAGTCATCAGGATGCCGTGCGCTTTAAGTAAATCGTCAACTGAATAAGGATTGAACGACAGCAGCCTTTCGTATGCCTCGTAAGCATTTTTGACCTCACGGATTTCGCCGGGTGCGCAGAGGTTTCTGCGTAATCGGTGGGCTATTCTTATATCATTCCCACCATCTAAGATGATGATACAAGATAACCTTTATGACCTGTCAACTCCTCTATATATCGTAGGGGGGAAGTGAACTCGTTCAACTAAAGTTGAACATCAATACTTCGGTGGGGGACTCTACCCCCAACGAAGCAAGGTACGGGGTACCATTCCCGATTATAGAAATGAGAGTCTTAACGATTGGATAAATCTAGATTGGTTTAAAGTTATGGTATAATGACAAAAACAAGCACTGTGCTAGGATGGGGCGATGACACATCTCTGAACTTAGGGTTATTTCCAATAACAGAAAGGCAGTTCGGTTTATTACCCAAGAACCCCATTGCCTGTAGCCGTTTGGAGTGTCAACGTCACAAAGATATTTTGCAATCTAATTTAAGAAAAGACGCGTAATAGAAAGGAGAAACATATGCAAAGTATAGAGTTTACTGGAGGACCAGATATAATAAGGGAGAATTTATTGGTAGCTATTAAAGAATATAAAATTACGTTATACACTTTAAATAAAGTAACTGGAATAGATATTAATTGGCTTTCTGATTATATAGATAAAAAAAAAGAACTAGCTGATTTACCAATTGAAAAATATGGACTCCTATTTGAGACAACCATTTTCTTATCAAAAGGAATAAAAATGATTAGCGAAGATGAGAGAATAAAGAGTGTTATTAATGTACTTGTTCAAACATTTGGGCTTAAATATGAAACTATATCACATTATGCGGGACTAAAAATACATGATATTGAAAACTTCATGAAAGATACCACTATGATTGATTATGAGAAAAAATATAAGTTGGCAACCGCAAGTATGATATTGCATTATCTATTTAAACCAAATTATCCTAATTAGAAATAATTGAATCTAAAAGGGGCGCGGGAAACATTTAACATGCAGACGAAAACGGGACGTGACGAAACTGAGTTTCGTCACGTCCCGTTTTCACTATTCCGTTTTAGTTTATCCACGTGATATAGTTAGGAACTGTATGTGCTACAGGGATACCCAGTAAAGTAGTCATACCGGTCAATGAAGCACTATATCTATGTCCCGAAATATTGGAAGTAGGAACTGATCCACTAAAACCCGATACTGGATTTCGCCCACCACTTAAACCGGAACTAATGTCCGTTACATCCATTAAACCCGTAAAACCTGTCGCTGCAACATACATTGTTATCTTGTAATGAACCTTACCAGTAACTGGCCATAATTCTAGTAATCCTTTTTCGCCAGGAAATTCGTTAAATGGTTGAATGTCTGAACTAGAATTTTCTATTGCTTTAAGCGGTACTTTGGGATACAGAACTCTTGGGCCGCACTCTTATGAGCATGTTTTCTGCCAGGGAAACAGAGGGACAGGTGCATTGTTTCGTTTTGACGAAACAATGCACCTGTCCCTCTGTTTCTACATATGCTGTAGTTAAAGCTATTAAAAAGCGGAAATCAAAATGGATGAACTATTCGCTGACGGCGGCAGATCAAATTCGTCTGCGCAGACGAATTTGACCTGCTACCAGGCCCTTCTCCTGCCGGAATTGCTGAGCAGTTACAGTTCCTTTCTCAGCCTGGGATCAAGAAAATCCCTCAAACTGTCGCCAATGAAGTTGGTCCCCACCGCCATAGTTAATATAGCTAAACCGGGGAAGGTCCCAATCCACCAATAGTTAAAATTCAAAACACCATCCGCCACCATGGCACCCCATTCCGGAGTAGGCGGAGGAGACCCCAGACCTAAAAAACTCAAGCCCGAGAAAAGAAGAATGGCATTGCCGAAATCTAAAGTAGCCAGCACCAAGACCGGGCCGATGCTATTAGGCATAATCTCATGAAAAAATATTCTAAAATGGGAGGCACCCAGTGATTTGGCCGCTTCCACATACTCATTCTCTTTGTTGGCAATCACCATGCTTCGCATAACCCTGGCATAGTTCGGCCACCAAATAATCACCATAGCCAGCAAGGTATTATAAAGACTTGGCCCTAATGCCGCAGAAATCGTCATTGCCAGGATAATTCCCGGAAAGGCCATTACCATTTCCGAAACCCGCATCATGATTTCATCCGTCAATCCGCCAATATAACCCGCGATTCCTCCGTAAATCATGCCGATAAATGAGGCCAGAATAATAGTAACCAGACCGGCGATCAGTGAAATCCGGCTGCCTATCAGGACCCGGCTGAAAACATCCCGCCCAATGCTGTCCGTACCAAACCAATGCAAACTGCTTGGCGCTTGAAAGCGGTTGGCCAAATCCTGCCCCAGATAACTGTATGGGGTTATCAGCGGCGCAATAATTGCAATGACAATCCATAAGCTGCAAACAATGATTCCTATTGAAAATAATAAATTATTTTTCATAATTCGTGCCAGCATATTAACGATACCTCACTCTGGGGTCAAGAATTCCATATAAAATGTCTACGACAAGATTAATAACAACGTAGTTAATGGAAATCAAAATAGAGACCCCGATGATAGCAGGAAAATCTAAGTTTCCTGCCGCTTTATAAGCATATTGCCCGATACCGGGCCAGGCAAAAATCGTTTCTACTAAAACCATACCCCCTAAAAGATTGCCGAACCCAATTCCAATAACCGTAACGACCGGTATCAAGGCATTGCCTAAAGCATGACGCACAATAATCATTTTTTCAGTCAGACCTTTGGCCCTGGCCGTACGAATAAAGTCTAAAGACATCACTTCCAACAAGCTGGAACGAGTGGTACGAGTAATCAAACCCATAGTAAATGAGCCTAAAACCAGGCCGGGCAGCAACAAATGCTGCAGGGCATCCACCGCCAGGTTCCAATTACCTGCCAAAAGAGCATCAATAACATAAAGATTGGTGACTCCCACAGGCGGTGCCAGATAGGGGCTTATCCTCCCCGGTCCCGGTGCTATCCCTAACTTGACATAAAAAAGCAGTAAGAACATAAGTCCCAGCCAGAAACTAGGGACTGATACTCCTAAAACAGAAATTCCCCTTATTAGCTGATCCGTTGCGCTGTTGCGTTTGATGGCCGAGATGATGCCAAAAAGCATTCCAAATAAAACCGCAATAAGAATAGAAAAAAGTGCTAATTCAATGGTTGCCGGAAAATAGTCCTTCAGGTCTTCCATCACAGGACGTTGAGTTCTGATTGACGTGCCCATGTCTCCCTTGACTAAATTGCCTACATAAATAAAGTATTGGGTGTATAAAGGTTTATCCAGGCCCCACTTAGCTTTGAAGGTTTCTACCATTTCCGGGTTATCCATGTTCCTCTGACTTAAATTGGCCAAAACAGGGTCACTGGGTACAGAGTGGGAGATGATAAAGACAACTAATGAAACTCCAATGACAAGAAAGGTTAAAAATAACAATCTTCTGGCTATGTATTTTAGAAGTCCCAAATGACATTTCACCTCCTTCAGGCCTTTTGGATATTCTATTGAGGGCAGATGCCAATAGGCACCTGCCCTTACTATTTCCAGACTATTTTGCAGAAACATTCTTGAGATTGATTTTATAAAGGTCGATATAATCTGTACCCTGGATGTTATCACGAGTAGCGTAATGACGAGCATGCTGCAATAAGACATTAAAGGCGCTATCTTCATCCATCATCGTTTGAATTTCTTCCAGGTACTTGATTCGGGCAGCTTTGTCAACTTCAACCGCAGCTTTCTTGCCCAAATCAGCTAGTTTAGGATTCATCTCAGCGGTCCAATTAGCCCGCAAACCAACTGGGCTGCCGGGTAAGAAGGCTAACTGGCTGTTCGGATCCGGATAGTCCGGACCCCAATACCACAGAGACAAAGCTTGGGTGCCTTTACGATAGGGGTCAAGAGCAACCATAATATCCGAGGGTTTGATTTCGGTTTCAATGCCGATCTGGAGCAAGTCGTTCTGAATCTTTTGGGCAAGTGTAGGTAAATCCATACCCTCAACAGCCAAGGTGGCTACTTCCAGCGTGGTCTTAAAGCCTTTCTCATAACCGGCCTTTTTCATTAACTCTTTAGCCTTTTCCACATCTTGAGCGGTTTTCGGATCCCGCGGAGGCAACGTACCTAAAAATCCGACTTGGAAAGGTGCAACCGGGGTGATGGACCCTTCACCGGCAATTGTCTGCATCCCTTGATAATCCAAAACCAGGCGGATGGCTTTCTGAACATCCGGATTGGCAATAGGACCTCCAATTTTGGGGTCACGGTTCATTAATAAAAAGGTCAGGGTCATGGCTTGAGCTTTTTTAATTTCAATGCCCGCCTTATTTTGAATTTGTTTAACATGTTCAGGGCCTAAGTTAAAGGCGATGTCGATATCCCCTTTTTCGAGCATCATTAATTGAGTTCCCGGATCGGAAATAGCTTTTAGAACTACTTTATCGTAGTAGGGAGCTTCGCCCCAATAATTTTGATTGCGGGCTAAGACCACTTCCACTTTAGGGGTATAAGATTCAATCACATAGGGACCAGATCCCGCAGAGTGTGTATCAAACCACAATTTCGCTTTATCGCTGGTATTGGCATCTGCTGCATTGGTAGCGCCATGCTCCATAGCCACTTTGCTATCGATAACACCAAAGGCATTATAAGTAAGTTTTGTTAAAAAAGAAGCATCCTGCTCTTTTAAGTTAAAAACCACTGTCTTGGCATCAGGGGTCTCGATTGATTTAATACCATCCGCCAAAAATGCACCATTGCCCTTTAAGCTAATGGATCTCTCCACACTCCACTTGACATCTTGGGCAGTAAGCGGATTGCCGCCGGAAAACTTAATTCCCTCCCGCAGCTTAAAGGTGTAACTCAGACCGTCCTGGCTGACCTCATGACTTTCAGCTATGCCGTATACAGGTGCATCCAAGTTATCTTCAAACTGCATCAAGGTATCATAAACCGGATGCAGAACGAGCAGGGCATACACCTCATAAGCCAGACCGGGGTCAAAGGTTTCATAATCCGGATCAAGGGCCATAATCAACTGTTTATTACCGTCCGTGGCTTCAGGCTTAGTGGCTGCATCTTTACTCCCGCCACATCCTGCCGTAAAGAGCAGCACTATGGTCAACATTGCCAACAGAATTCTAAGCTTCTTTCTCACTGTTCTCTCTCCCTTCAAATTGTAAGTTCAACTATAGGTAATTATTCGATAATCCCTCCTTCTCCTGATCATTTAACTAAATGACAAGCTGCACAATGACCTGCAAACACCTCCTTTAGCAGAGGCTCCTCTTGACTGCATAAGTCTATCGCCTCAGGGCACCTGGTATGAAAGCGGCACCCGGATGGAGGATTTGCCGGGCTTGGCACATCTCCTTTAAGCAGGATCCGCTCTCTTCGATCATCCGGATCAGCATTGGGAATAGCTGAGATCAAGGCCTTGGCATAAGGATGCTGAGTGTTACGATAAATATCCTCATGACTGCCAATCTCCACAAGTTTTCCCAGGTACATAACCCCTACCCGATCGCAGATATGATGTACGACACTTAAGTTATGGGAGATAAATAAATAGGTCAGATCATATTCCTTCTGAAGGTCTTCCAATAAATTAATAACCTGGGCCTGAATCGAAACATCCAAAGCAGAGACCGGTTCATCGCAGATGATCAGCTTGGGATTCAAGGCCAAAGCCCTGGCAATGCCTACCCTCTGCTTTTGCCCTCCCGACATTTCATGAGGATAGCGGCTTAAATGATACTCAGAAAGACCGACTCTTTCCATTAAATCCTTAATCTTCGCCTTACGCTCGATTTTGGTTCCCACTTGGTGAATGTGAAAAGGTTCATTTAAAATATCATTAATCGTCTTTCTTGGATTTAAGGAAGCACTTGGATCCTGAAAAATTAGCTGGATTTTTTTGCGCATTTCTTTCATTCTCTTATTATTGAACGAAAAAATATCCTCACCTTCGAAGATCACCTTACCGGCATTTGGCTTATACAGGCCTAGTATTGTGCGTCCCAGAGTACTTTTACCGCAGCCTGATTCACCCACCAAGCCAAAGGTTTCTCCTTTAAACAGCTCAAATGAGACATCGTCAACTGCTTTTATGTATTTTTTATGTAAGGATAAGCTCCCTTCCGTTTGAAAATACATCTTAAGATTTTGAATCTGAACAAGTAAACTATCTTCCATATTTTCACTCCTACCCCTGTTTGCCTTCATTCACATGGCGCCAGCATCTGACAGCACGTTCTTCCGTTATATGAACCAATTCCGGAGTCTTCTCGGAGCAAAGTGAGGTTGAATAGTTACACCGCGGTTGAAAGCTGCAGCCTATCGGCATGTTGAAAGGACTGGGAACAGTGCCTTCAATTGTATGCAAGCGCTGCTTTTCTTTTGTTATAGTAGGAATAGACCGCAGCAGCCCTTCCGTATAAGGGTGCAGCGACTCTTTTATCAATTCTTTGAGCGGGCTGGACTCGACCACCTGCCCTGCATACATAACCACCACACGATCACACATTTCGGTAATGATCCCCAGATCATGGGTAATCATAATAATGGCAGTATCGATTTCCTTACGTAAATTCTTCATCAATTCCAGAATTTGAGCTTGAATTGTTACATCAAGAGCTGTGGTCGGTTCATCTGCCAGGAGCAGCTTAGGACGGCAAGCCAAGGCCATGGCAATCATAATCCTTTGCCGCATTCCGCCGGATAATTGATGGGGATACTCTTTGAATCTTTGCTCCGGAATTGGAATACCCACCATCTTCAAGAGTTCTAAAGCGCGTACTTTAGCCTCCTTTTTAGTAAAGCCTTTATGCAGCAAGAGCGGTTCCATAATCTGTTTACCACAAGTATGAATCGGATTTAATGAGGTCATTGGCTCCTGAAAGATCATTGAAATTTCATTACCCCGAATGGTTCGAACCTCTTCCGGCGATAAATTTCTTAGATTCCGCCCATTGAACAAGATATCTCCAGTCGCCTCTCCGGGAGGATTAGGAATTAAATTCATAATTGAGAGAGCAGTGACACTTTTACCGCTTCCGCTTTCCCCTACAATACCCAGCGTCTCCCCGGAACGTATTGAAATACTCACATCCCGGACAGCCCTAAAGGCCCCCTCCGAGGTTCTGAACCGCACATTCAGGTTGTTTATTCTCAGTAAATCCTCATTGTCTAATAAAACATCTCTCATCGCTCATGTCTCACAATCATAAAAGATTTATCATTTAGGTACAGCGATTCTTACGCCTCGATTAATTCCCGGGGAAAATTATTAAAACGTATCGGTCCATTTTCGGAGAGTCCGACAATATCTTCAATGCGTACCCCATATTGCCCCGGTATATAAATACCCGGTTCAATACTGAACGTCATTCCGGTCTGCAAAGTTTCTTGATTACCCGAAACTATAAAGGGGTCTTCATGGATATCCAACCCTATACCATGGCCTGTTCGATGAATAAAATACTGTCCATATCCCGCTCGTGAAATGGTATCCCGGACGGCCTCATCGACTTTTTCACAGGAAATCCCTGCGCAAACTGCTTGAAAACCAGCTTCATTGGCATCTTTGACAGCTTGGTATATTTTCTTGATCTCCGCGGAGGCTTTACCTACCGAGAAAGTCCGGGTCATATCTGAACAGTACCCTTGAAAAAGCCCTCCGAAATCCAAGACCACCAAATCACCTGGAATCAGCCTTCTTTCACTGGTATGGTGGTGAGGGGATGAGGTATTAGGTCCTGAGGCTACAATAGGTTTGAAAGAAAGCTCCTCCGCGCCATATTCTTTAAGCTTGCCTTCCACAAAAAATGCCAATTCCTTTTCAGAAATATCTGGCTTGATGACCTTTAGAACCTCCGCCATAACCTTGTCCGTTAATCTTCCGGCCATTTCTAAAAGGCTCATCTCATTGTGGTCCTTAATCATTCGAACTTGTCTCATAATCTTTGCGGCACCGGTAAACTCGAACCCGGAGAACGCTTTTCTGACCTGCAAAAAGTGTCCTGCCCACATTCTTTCATCGATGGCAGCCAGTGCTGAGTGTCCCTTGATCAAAGGAAGCAGCAAGTCAACAGGATCTGTTCCATCAGACCAGGTCAGTAATTCAAAGCTATTCTCTTCAACATCTTCTGCCGCTTCCCGATACATCTCCGGCAGAACCATAACCGGCTTGCCTTCTGCAGGCACCAAATAAGCTTGCAGCCTTTCATCGGCTGTCGTCCTTAATCCGGTGAGATAAAAAAAATTGGCTGAAGGGGCCACTACCAGATAATCCGTGCTTTGAGATTTCATAATTGCTTGAATTCGTTTGATTCTTTCTTTAAATACATTCATTAATATGTATCCTCCTTGTAAATCCTGGCATTTTTCCTTCTTTTTATATTGCTGGCCTGGCAGAGAACTCATTCAACTAAAGATAATTAACTACTTTACCATGAACCAAATTATTTCACAGTTTTCTGTTCCATCATTGAAGGCCCAGTGCTCTTCACCTGCCGGTATGATCGTAGCTTGCCCCTCGGATATGCGGCATTCTTTTCCCCCGCTCATGGTTAAAAGTGATCCGCTCATTATATACGAATATTCATGTTCGGCATGAACTCCCGCACCTTCTGCCGGGACTCTTGCCCCGGGAGGAAATACGACGGTTCCCATTGTCACGTTAGCATCCTTCGCTGCATTACTGCCGAAAAGGGTTTTCATGATCACATCGTGACGATTTGCTGCTTCGATATCTTTGGTTGTTACAATTTTCATGGTGTGCTTTCTCCTTCTCTACTTCCTTTGAAGGGCCTAATTCGACATATCAGAGGATAGCTTGGATAAGTGCTGTCAGCCTCTATTGAAGAAACTATTGATTACTCATGAAAGATGATCGGGGTAAGTACGGCGATCATATGAACTGCTTCGTCAGTTGGGTTATGCCAAGTATGATTTAAGGTGGAGGGGAAATGAATCGTATCCCCTTCGTTCATTTCATATTCCTTGTCCCCTACCATCATTAAAACCCTGCCCCGCAAAATATAGTAAAACTCTTCACCGGGATGGTTAAATATAACCTCTTGCCCTTGCAAGGGAGCTAATACTATGTGAATTGGTTCCAATACTTTGCCCGGAAAGTTTCCTCCTAATCGAGTAAACACTGAATCAGATCTCTCAATTTGAAATGGCTTCCGCGCTTCCACAGGCGTAAAAAAACTGTTGCTTTCTGTGCTTTCAAAAAAGGAGGACATAGAAACCTTAAAGACATCGGCAATCTTCTGAAGGGATGTAATAGCCAAGGAGCTGTTTCCCCGTTCGACTTGAGAAAGAAAACTGACGGATAAACCTGTTTTTTCACTCAGTTCTTTAAGCGTCATGTTCATGCTGACACGCAAACTCCTAATACGCTCATAGATATTATCCATAAAATACCTCGAATTCCTTAAATAATTTAGTTATATGAAATATATTACAGTATTACTAAAAAGTCTAGACATTGAACCACAATAATACAATATTTTACTGAACACTCCGATAATACTAAATCAAACAATGCAAGTCATTCTGAGCCAAAGAGTTTATTAATTTCAGCCTAATTTACTCTATAAAAATTGTGCAAATTTCCAAAGGAATTGAAAAATGAACAACGAATATATTGAGAGCTGATGAATCTAAAAAAACTATTGGAGGTTCTTAACATTGATAAGAATAGCTGGGTATATTAAATCTCCTTATCAGAAAATCGCCTATATTTTTACTCTTACCCTAGTATTATATATAGCCGGTTCGGGGTTATTTTCCATACCTCTTAATTCAACGACTATGAACATCTCGGCCAGAGCAGGAGGGTTATCCTTTTACGCCATAGGGGCCTTGTTTCTGCTGACGGTTATCAAAGCGGCCTTTCTTGAATTTGTCAAAAACAGCTCAATACGAAGCAGCGGACAAACGATCTTCCGCTTTCTGCATAAAGCCCTGGGCTGGTTCATCCTTATTCTCGCAGGCTATCACAGTCTGTTCTTTTTGTACTATTACATTTGGCCGGTCGTTCCTATCTCTATTTTTGTTGTTATTACCGGACTATGTGCTATGGCCTGCTTATTCTATGTAATAATCTTAGGCAGAAACACATTCTTCAAGAATTCAAATTATGAATCCATGTATTTTAAACATGTTTTTGCAACCCTCCTGCTCATATTAATAACCGTCCTTCACCTGAATCTTCTTTAAAAAAAAGGCCCGAAAGGCGTTAAAAAACGTCCTCTCGGGCTGATTTTTTGTGCATTATTTTCCGAAAGCTAGCGACGGGCAATTCCCGTCAGAACTCCATATCCGCCCAGGACCTTAACCGTTCCTTCCAGCCCACCCTTGATAGATTCCTGCTCAAGCTCTTTGCCGCTTCCCTGCTCAACAAAATACTTATCCAAACTGTAATCCACCCGGTAATTGGCCGCTTCACCGGCTTGCCCAAACCCATTAAATCCTTCTCTGAATTTTCCTTTTAAATAGACTCCTTGCTTTGGTTTAACGTCACTAACCTGATCGACAACAAAATATTTGCCCTCTTGTTTAAGACTTACATAAAGATTCTTATTGTATACCTTATCCAGGGACAGGTCCACCTTAGACTTGGGCACATCTGAGATTGCAAAATTCAGGGCGACATAGTCCCCTCTGAACAAATCTGTAGGGTCATAAGCCTTTGTTTCCAGAAGGATCTCCTGCCCGAAGAGAACCGTTGCCTGAGGTTTGATCGTCATCCCCAGGAGAATCAGCAAGGGAAGCGCTATAGCTAATAAGAACCTTGTTTTCTTACTCATGCCTGAATCCCTCCTTTTGCTGACTCCTCATCCGTTCAAAGTAGAAACCAAAGGCGAGTAACAGCAGCCCTCCTACAATAAAAAACAGGGATTTCGATAAAAAGGCGTAGGTGTCTGCATAATAGCGGAAGATAGTAACACATACAAAGACTAAGCTTATTAGGCTGCCCTTTCTGATCAGGAAAAACAGCAAAGCGACAAAAGCGAGGGCAAAGAGGATACTCGCTAACCGCGTGGACTGAGCGCTGAGCAAAACATCCCATAATTCAGGAACGGTCAGCATGACGCCGGTCACTCCAAAGAGAACGTTGCCCTGAACCCGGAATATATCCCGCTCAAAGTTGTGCTTCAACCCATACATGACCAGTCCTATTAAGAAAAAGAGCAGGGTTGCAAACAAACCTTCAACCTCATATCGCAACGTGATTTGCAGGATGAAGCTCAGTGTCGTTAGATTAGCGAAGAACAAGAGCAGCCTTGATTTATCAAAGTAGCTGTAAGCAAAATACATCAGGGGAACTCCTGCCCAACCCGCAGAGAGTAAACCCTGTTCAAGAGAGCCCAAAAGGTAGACCCCGAAGAGGATGTTCCCAAACAGCATTAAATACTTATCCTGAAGGTGGAAGGCCATAGGGATTACTCCTATGGACCAGAGCAGAAACGCCGTGGGAAACTCTCCGCCAAAATGATACATTTGCCCAATGAGAAAAATGCCCGCTCCGTAAACCAGAGTACCCAGGTAAATCAAACTCCGCCCGGTGCGGGGATTGTTTTCCGTAAGCATATAGCCTGCCAGGTTTACTCCTCCGAAAATTCCGAAGATGATCAGGAGCTTCGTAAAATGACTCATTCCCTCCCAATTGCTGGCAATGAAGCTTAAGATTCCAAGGCCCACCAAAATAGCGCCAATCGTGACCACAACTTGAATAAAGTTAAGTCCGCCCTGTACTTCATAATTCTCCAGAATCCCAGTCTTTTGCTCTCCTGAAATAAGACCCGTACTTTCAAAATAGTCTAGTTCCTTACTGACTAAGGAGAAGTCCGCTTTCCTTATTTGACGTTTCAAACTGTTCCCCCCTTTAATGCTTACTGGCAATCCTCTGTATTTTCTTAAGAATTGTTCTTATTTAATATTCTACTCTAGGAACAGTTATTTTACAATACAGTTTCCCTTGATCACTGGCTTTCATTTCCTGTTACTTCGGCACCATTGGCAAGAAATGCTTTTTCCCAATTATCGACGTAAGACCCCGTAGCCCACTCCGCCATGATGATTGAGCTCCCGGGCTCCAGATCGATTTTAGCCAAGGCCTCACTTTCCAATTGACCCATACTAATAGGGTAAACCAGAAGCTTAGTCTTGGTTACGACAAGGGCGATATCCTGATTGGGAGAAGTAAAGGCATCCACAGCATCCGGGACACGATCTTTTATATACTGCCAACTAAGATATAACGTATCGTAGAAGATTAATTTGGCAGGGGGAACTAAATTGATGTTAAAATCCAGATGGCTGGGGTCATCAGCATTTTGTAAGGTATAATTAATTCTGCCTCTCAGATACCAATGTCCATTCTTACGGGTCAGCCCAAAATTCTGCTCCAAACTGTCATCATCGATATCTATAATATGCGGATTATTATTTAAAGTCCGGCGTGCCTGAGCCCTTGCGTTACTGAATGTTGAAGATCCGCCGTAATCGAGCAAGTCGGAAAACTTGATTCCTTCAAGGGCCGAGATTTTATCCACCGGCAGCACCTGCAGTTGATTCCCATACCCTTGATTTTCCACTGCAACATAGTCATTCCCAACGTAATGAATTATTTTTTTACCCGTTCCCTTATTAACCTCGCCCCGGCTAAGTTTCAGGCTGCTCAATTGTGGTTCTTGGACCTTCGTAGAAACATCGTGAGCCGATAGCCAATCTTCCATCGTTGATCCTTCCTGGATTTGAGGCACCTGAAGTTCCCAAAAGCCGCTGCTGCGCGGAAAAAAGATATTGTCTTCTGTCAGAACCGGATTCAGCTTCTTATTTTTGGAAGCCAACCATACCGTCTGATATCTATAGTCGGTATTATCTGCGCCCTTGCCAGCACCTGATCCATCAGGTATTTTTAACCCCACCAGAACCCCTGATGATCCCTGGCTGCTTTGTTCGTTTGCTTGATAGTCATTAAGGTTAGCCAAGGCTAAAGAACTGTCCACTTGATCTGAGAGCTTTTGAAGATACAGCGCCTTATTTTGGACAAAGGCAATGAGTCTCGCCTCATCAATTTTCATGAATTCACCTAAAAAGTTCTCCCCTGCAGATACAGTGATGACCTCTATCTCTTGATTATCGGGCATCAAATCACTGGAAAGATTCAAATATTTAGTGGTCAGGTATTGAGCAGAAGAAACTTTCTTAAGTTTAAAGGCGGGATTGCTCCAGACATAATCACCCAGCACAGCAACTTCGCGTGTGAATTGAATGGTCTTGCCTTCCCAGTTCTGATGGTACTCTTCAAGATTTCCATCGGCCTGCAGGTCTTGATTTACCTCCCACTGCCCTTCCAAGGGGCAGCTATCAGGAACCGGAGGAACAATCTTCCCCGCTGTCGTCCAGGAAAGGTTAGTGCAACCGCTGAGCAAAAGTAAGGAAAGCACAGCAAGCAACACCTTATACGCTCTTGGCATAGAACTTCTCCCCTTTTGGTAAGCTGATAAACACCTTTGTCCCTTGATTAAGTTCACTGGTGATCTCCATTTTTCCACCCATTAGGCTCACAATCTCTTCGCATATGGATAAGCCAATTCCATTTTTCGAACGTGAACTTTTCCCCTTATAAAACTTTTCTTTAACCATAGGCAGCTCATCAACTGCTATCCCACAACCGGAATCTATAATACTAAACAACAATTTCTCACTTTTCAGTTCCAGGTTAAAGCTTACCAGACCACCCGCAGGGGTAAAATTAAAGGCATTATCCAAAATATTAATAAACAATTGCTTGAGTCGGTTGGCATCTGTCCATAAGTTCGGTAAATCTTCAGGGTATTGAACTGTGAAGTTAATATTCTCCCGCACTGCCCTGGGAGTTAATTGTTTCTGAATATGCTCCATAAGAGAGGACAAGTTAATTTCTTCCTTTTGCAGTTTCACCCGGGCAGAGACGAACTTTGAAAAATCCAGCAGTTCTTCTACCATTAAAGTAAGTCGTTCACTCTCTTTGGCTATGATTCCCAGACCATCCGCCAGCATTTCTTTCTGTTGGAATTGCTCATTCTTCAAAGTGATAGCCCAGCCCATGATTGATGTCAAAGGGGTGCGCAGCTCATGGGAAACCGACGAGATAAAATCATTTTTCAGCTGTTCCTTTTTGACAATCTCATCCGCCATATAATTTAGAGTGTCTGAGAGCTTCCCTATCTCGTCTTCATGGGTTTTTTTACTGCGCGCTTGAAAATTACCGCCAGCCATTTCCTGAGCCACTGCAGTAACCTCTTGCAAAGGGATAATAATCGTATTGGCTAAGAAAACACTAATCAGCCCGGCAACTAAAACCACCGCCAGGCCGATTGAAACAAAGATATAAGCCGTATTCTGAATATCCTGGTCCACAGCGCTCAAGGAAGTAATAAAGCGCAAGGCCCCCACTATTTCATTGTCGGCCATTAAAGGGTGAGCCACAGCCATAACCTTTTGGCCATTCAAGCTTCCAATCCATGTCCCGGTTTTTCCATTTAAGGCGTCCTGGATATCGTTTGTCACCGCATGTCCAGGAGGAATCACACCCAAGGAATCCATCACAATGCTGCCATTCTGATCGACAATCTCCACTTCGGCATTACTTTGATTCCAGAAGGCATCCACATTATATAAGACATTTTCCTGTAAGGAGGTGTCAGAAAAATATTTAGCATACAAATCAGCGGAAATCTTAATCTGGTTAGTGAGGCTTCCTTCTAAACTTCCATAGTAGTTTTGCCGTACCGTGTAGATAAGGAGAACTTCGAGGATGCTGACTGTGATGATGATAACGATCATAAAATTAGCCGTCAGCCGCGCCCTGATCCCTTTCATATTAAGATTCCTGCTGCCATCGATACCCGGAACCCCAAACCGTTTTAATAAACTCCGGCCGTGAAGGGTTGTCCTCAATCTTTTCCCGTAAGCGTCTAATATGGACATCCAGCGTTTTAGTATCCCCGAAATAATCCTCACCCCAGACCGTATTCAGCATTTCTTCCCGTTTAAGTGCTCTCCCGGGATTCTCCATAAATACTTTTAATAAGCCAAATTCTATAGGAGTTAACTCTATTTCATGATCCTTCTTATAAAATTTATTAGCAGTAATATTCAAGCATAAGTCCCCGCATCTAAAGATCTCTTTGGGATCTCTAAGGCCTGCGCCCCGCCGCAAAACAGCCTTTACCCGGGCAATTAATTCTAAGGGGTTAAAGGGTTTTACCATATAGTCATCGGCACCCAGTTCCAAACCAAGGATTTTATCTGTATCCTGGCCCCTGGCTGTCAGCATGATCACAAAGGTTTCCTGCCTCGTCTCCCGGATTTTCTGGCATACTTCCAAACCACCGATACCAGGCAGCATGAGATCAAGCACGACCACCTTAGGGGCAAAGGTCTCCAACATCTCAAGGGCTTCTTCCCCAGTCGCCGTATCACTGACTAAGTAACCCGCCGCGCTTAAGTTAAGGGTAATGAAGCGCCGGATCGACTCTTCATCTTCAACAACCAGTACCTTCATCTTTATATCCTTCACCTGATCACCCCGTTTATCCGGTTTTACAAACATCATTGTACCATTACCTTCTATTGTAAACCATATAGCCTCCCAAGAGGTCTTGCACAGGACATTTTCTTAATAATCTTAGTTCTGCAGACCCGCGGTAAACACCATAGGCAAAACATCAGGACCAAGCACCCCAAAGGAAAAGCCTTCTTTTCTTAATAATTCAATAATCTTTGGCAGCGCCTCGATGGTCGTTTCCTTACCGACCAGATCATGCAGCAAAATAACAACCCTGTTCTTGCCTTGAATCTGCCGCTCAACATTTTGTAGTATCTGCTCCGCGGGAACTAAGCGGGCTCTGGTATCCCCCGGATCAACATTCCAGTCCTCCATCAAATACCCTTCGGCGTCAACAGCATTAAAATACTTGATATTAAAATGACCCACTGTTCCTCCCGGAGCCCGGACTATTAAGGGGCGTATACCAATTGTATTATAAATTATCTCCTCAGCCTTCTTCACATCGGCCAGAAAATACTCAGGTCCTTTATACACCTCAGCCATGTTATGAGAATAAGTATGGTTTCCGATGGCATGCCCCTGCTCATACTCTGCCTTTAGCAAATCCGGATAAAGCTCCATCTGCCGGCCGATATTGAAAAAGGTGGCGTGGAGATTTTCTTCGGCCAAAATTGCCAGAATGCGTGGCGTCGTGCTGGGATACGGCCCATCATCAAAGGTCAGGAAGGCCATTTTTTGGGTTTCGGGATGGAAGCTGCGTTGGCGCATGGCTAAACCCGGAGCTGTAGGAGGGTTGCCAGCCTCATCATAGTATGGATGAATGGGGGTGTCTGGTGCCCCAGGTAAGACCATGGTTTTTTCCGGTTCGGCTTGGACCGGCTCCTGTGGTGATACAACCGCCGGCGATTCAGCCGGAGACTGAGATTCTCCGGTTAGGGGCTGGGAATCTACTCCGGGCTGAGTCTCCCCATTCCGGGATAAATCCTCAATGGCTTCACTTCCTGTCCCCTCTGCATCAGCCGGATATTCCCCCCGGTCAGGCAGGTCCGAACTCGGTTCTATCGCTGTTTCCGGCTCCTCAGCCTTTGAAGCCGCTCCGTCACTTCGATCAATACCCCCGGCATGAGACCCGGCTTCTCTTCTGTCAGGAGAAGGGATAGATGCCTCGTCAAGTGCAGGCGAATAGTGTAAGCGAATAACGGACTGAGTAGCAATACCCCATTCAGGAAATCCGGCCATTAAGAAAATACTTAAGATGATCAAGCAAACCATAACTATTAGCCTGCTCATGATTTTTATTTTCGACACAGTCCTCTCTCCTCCCTCCTAAAACTTGTCCATGTCTTATAAAAACCGTTCTATCTTACAATACACCTAATAAGCTAATTCTTTTTTACAAAGATCTTAATAATAGTTACAAAATAGTTACGGTTATTGTGATTTAATGTTATCTAGTAAATTTAAGAGCAGAAGTCCACGAACTGAAAGTTCGTGGACTTCTGCTCCTTAAGCTCGGAAATTATCCTATCAGACTTCCATGCCGCTGCCGCAGCACCATCAGATGA